>DASSCF010000089.1:0-33632 GCA_035698025.1 Gaiellaceae bacterium
TCCGGATGCGTCTGCTCGCGGCCCCTGAACATGATCGTCACCTTCACCTTGGCCCGGTTGCCCAGGAACCTCACGACGTGCCCCTTCTTCGTCTCGTAGTCGTGCACGCCGATCTTTGGGCGGAGCTTGATCTCCTTGACCTGGATCTGCGACTGGTGCTTCCTCGCAGTCTTGGCCTTCTGCTCCTGCTCGTACTTGTACTTGCCGTAGTCCATGATCCGGGCCACGGGCGGGTCAGCTCCTGCGGCGACCTCGACCAGGTCCAGATCCTTGGAGTAGGCGTACTCGAGCGCTTCGGCCGTCGGCTTGATGCCGACCTGGGAGCCGTCCGAGTCGACCAGACGCACGCGCGGGACACGAATGGACTCGTTGATACGAGTCGTGTCCTGTTGCGGCCTGGACTGCTCGAACCTGCGCCGCGGCCTCACTGATACGTCACCAAGTTGTGCTGCGTCCTCCTCTTAGACAAACGAAAAGCTGCACGCAGGCAGCCCGTCAATTCCCCAATTCGGTTGAACCTCCGATGAGCCCGCGGCTCCGGAGGTGAGGAAACGATGCTCCTGCTTGCAGGGTTCAGATACTAGCAGCGGCGCGAAGCTCGTCGAGGAGCGCGTTCGCGCTCGTTGCAGACTGTTCACCACCCCGTCGCCGAACCGCGACGGAGTCGAGCGACTCGCGGTCGCCCCAGACGACGACGTAGGGCACCTTGGCGAGCTCGGCATCGCGGATCCGCCGGCCGAGCGTCTCCTCGCGCTCGTCGACCGAGACCCGGAAGCTCTCCGCGCGGAGCCGGTCGGCCAGCGACTCGGCGTCGGCCAGGTGGGTCGACGCCACGGGCAGGATGCGCACCTGCTCGGGCGCGAGGAAGAGCGGCAGCTCACCGCCGGTGTGCTCGAGGTAGACGCCGACGAAGCGCTCCAGGGACCCCAGCAGCGCGCGGTGGATCATCGCCGGCGTGTGCTCGGCGTTGTCGTCGCCCTGGTAGGTGAGCCCGAAGCGCTTCGGCATCTGGAGGTCGAGCTGCACGGTGCCGAGCTGCCAGCTGCGGCCAAGCGAGTCCGACATGTGCAGGTCGATCTTCGGCCCGTAGAAGGAGCCCTCGCCCTGGCTCTCGACGTATTCGAGCCCCTTGGCCGCGAGCGCCTTGCGGAGCTCCTCCTCGGCGAAATCCCACTCCTCGTCGGTGCCGAGCTTGTTCTCCGGCCGCAGCGACAGCTCCACGCGCATGTCGAGCTCGAAGAGGTCGTAGAGGTAGTACGCGAAGTCGAGACAGCCGAGCAGCTCGTCCTGGATCTGCTCGGTGGTGCAGTAGATGTGCGCGTCGTCCTGGACGAAGTGCCGCACCCGGAGGAGCCCGTGCAGGACGCCGGAGAGCTCGTTGCGGTGCAGGTTGCCGGCCTCCGCGATGCGCAGCGGCAGCTCGCGATAGCTGTGAGGGCCGAGCGAGTAGAGGAGGCAGTGGCCGGGGCAGTTCATCGGCTTGAGGCCGAAGTCGCGGTCCTCGATCTCGAGCCGGAACATGTGCTCCCGGTACTTCTCCCAGTGGCCCGACGTGCGCCAGAGGTCGGAGTCGTAGAGCTGCGGCGTGCGCACCTCGTTGTAGCCCCGCCTCGCGTTCTCGCGGCGGCGCAGGTCTTCGAGCACGTTCCAGATCACCATCCCGCGCGGGTGCCAGAACGGCATCCCCGGCGCGAGCTCGGAGAAGTCGAAGAGCTGCAGGTCCTTGCCGAGCCGCCGGTGATCGCGCCTCTTGGCCTCCTCGAGCCGGTGCAGATGCTCCTCGAGGTCCCTGGGGTCGAAGAACGCCGTCCCGTAGACGCGCGTCAGCTGCGGGCGCTTCTCGTCCCCGCGCCAGTAGGCGCCGGCGAGCGAGAGGAGCTTCACGGCCTTGATCGGGCTCGAGTCCTGGAGGTGCGGGCCGCGGCAGAGGTCGACGAAGTCGCCCTGCTTGTAGAAGGAGATGTCGCCTTCGGCCGTATCGACGAGCTCGACCTTGTACGGCTCGCCCTCGTCGGCGAAGTACTGCTTCGCCTCGTCCCGGCTCGTCTCCCAGCGCTCCCAGGAGCGGCCCTCGTCCAGCTCGCGCCGGATCTCCTCCTCGAGCTTCTCGAGCGCCTCCTCGCCGACGGGCTCGGGGAACTCGAAGTCGTAGTAGAAGCCGTTCTCGATCGGCGGGCCGATGGCGACCTTCGTCCCCGGGTAGAGCCGGCGCGCGGCCTCGGCGAGGAGATGCGCGGCCGAGTGGCGCAGCACCCAGAGCGCGTCGGGATCCTGCCGGTCACGGGTGGTGAGGAAATGGATCTCCTCGCCGTCGACGAGGGGCAGGCGCAGGTCGCGGACGTTGCCGTTGACGCGGACGAGCACTGCCTGCTCGGCGAGCTTCGGCCCGATCGCGCGCGCAGCGTCGAGCCCCGTCGCGCCGTCCGGAAGTTCGAGGTTCTTGCCGTCGGGAAGGATGACCCGCATGGAGACAGAGAATACTCAGCCCCTCGCCGAGCAAGAGCCCGAGGAAACCGAGGAAGGTACGCCCGTTCCGGACCCCGAAGAGGCGAACGGAGACGCCGAGGACGTGCCGACGGCCGACTAGCGCTCGAGGGCGGCCGCGATCGCCTCGCGCCCGTTCTCCAGCACGGGCTCGCCGTGGGAGACGAGCACGAGCTCGACCGGTAGGTCGAGGAGCGGGCGCAAGGACTCGCGCAGCTCGGTCTGCGTCATCTCGCTGGGGAGGTAGCGAAGCCAGGAGTCGGGGCAGAGCCGGACGCCGCCGCGCTGGTCGTCGCCCAGCAGGCGGTCGCCGGGGATCAGCGCCCTCGGCTTCGGGAGCCAGACCATCGTCTCCCCGGCGCTCTGGATCACCACCGTCTCGACGTCGCGCGGCAGGTTCTTCCTCGCGCGCGAGGTCGAAGCGTCATAGCGGTGTGCCAGCTCGTCGCGGCTGCGCCGGTGGAACTGGAGCGTCGTGACGATGACGACCGGCTGCCCGTGCCGGGCCACGAGGGCGTCGAGCTCCGCAAGGAGGTCGCCGCGGTCTTTCGGGACGAGCGGGTCGACGAGCAGCAGCGCGTCGGGCGCCTCGTACGCGATCGACGCGACGTCGGGGCCCCAGTCGTCGGGGCTTCCGGTGGTCGGCACCGGCTCCGCGTCGGGGTGCGCCGCGGTCCAGCGGTGGAGCCCGGGCCGGAGCTCCTGGATCGCGCGGGAGGCCATCGCGAACAGCATTACACTGGCCCGCGCTTGGACGCGGAGCTTCCGTTCTGGGCCTTCTGGCTCATCTTCGCCGCGGTCGCGGCCACCGCGCTCGCGGGCCTGGCGCGGCGCTACCGCCGACGCCTCCGTCCGCGCTCGGACACGGTCGAGATCGCGGCGAGCGGGCCCGTCCGCCGCGGCGAGACGGTCGACGTGACCATCACGATCCGCGACGGCGCGAACACCGGCGTGCGCCTGAAGGTGGGCGTGCTCTGCGTCGAGCGCTACGACGTCGAGGAGTCGACCAAGAACAGCACCCGCCGCGTGACACGCGAGGACTTCGCCCACGAGGAGTGGCGGGAGGTCTCGGCCTCCGAGGCGCAGCAGGGGCTCTCGTTCGCCGTACCCGCCGAAGGCCCCTACTCCTACGGCGGCTCGTGCCTCTCGTTCCAGTGGCAGGCCGAGGCGCTCGAGATCGCGCGCCTGCGGCCCGACGCCGTGGCGAGCTGCACGTTCGAGGTGCGCCCGTGAGCCCGGCGTTCGACGTCCAGCTCGAGCGCGACAGCTTCGCGCCGGGCGAGCGGGTGGCCGGCACCGTCCTGGTCACGGAGGGCGGCGGCTCGCGCACCCTCGAGGTGACGCTCGCGTTCCACGAGAAGAGCCCGGACTACGAGGAGATCCCCTTCAGCCAGACCCAGGTGCTGCAGACGGGCGACGTCCAGACCGGCCAGTCGCTCGCGTTCGCGCTCGACCTTCCGGAGGACGCGCTGCCCGGCCACCGCTCCGAGCACGGGGAGCTCTACTGGGAGCTCGACGTCAAGTCCGACGAGATGGGCCCGGACACGCACGCGCGCCGGCGCATCGAGGTCGTCGTGCACGCGGTGCCCGAGGAGGACATCTTCGCGGGCGGCTTCGACGACGAGGGCTAGTCGTCGCCTTCGACCGCCGACCGCAGCGCCGGCGGTGCCTTGAGCCAGTAGCTCTCGCGGAGCCATTCGAGGGCCGACTCCAGCGACTCGTCGTCGGCGACCTCCGCGGTGACCCAGCCGTAGCGCCCGACGTAGCGCGCGGTCGACACGTACGGGAGGAGCTGCGCCATCTCCCGCTCCTCCGCCGTCAGCTTGACGGTCAGCCGGACGCACTTCTCCGCGACCGACATAGTGGCGAACATCGAATTCTCGCCGACCTTGAAGACCGGATAGCCCCACGGCTCGTCCTCGTAGGTCTCCGGGAACGACAGGGCGAGCTCCCGGAGCCGCTCGGCGAGGTCGGCCAGGTCGGGCACGGGGTCAGCCTAACCGTTTCGAACAGGCCGCCAAAAATGTCGAAAATTGTGAGGATTCTGCAAATTTTCCGGTTGGTTGTCTGTTCAACTTCAGCGAGAGGCGTACTCTCGGCACAGCGAGTCGGAGGCCCCGGAGCTGGCCGCAGGCTCCCGGATCTCTCCCCCGGCTCGTAGCCCACGGACGCCGAGGCGGAGCCCCGCCGCAACGGGCTCCGCCTCGCGTACCGCCTCCTAAGAGTAACCGCACCCATCGGACGCAGGAAGGCCCGCGTCCCGATTCGGGACGCGGGCCTGTTGTCGTCTGAGAGCCCTACCGGCCGCTGGCAGCCGGTGCCGGAACGCCCTGCGGGGAGCGCTCGGTCTCGTGGGAGACCTCCGGCAGCCACTCGAGCCAGCGCGGCAGGTACCAGTTCCAGTCGCCGAGCAGCTTCATGGCCGACGGCAGCAGCACTGCCCTGACGATGGTCGCGTCGATCAGGATCGCCGCGGCCAGGCCGACTCCTGCCTGCTTCATGTCGATCGTGGAGAGCGTGGCGAAGATCGAGAACACCGCCACCATCACGATCGCCGCGGCGGTGACGACGCCGGCGGTCGACTTGATCCCGTGGGTCACGGCCGCCTCGGTGTCGAGCCCGCGGTCGAACGCCTCGCGGATCCGGCTGAGGATGAACACGTGGTAGTCCATCGAGAGGCCGAACAGGATCACGAACATGAACAGCGGGAGCCAGGCCGTGATGGCGCCGGTCGACTCGAAGCCGAGGAGCGACTCGCCCCAGCCCCACTGGAAGACGATGACGAGGAGCCCGTAGGCCGCCGCCACCGAGAGCACGTTCAGCACGACCGCCTTCGCCGCGATCACGAGCGAGCGGAAGGCGACCAGCAGGAGCCCGAAGGCCAGGAGCAGGACGAACGCGAACACGTACGGCGCCCTGTCCTTCGTGAGCTGGCTGAAGTCGTAGGACGAGGCGGTCTCGCCGGCCACGGCGACCTCGGCTCCGTCGACGCTGCCGAGCGTGGCCGGGATGACGTCCTCGCGGAGCGTCAGCAGGGCCTCGGTGGAGGCGTCGTCGGTGCCGGTGCCGGCCAGCGGGACGGAGATGACCGCGACCGTCGCGGCGTCGTTCACCTGCACCTCGATCGGATCCTCCATCTGGCCCGTGGCGAGGGCCTGGCGGCGGAAGTCGGCGAAGGCGGCCTCGAACTCGGGCGAGGCGACGTTGTCGGCCTCCACGGCGACCACTGCGGGCAGCGGGCCGCCCGGGAAGGACGCCTGGATCCGGTCGTAGGTCTTCATGATCGGGATCTCGCGCGGGAGGCTGGAGATGCCCGGGAAGGCGGTGTGCATCCCGAACGCCGGAAGCGCGAGGACTACGAGCACCCCGGCCGAGGCCACGGCGGAGACGAGCGGCCGCCGGAGGACGCGGTCGAGGATGGCGCCCCACACGCGGGAGTCGCCGCCCTTCCGGCTGAGCCGGTGGACGAAGGGGATCTTGCCCTTCTCGACGCGGTCGCCCAGCCAGGAGAGGAGCGCCGGGAGGACCGTCAGCGAGCCCGCGACCGCGATGGCGACGACCATGATGGTGCCGACCGCGATCGAGGTCCAGATCGCCGTTCCGCCGAAGAAGAGCCCGGCGAGCGCGATGATGACGGTCAGGCCGGAGATGAGGACGGCCCGGCCGGACGTGGCTGCGGCAGCCTCGAGTGCGGCCGCGGGGCCCCTGCCGGCCGCCCGCTCTTCACGTTCGCGCTTGAGATAGAAGAGCGAGTAGTCGACGCCGACCGCGAGCCCGATCAGCAGGATGATCGAGGCGGAGGCCTCGTCCATCGGGACGAGCTGGCTCGGTACCGCCAGCAGGCCCAGCGTCGCGATGACGGCCGAGAGGCCGAGCAGCAGGGGGATGCCGGCTGCGACGGCGGCGCCGAAGACGATCAGCAGGATGCCGAGCGTCAGCGGCACGGCCGTGAACTCGGCCCGCTGGAAGTCGGACTCGATCGTGTCGTTGACCGACTTCTCACCGCTCGCGGAGCCGAACCCGTCGACGGTGAAGCCGGGGTTGGCGGCCTCGAGGTCGTCCGCGGCCGCGAGGATGGGCTCGATCCGGTCGACGGCGCCCACGCCGGTGTCGTCGAGCTCGTACTGCACGAGCACGGCCTGGCCGTCGGGGGAGACGAGCTTCGGGTCGTCGAGCGGCGAGCGCACGCGGGAGACGCCCTCCGCGGCGTTGAGCTCCGCGACGACGTCGTCGACGACTACCTTGAACTCGGGGCTCGAGGCGGAGAGCGATCCGTGCTCGATGAACACGGACTCGTCGACCGTGTTGTCGAAGCCGCCGTTGTCGACGATCTGCAGGGCGCGGCGCGTGTCGCCGGCCTCGGCATCGGCGGGGTCGAGGGTCTTGGTGCCGACGACGCTGCCGAGGGCGACGGCGACGACGACGAACGCGAGCCACCCGAAAATCGCGGTCTTCCGGTGGGCTGCGCTCCAGCGGCCCATGCGGGCGGCGAGGTTCTGAGACTTGGCGAGGGGGGTCATGGCATCACGTCCTTGGGTTCTTGGGTGCGTGACTCCAGGCTCGCAGGGGCGCGGCTCGACCGGAATGAGGCCACCCCGCGTCTTCGGGTGGTGCTAGCCCGACGGGGTGTTAGGCGGCCAGCGCGAGGTCGTCCATCGCCGCGACGACCGGCTCCGCGGCCTCGACCTGCGCCTCGTCCTCGGCCTTGAGCGCGTTGAAGAACGGCAGCGAGAGGAGAATCGGAGCGCCGATGGCGATCCACATGGCGCCGTAGCCGTTCGTGGCCGGGAACATCGGGGCGAGCACGTCGATGGCGACGCCGACGACGATCGGGCCGAGCACCGCGCCGAGCGCGCGCGAGAAGCCGAAGAGCCCGGAGAGCGCGCCCTCGGCCCCGGCGGGCGTGAGCCCGACCAGGATCCCGTACGGGAGGGTCATGACGACGGCGCCGGCGAGGGCGATGAGCGGCAGGCCGATGAGGAACGACCCGAACGAGGAGAGCCCGGCGCCGACCAGCAGCCCGATGCCGTAGACCCAGATGGAGACGCGCATGAGCCGGTGGACGCCGACGGCGTCGGCGAGGCGGCCGGCCCCGAAGGCGGCGAGGACGTAGGCGCCGGCGACGACGCCCATCACGGCGGAGGCCGTGCCGACCGACTCGCCGAGGCCCTTGACGACGAAGAGGACGATGAAGGTCTTCAGGCCCATGAAGGAGAGCTCCCAGAGAGCGTTCGCGGCCACGAAGGCGCGCACGTCCGGGCGCTCGCGGACGAGGCGGAAGACGCCGGGCCCCGGAAGCCGCGGCACTTCCGGCACGGCGGCCGCCTGGGTCGTCCCGCGCACCTCGCGCACGAGCACGACCGTGGCGAGGACGGCCGCGGCGGCGGCGAGGAGGAACGGGAGCGGCGTCCACACGGACAGCAGGAGCCCGCCGGCGACGAGCGCGACACCGAGGCCGAGCCCGCGCATGACGCCCTGCCAGCCCTGCGCGCGGCCCTGGTGGGTCGACGGCACGAGCTCGGCGAAGAGCGCCTGGTAGGGCGGGTAGTAGACGTGGTAGCCGATGAAGAAGAGCGAGACGAGTGCGACCGTCTCCGCGTAGCCGTGGGCGAACGGGAGGATCGCGAGCGGTGCCACGAGAAGCGGCACGCCGATGAGCGCATACGGGATGCGCCGGCCGAAGCGGCTCTGCGTCCGATCGGAGAGCGAGCCGACCAGGAGCGGCAGGAAGAGCGCGAACGCGCCCTCGGCCCCGACTGCGATGCCGATCGCGCCTGCCGAGGACGTCGCCTCGCCGAGCAGGAGCGGCGCGTAGGTCGTGAGGACGCTGATCCCGAGAGCGAGCGCGAACGTAGGAAGCGCCAGAGCGCCCAGGAACCGTCCGATCCGGGGCGCAGGCACCATCGGCCTACGCCGTCGCGACGGCCCAGCGCACGCCGCGGACGGTCCAGCCGCCGACCGCGAGCACCAGGATCGCGATGATCGCCGCGCCGATGAACAGCTTCGTCTTCATGCGGACACTCTCCCTCCTCGCCTACTAGACGAGAATGGGGCCAGCCGTCTTCCATCGGTGGGGTTTTCCCTACCTTCGGACGGGCGGTTGAGACGGGCGCTACTGGCGCAGGAAGGTGAGCACCGCCAGCACGCGCCGGTGGTCCTCGTCCGCGCGCGGGAGCCTGAGCTTCCCGAAGATGCTCGTCACGTGCTTCTCGACCGCGCGCTCGGTGACGACGAGCTCCGCGGCGATGCCCGAGTTCGAGCGGCCCTGGGCCATGTGCTCGAGCACCTCCCGCTCGCGCGGCGTGAGCGTGTCGATGGGGTCGTCGCGCCGCCGGCGGCCCACGAGCTGGGAGACGATCGCCGGGTCGAGCGCCGAGCCGCCCTCCCCCACGCGCCGCACTGCGGCGGCGAACTCGCCCACGTCGGAGACGCGGTCCTTGAGCAGGTAGCCGACGCCTTCCGCGCTCTCGGCGAGAAGCTCCATGGCGTAGGCGGACTCGACGTACTGGGAGAGCACGAGCACGCCCACGTCCGGGTAGGTCTCGCGGATCTCCTGCGCGGCCCGCAGCCCCTCGTCCGTGTGCGTCGGCGGCATGCGGATGTCGACGATGACGACGTTCGGCGTGTAGCTCCGCACCTTGAGCATCAGGTCCTCGGCGGAGCCCGTCTGCGCGACGACCTCGAAACCCTGGTCCTCGAGCAGGCGGGCGACGCCCTCGCGCAGGAGGACGGAGTCCTCGGCGAGGACTACTCGCACGGGATCACCGCGCGGATCCGTGTGCCGCTGCCCGCCGGGCTCTCGACCTCGAGGTCGCCGTCGAGCGCCTCGACCCGGTCGACCAGCCCGCGCAGGCCGGAGCCCCGCGTCGGATCGGCCCCGCCGATGCCGTCGTCGGCGATCTCCACGATCGCACGTCCGTTCACACGCGCGATGCTAACGGCCACCGAGGACGCATCGGCGTACTTCGCCACGTTCGCCAGCGCCTCCGAGACCACGTAGTACGCGGCTGCCTCGACAGGCTCGGGGAGGCGCTCCTCCACCATCGTCATGTCGATCACGAGCGGCGAGCGGGCCGCGAGCGCCTCCAGCGCGGGGCCGAGCCCGCGGTCGGAGAGGATGGCCGGGTGGATGCCGCGGGCGAGCTCGCGCAGCTCCTCGAGCGCCTGCGACAGCTCTTCTCCGGCCTGGGAGAGCAGGCGGTCGGCGCCCTCGGGGTCGTCGGCGATGCGCGCCTGGGCGAGCCGCAGCGCGAGCGAGAGGGACACGAGGCGCTGCTGGGCGCCGTCGTGGAGGTTCCGCTCGAGGCGGCGGCGCTCGACGTCGCTTGCCTCGACGAGGCGCGCCCTCGAGCGGCGGAGCTCGGCCTCGTGCTCCTTGCGCTCCGTGATGTCGACGCCGCAGATGAGGAGGCGCGGGTGGCCCTTGTCGTCGCGCAGGGGCGTCGTCGACCAGGCGACGGTATGGCGCTCGCCGCCAACGGTGATCCACGTGCTCTCGTATTCGCCGCTTCCGCCCTCCTCGGCGACCTGGAGCAGGCGCTGGCGGACGAGCTCGCGCTCCTCGGGCGCGATGAAGACGTCCCAGAACGCGTTCCCCTTCGTGAGGTCGTCGTCGCGTCGGCCGCTGAGCTGGACGAGCGAGTGGTTGAACCTGACGATGTAGCCGCCCGGGGTGACCAGGCAGAGCAGGCTCGGGGTCGAGTCGACGACCGTGCCGGCAAAGTCCCGCTCGTGCTCGAGCTCCCGGTGGCGCTGCTGGAGCTCGAGGTGCAGGCGCTCGAGCTCGGCCTGGGCGGTGTTCCGCTCCGTGAACTCGCGCACGATCAGCACGGCCTCCTCGCCGGCCTTGACGATCCGCGCCTCGAAGTCGCGGAGCCTGCCGTCGAGCTCGAGTCGGTACTCGCCCGTGACGATCTCGCCCGTGTCGATTGCACGCCTGATCCCTTCGACGAGCTGATCGGCCACATCCTTCGGGAGGATGTCGTGCGCGCAGGAGCCGATCAGCTGGTCCGGTGAGACGGCGAGGTCCTCGGCCCTCCCCTTGTACTCGAGGTACACGCCGTCGCGGGTCATGCGGAACATGAGGTCGGGCACCGCGTCGAGAAGCGCGCGGTTGCGCGCCTGCGCCTTCGCGAGCGCCGCATGGCGCCGCTCGCTCTCGAGCGCCAGGGCCGCGGTTGCGGCCGCCGACTCCACCAGCAGCGGGTCCTCCTCGAGCGACCGGTGGTGGATCAGCGCCGCGACCGTCCGTCCCTCGCGCTCCACCATGGTCACGAGCTCCTCGCCGTCGGGCTCGGGCAGCTCGATCGGGTTCCCCTCGATATCGGCGAACGACCTCGTGTCGGGGATCCAGTACGCAAGGCGCAGCGTCGGGTCGCCGAGCGCGCGGGCGAGGGCTTCTCTGAGCTCGCCGGGAGCGTGCGGCTTGCCGAGGTCGAGGACGAGCTGGCCCACGCCGGCGCGCGCGAGCCTGCCGCTCAGCAGGCCGACGATGAACGCCAGCGGGACTGCCGCGAAGCTGATGATCACGATCCAGAAGAGGACGTTGCCGGCCTCCTGGAAGGCGGCCCCGACCAGCAGGGTGATCGCGAGCAGTGCGAGCGTGACGCCCGCCGCGACGTACACCGGCGCGAGCACGCGCCTGATCGGCCGCGACGCAGCGTGCCAGCGGCGCCAGAAGACGTAGAGCGACGCGGCCAGCGCTGGAACGCCGGCGATCACGAGGATCGTGTTGATGACGTCGACCGCAGTCGGCGAGTCGACGATGAGGAACGCGTTCGCCGGGCACTCGGGACAGTTGTCGGCGACGTCGTCGAAAAGGGTCGAGACGAACGATCCCACCGTGAGGATCAGGTAGGCGGTCGTGACGATCCCGTAGACGAGCTTCGTCTCCAGGTACCCGCGCGGGAAGGCGAGCAGCGCGTGGATGAAGATGGCGATGAAGAGGCCGCCGAACGCGTAGCCGATCGTGAACGGGATCGAGTCGTTCGCTGCGCCGAGGGCGCCGAAGAAGACCGCCATCCCGACCGCGGTCATGAGGCGCCCGAACGCGTTGTCGGGCCGGCGCATCCACGCGACGATGCCGCCGAGGATGAACGACCAGGCCATGATCATGAAGGCCGTGGCCGTGAAGACCGGGTTCTCCTCGTGCACGCTCGAGAGGACGAGCCAGAGCGCACCGGCGCTGAGGAGACCGCCCAGGCCGAGGACGGCGGCAACCGTCAGTCGCTGCATGTGACTATCGAAGCACAGCGCGAAGTGCAGCGCCCGTCAGCTCGGCCTTCGGCACGAAGGCTGAGGCGCCGCACTGGCCCACGAGCGGGCCGAAGTCGGCCGCGTCGCGGCTCGACGTGAGGACGACGATCGGGCCGCCCCCGTTGAGCTTGCAGAGCTCGGTGGCGATGCTGAAGCCGTCGGTGTCCGGCAGCTGCACGTCGAGCAGGACGAGATCGGGCTTCAGCTCCAGAATCGCCTTGTAGGCCGAGCGCCCGTCCTCGGCCTCGCCGACGACCTCGAACCCCTCGGCGATAAGCAGCTCCTTGGCCGTGGCCCGGAAGCTCGGATGGTCGTCGACGATGATGACTCGGTTTGCCATTTGCGCGCTCAAATGGTGGCAAAGCGGTGGATCCACGGGAATACGGCTAACCCCACTCTTTTCGGCGGTACGATCGACTGGTGGCACGGCCTCGCGCGACGCGGGAACGTGAGCTGAAGCTGGCGATTCCTGCGAATTTCTCCCTCCCGGAGCTTCCCGGGGAGCCGCTGGAGCCGCGCACGCTCACCTCGACGTACTTCGACACGCCCGACCGGGCTCTGGCCCGCGCCGGGGTGACCCTCCGGCGACGGGTCGAGAACCGTAAGGGCCTGTGGCAGCTGAAGCTGCCCGGCAAGGGCGAGCGGCTCGAGCTCGAGTCTCCGGGCGGCCCGGCCGGCCCGCCGGCCGACCTCGCGGACCTCCTCGTCGGGATCTTGCGCGGCCGCGGGCTCGAGAACGCCGCCGTGCTGCGCACCCGGCGGACGGGCATCCGGGCAAAGGTCGACGGACGCGCGGTCGCGGACGTCACCGTCGACCGGGTCGCCGTGCTCGACGGCCGGCGCGTGCGCGAGTCGTTCGTCGAGCTCGAGGCCGAGGCGCTGGACGGCGACGGGGCGGGCGCGCTCCCCGAACTCGGCCGCGCGCTCGAGGAGGCAGGCGCCTCACCGGGCGACGGACGGTCGAAGGCGTTCCGGGCGATGGGGTTCTTCCCGCTCGAGCCGGCGCTGCCGCCGCGTGCCGCGCCCGCGCTCGAGCACGTGCGGGTCGCGCTGGCCCGGCAGGTCGCCGAGCTCCTCGCCCACGACCCGGGGACGCGGTTCGGCGAGGACGCCGAGGAGCTGCACCAGCTCCGCGTCGCCACCCGCCGCCTCCGCGCCATCCTTCGCGCCGCGCGCGACCTGCTCGAGCCCCCGTGGAGCGAGGCCCTGCGGGCCGAGCTCTCCTGGCTCGCCTCCGCGCTTGGACCGGTCAGGGATCTCGACGTGCTCATCGAACGCTTCAAAGGGGAAATCGTGGGCCTGGAGCCGAGCGAGCGACGGGCGGCCGCTCGCTTCATCGCGCTGCTCGACGAGGACCGCGACGCCGTTCGCGCGGCGATGCTCGAAGCGATGTCGAGCCCGCGCTACTTCCGGCTCCTCGACCGCCTCGAGGCGGCCGCCGTCGCGCCGCGTGCGCGCGAGTCGGACATCTCGCTCCGGGAGATCGCAGGTGCCGAGTACCGCAAGCTCCGCACGGCGGTGAGGGCATTGCCGCCCGATCCTCCGGACGACGACCTGCACGCCGTCCGCATCCACGGCAAGCGCGCCCGCTACGCGGCCGAGCTGGCCGAGGGGGCGGTCGGCAAGCCGGCGCGGCGCTTCGTCCAGGACGCCAAGCGTTTCCAGGACGTCGTCGGCGAGCATCAGGATGCCGTGATCGCCGAAGAGCGAATCCGCGAGCTCCTGGGACGCACCGGAAGCCCGCAGGCCCATCTGGCCGCGGGCAGGCTGATCGAGCGCGAGCGCGTTCGCCGGCTCGAGGCCCGGGAGGCCTTCCCCGCGGCCTGGGACACCCTCGAGAAGAGCGGGAAGAAGGCCTGGGCCTGAAGCAGGACACGGTCGAGGCAGCCGGCGGCGTCGTGTACCGCCGCGACGGCGACGGCGCGCTCGAAGTCCTGCTCGTCCACCGTCCGCGCTACGACGACTGGACACTCCCGAAGGGCAAGCTGCACCGCGGCGAGAGCCACGAGGAGGGCGCGCTCCGCGAGGTCGAGGAAGAGACGGGCCTTCGCTGCGAGCTGGGACGCGAGCTCCCGTCCAGCCACTACCGCGACCAGAAGGGGCGCGCGAAGGTCGTCCGGTACTGGACGATGCGCCCGCTCGACGGCGCGTTCCAGCCGCACGAGGAGGTCGACGACGCGCGCTGGCTAACGCTCGCGGACGCGGACGCGGAGCTCACCTACGACCGCGACCGCGAGATCCTGCACGCGTTTGCCGAGGAGGAGGCCGAATGAGCGTCCTGCTCGTCCGCCATGCCACGGCAGGCCATAGCACGAGTGCGCCCGACGACCACCTGCGGCCGCTGGACGAGCGCGGCTGGGAGCAGGCCGAGAAGCTCGTGGACACGCTCGCCTCCTACGAGGTGCGGCGGATCCTGACCAGCCCGTACGTCCGCTGCCGCCAGACGGTCGAGCAGCTCGGACGCACGCTCGAGCTGCCCCTCGAGGAACGGGGCGAGCTCGCCGAGGGCTCGACCAAGGAGGACGTGCTCAGGCTCGTCGCCTCCCTGGACGGTGCGACCGCCGTGCTCTGCACGCACGGCGACGTGGTCTACGAGCTGCTCGGCGAGGAGAGCAAGAAGGGCTCGACCTGGGTGATCGACATCGGCCCCGACGGCTCGCTCGAGCGCCGGGACTACATCGCCCCACCGGCGTAGAGCCAGTGTCCGTTCGCGTGATCCTCCTTCCCGGGATCGTGCTCCCGGCCGAGCTCGCGTACGGCGACCTCGTCGCCGCGCTCGGCCCCGACGTCGAGACGGCCGCGAAGGATCTCGAGATCTACGCAGTGCCGGACCCTCCGGAGGACTACGGCCTCGAGCTCGAGGTAGCGGGCGTCCTGCGCGAGGCCGACTGCCGCCGCTGGGACCGCTTTCACCTCGTCGGGTACTCGGGCGGAGGTGCGGCCGCGCTCGCGTTCGCGGCAACCCGTCCCGAGCGGCTGGCGAGCCTCGCGCTCCTCGAACCCGCCTGGGCCGGGGCGTGGGATCTCAGCCTCGCGGAACAGGCGGCCTGGCTCGAGCACGACCGGCTCGCACAGCTTCCGGACGACCAGCTGATGCCAGGCTTCGTGCGCTTCGGGCTCAGGCCGGGCGTGCCGGTCCCCTCACCCCCTCCCGGCGAGCCTCCCTCCTGGATGGCTTCACGCCCGGCCGGAATCCGGGCAATCCTGCGAGCGTTCGAGCGAGGCTCCATCGACCGCGATGCGCTTTCCACCTTCGATCGCCCGGTCTACTTCGCCCTCGGCGCGGGGAGCAACCCGGATCAGTACGAAGAGATCGCGAAGAGGCTGAGCGGCGTCTTCCCCGACTTCGAGCTCGAGGTCTTCGAGGAGCGTCATCACTTCGACCCGCCGCACCGAGCCGAGCCCGAGCGCCTGGCGCGATCCCTCGAGTCGCTCTGGCGCCGCGCAGAGGCGAGCGGAGGCTAGGCCCGCTCGGCGCGGCCAAGCCAGGAGGCCGCCCGAGCACAGGGAGATCCTGCGCTCGAGCATGCTCACCTCCTGCACCTGGTCGACCGGTACATGGACAAGCCAACTGCCGAGCAGGCCCGCCCGCACGACGGGGAGCACCGGCGCCCCGGTCTCCGTGTCGACGCGGATGCTCTCGACGACGCCGATCCGCGCCGCCGGGCCGTAGACGCCGAAGCCTTCGCAGTACACGAGGGCCGCGTGTCGGCTCTGTGTCTTCTCGTTCGTCTCCATGGCTTCAGCGTGCCCGGGGCCTCCGGGACGATGGGTGACGGGACCGTGAAGAAGCGGTTACGCAGCCGAAGCTGCGAGCTCGTCCAGGAGCGCGAGCGCCGCGCCTTCCCGCAGCCCTGCGCGGGAGACCTGGAGCGGCACGCCCAGGCGCTCCTGAAGAGCCGCGAGGACGATCGCGCCCGCCGCGAGCGTGCGCGCGCGGCGTTCGTGCAGTCCGAAGGTCTTGGCCGTCTTCGTCGCAGACCGCTTGGCCAGGATGGCCAGGGCGGCCTCGATGCCCTCCGCGTCGAGCTCCCTGCCGACCAGCTTGCGAAGGCCCCGTGCCGTCCCGCCCGTGGCGAGCGCTGCCTGCGGCAGCGGCGGCGCGAAGCCGTCCAGGTGCCGCTCCACTTCGTCCCTGGCGACCGCGAGGGCCCGCTTGCCCGGCGGGTCGTCCGCGAGGAAGCGCGCGGTGAGCCGCACGGCTCCGATGTCGAGCGACTTCGACCACGCCGGCCCGCCGTCGACCGTCCCGACGACGACCTCGGTCGAGCCGCCGCCCACGTCGACGACCGCCACGCTCCCCGGCTGAGCCCCGGCGGCGTCGACGGCGCCCGCGAAGGCGAGCTCGCCCTCCTCGTCCGCCGAGAGCACGCGCACGGGAGCGCCTCCGGCGGCCAGCAGCGCGCGAACGAGCTCGTCGCCGTTCGCGCCCTGGCGCCCAGGGGCGGTGACGATCACCTGGACCACGGACGCGTTGAGGACGCGCGCGCTGTGCACGAACCCGGCGACGCACTCGGCCGCTTCGTCGATCCGCGCTGCCGAGAGACGTCCGTCGCGCTCGACGTCCTCGCCGAGGAAGAGGTGCTCGCGGCCCTCGTCGAGAGCGACGAGCTCCGGGCCCTCGCGGCGCGCCACGAGCAGACGGACCGTGTTCGAGCCGACATCGACGACAGCGACGTTCACAGCGTTCTCATTCTCCGGTCAGCGTCGGCTGTAACCCTCTGACCTAACGGGGTCGGCGGGCGACGCGGCGGCGCGCGCGGGCGTGCGCCTTGCGCATGAGCGCGTCGTGGCTTCCCTTGGCGCTCTGGTCTTTCCTCGGCTTGAGGCGCTTCCAGCCCCCGTCCGGCTGGAGGGTCCACGCCGTGTTGTCGTCCAGGAGCACGTCGAACGCCCCGGCGAGCTGCGCCTGCACCTTCGCGTCCTCGACCGGCGCCGCGATCTCGATCCGGTGGTCGAGGTTGCGCGTCATGAGGTCGGCGCTGCCGAGGAACGTCCTTGCCTTCTCGCCGGCCTCGAAGAGATAGAAGCGGCTGTGCTCGAGGAACCGCCCGAGGACGCTCCGCACGCGAATCGACTCCGAGAGGCCGGGCACCCCGGGGCGGAGCATGCAGATGGAGCGCGCCACGATGTCGATCTCGGCCCCGGCCTGCGAGGCCGTGTAGAGCTCCTCGATGATCGCCTGGTCGGTGAGCGCGTTCGCCTTCAGGCGGATGCGCGCGTGCTCGCCGTTCGCAGCCGCCTTCGCGACGTTGCGGATCTCCTCGACGATCCCCCGCCGCAGGTTGAACGGCGCCACGAGGATCTTGCGGAACTGCTGCGGGCGCCCGAACCCGGTGACGTAGTTGAAGAGGTCCGCGACGTCGGCCGCGATCTCCTCGTCTGCCGTGAAGAGCCCGAAATCCTCGTAGATCCGGGCCGTCAGGGCGTGGTAGTTCCCCGTGCCGAGGTGGACGTAGCGGCGCAGGATGTTCCCCTCGCGGCGCACGACGAGCGTCGTCTTCGCGTGGATCTTGAGGTTGGGGAAGCCGTAGACGACGTGGACCCCGGCACGCTCCATCGCCCGCGACCACTCGATGTTCCGGTGCTCGTCGAAGCGGGCCTTCAGCTCGACGATGCACACGGACTGGCGCCCGTCCTCGGCCACCTCGATGAGCGCGGGGACGACCGGCGAGTCGTCGCTCGTGCGGTACACGGTCGTCTTGAGCCCGAGCACGGCAGAATCGCGGGCGGCCTCGCGGACGAAGCGCTCGAACGTCGTCACGAAGGAGTCGTACGGCTGGTGCACGAGCAGGTCGCCGCGGCGGATCTCGGCGAAGAAGTCCTCGCCGCTCGTGACCGCCGCCAGCCGCGCCGGAGTCTTGGGCACCCAGGGCTCGTCCTTGAGGTCGGGCCGGTCGAGCGCCGCGATCTGGGAGAGATCGGCGAGGTCGAGCGGGCCGCGGATGGGATAGACCTGCTCGTCGGTGGCGTCCAGACCGTCGGTCAGCCGCGCCAGCATCCGGCTCGAGACCGAGCCGGACACTTCGAGCCGCACGACGTCGCCGAACCTGCGGCGCCGCAGCTCGAGCTCGACGGCCTCCAGCAGGTCGTCCGCCTCATCGGAAACCTCGAAGTCCGCATCGCGCGTGACGCGGAAGACGGCACGCTCGACGATCTCCATCTGCGGGAAGAGGTGGGCGAGGAAGTGGGCGATGACGCCCTCGAGCGGGACGAGCGCCTTGCGCTTGCCGACCTGGAGGAAGCGCGGCAGGCCTTCCGGCACCTTCACGCGCGCGAACCGCTCCTCCCCGGTCTCCGGGTCGCGGACGAGCACCGCGAGGCTGTTCGAAAGCCCGGAGATGTACGGGAACGGCTGGCCGGGGCCGACGGCGAGCGGCGTCAGGACGGGGTAGATCTCCCGGTCGAAGCGCTTCTCGAGCTCGACGAGCTCCTTGTCCTCGCACTCCTCGACCTGGGCTATGACGAGACCATGCTCGGCGAGCGCGGGAACGAGCTCGCGGGTCCAGAGGCGCGACTGGCGGGCCGTGAGCCCGAGCACCCGTTCGCGGATCTCGGCGAGTGCGGCCGTCGGCGTGCGCCCGTCGATCGAGCGGACACCGATGCCTGCGGCCTCCTGCCCCATCAGGCCCGCGACGCGCACCATGAAGAACTCGTCCAGGTTGGACGAGAAGATGAAGCAGAACTTCACGCGCTCGAGGAGCGGAACCGACGGATCGGCGGCGAGGTCGAGCACGCGCGCGTTGAAATCGAGCCAGGAGAGCTCCCGGTTGAGCAGGCGATCGCCGCCTCTGGGAACGGCTTCCAACTCGGTGCGCATAGGAGGAGAGTGCATGATCCCGGTCCCGAGGGCCAACCGGGGTTACGGTGTGGTGAACAAACGGAGAACAGGCCCGGCCGCCTCGTGGCCGATCATCCTCGCGCTGAGCGCGCTCGACGCGGCGGGCTACAGCGTCATCGCGCCGGTCCTCCCGCGCATCTCCGACGCCTCCGACGCCGGGCCGGCGGTGATCGGGGCGCTCGTTGCCACCTTCCCCGCCGGGATGCTCTTCGGCTTCGTCCTCGCGGCGCCCGGAATCGCCCGCGGCCACACGCGCAGGGTGCTGGCGGTCTCGCTCCTCGTCATCGCCGTCGGGTGCCTCGGCTTCGTCCTCTCTGACGACCTGGGCGTGTACTTCGCCGCCCGGGCTCTGATGGGCTTCGGGTCCGGCGGGCTCTGGATGGGCGTGACCTTCGCCTCCCTGGAGCGCAGCCCGGGCACCGAGTACGCGGGCATCAGCCGCCTGCTGGCGGCCTACTCCGTCGGCGCCGTGATCGGCCCCGCGCTGGGCGCGCTCGGCGGGGTGCGGGCGCCGTTCGGCGTGTATCTCGTGCTCGTGCTCGTGTCCGTCCCGCTGGCCCTCCTGCTTCCTCTCCCGGCGGAGCGAAGGGTGTTCCTCCCCGATCGCGCGGCACTGCGCGTCCCCGGCTTCTGGCTCTCCTGCGGCGTCGTGCTCTTCGCCGTCCTCGCCCTGGGGATCGTCGACGGAGTGCTGCCGCTCCACTTCGACAGCCTCCTCAGCCAGGCGGAGATCGGCGCGTTGTTCGTCGGGCTCGCATTCGTGCTGGGCGGCGGCGCGGTCGTCGCCGGGCAGCTTCGTCCGCGCGTCGTCGTTCCGACGGGCGTCGTCCTGACGGTGATCGGCATCTCCTGGGTCGGGATCGCCGACAGCGTGCCCGCGTGGATGGCGGCGCTCTTCGTCACGGGGGTCGGGTTCGCGTTCGCCGAGACCGGATCGGCCGGCCTCCTCTTCGAGGCGGTCGGCACCGAGCGCATCGTCACCGCGATGATCGTCTACTCGCAGATCGCGATCGCCGGCTACCTCATCGGCCCCCTGGCGGGCGGCGGCGTCGCCGAGGGGCTGTCGTTCGCGTGGCTCGGCCTCGTGCCGCTCGCCGCTGCGATCGGGCTCGCGCTGCTCGTGGCCGGCCTGCGGCCTCAGGCCGCGGCGACCGAGGCCTCGGCTGCGCCACGGAACGGCACCAGGTAGGTGGCCCGGCTCGAGCGAAGGTGCGAGATAAGCGCCCGCTCCTCCTGCTCGCACGGAACGAGCGTCTTCCAGGAGGAGAGGTGCTCTCCCGAGTGCGCGTACGCGCCGGTGAAGTCGAGGCTCAGGCGCCGCGGGGCGCGGAGTCCTCGAGCGTGACCCGCATGAGGTCGCGGATCGAGACGATGCCCACGATCTTCCCGTCGTCCACCACCGGCAGGTGGCGGAAGCCGCCGTGGATCATGAGCGCGGCCGCCTGGCCGGTGGCCTCGGAGGCCTCGATCGTCTCCGGGTGCCTCGTCATCCACTCGCGCACGCGCGCGTCCTCGGCGAGCCCCGTGGCCACGGCCTTGAGCACGTCGCGCTCGGTCAGGATTCCCTCGAGCTTCTCGCCGTCCATGACGAGCACGGCTCCAACGCCGCGCGCCACCATGCGCTGCGCCGCCTCGGACACGCGCTCCTCGGGTGCGATCACCAGCAGGTCGCGCGACATGTGGTTCGCGATCACCGGCACGGGCCGATCCTAAAGGCGACCGCGCGAGCGCGTCGGACGCGCCGCTACTTCGGGATGGCTTCGAGCTTGTAGCCGACGCCGTAGCGCGTCTGGACGAACGTGTGGCCCGGGGTGAAGGACTCGAGCTTGTCGCGGATCTTGCGCACGAAGACGTCGACCGTGCGGTCGCGGTGCGTGAGCCGCCTGCCCCACACCTTCTGGAGGAGCTCGTCCCGGGTCACGACCCGCCCCTGCTCCATGGCCAGCGCGTAGAGCAGCCGGAACTCCGTCGGGGTCAGCTCGGCGCTCTCGCCGTTCACGTAGGCCTGGACGTTGAGCGGGTCGACGGTGAGCTCCTCGATCTCGATTGGCTCTCCGCGACGCTCGTCCTGAACGCGGACGCCGCGACGTGCCGCCGCGCGCACGCGCGCGACAAGCTCTTTCATGGAGAACGGCTTCACGAGGTAGTCGTCCGCCCCGATCTCGAGGGCGTGCACCCGGTCGTGCTCCGTCCCGCGGGCGCTCACGACGACGATCGGGGTCCCGATCCCCTCGGAGCGCGCCGTCTCGATCAGCTTCCAGCCGTCGATGCCCGGGAGCATGAGGTCGAGCACGCAGACGTCGGGCCGCTCGTATCGAAGCCGCGTGAGGCCCGACTCGCCCTTGTTCACCCAGAGCGGGTCGAAGCCCGCCGAGGTGAGGTGTCGCGACATGCCATCCGCGATGACGTCGTCGTCCTCGATGATGAGCACCTTCGGCACGCTGACCTCGATTCTGCCTACCGGACGACCGTACGGGGGTACCGGAAAGGTAGCGAAGTGGTGAAGAAGTGGTGAATGCACCCTCTGTGTCGGGCCTTGACGCGCGGGCTACGATCACGCCGAGGTGCGGAGCTTCCTCCGACGTCGCCCGGACGCCACGAGAGCGGACTCGGGGCTCGAAGAGCTTCGCGTGGAGGCGAGGCGCGGCCGCGCGCTCGTCGAGGAGAGCCGCGAGATCGTGGTCGTCCTCGATGAAGAGGACCGTGTGGTCACCGCGAGCCGGCGCGCCCGCGAGCTCCTGAGCGGGCTCGACGAAGGCGCGGTGGCGCCCGCTGCGCTCCGCCAGGCCGGGACGCTCTCGATCCCGTACGAGGTCGACGGCCGGCGGGAGACCATCGTTTACGCGCGCGACTCGGGCGACATGGCGGCCTACGAGGAGTTGCGCGCCGGCTTCACGGCCGCCGTCTCCCACGAGCTGCGCACACCGCTCGCGCGGGTGCTGGCCTTGCTCGAGACCGCAACGCTTCCGGGCTCCGACGTGATCGAGCTCGTCGAGCAGGCCCAGGGTGAGGTCGACCAGATCCGCGAGCTGATCGACGACATCCTTTTCCTCTCGGAGCTCGAGTCGGGCCACGAGGTCGTCGGACTCGGGACGACCCGCATCTTTCCGATCATCGTCGAGGTGGTCGAGAGCCTCCAGGAGCAGGCGGCGCGCGCGGGCGTCGTGATCGAGGTCGAGGCCGACGAGGACGCCTCGCTGCCGATGCGGCCGCGGATGATCCGCGTCGTCGTGCAGAACCTCGCGCAGAACGCCGTCCGCTACGCAGGCCCGGGCGCCCACGTGACATTGACGCTGCGCCACGAGGACGGCGGCGTCGCCTTCATCGCGAGCGACGACGGCGTCGGCGTGCTCGCGGAGGACGTCCCCCGGCTCTTCGAGCGCTTCTACCGGGGCGACCGGGCGCGCGCCTCGCGTGGGACCGGGCTCGGCCTCGCGATCGTCAAGCACGTGATCAACTCGGCGGGCGGAACCGTCGAAGCGCAGGGCGCCCGCGGCGAGGGCCTGACGATTCGCTGCTTCTTCCCCGCGGCCTAGAGGTCGTCGAGCTTCGCCTGGGCCTTGGCGACCGCCTGCTCGCGACGCTCGACCTCTTTCGCCAAACGGTCCTCCTCGGTGGAGGCTCCGGCCTGCTCGCGCGTCAGGCGCTTCACCTCGGCGGCCGCGTCCTTCGCCTCCTGCTTGACCGCCGCAAGCTCGTCGCGCGCCTCCTCCAGGCGCTGCTCCGCAGCTTCCCTGCGCTCGCGGGCGCGCTTGTCGTCGCCCCGCTTGGGCCGGGGCGCCTTCGGCAGGCCGCCGCTGAGCAGCTCGAAGCCGAAGCCGGCCGTCTCCTCCTCGTGCTCGAGCCGGCCGCTCTCAGCCGCCTCGCGCAGGTCCGGCCGGGTGGCGGCGGCGTGGAGCGTGCCGCTCACGCGCCGAAGCGTGGCGTCGGTCGGCTTGTGGCCGGCGACCTCGAGCACGGCGCCGCCCTTCTCGGTCAGTCGGTCGACGAGCTCGCGCTCGGCGGCAGCCGCCTCTTGGAGCTTGTCCGGCGACTCGCCGCCGAGGACCTTCTCCTGGGTGGCGCGAAGCTTGTCCCCGGCCTTGAGGAGCGCGCGGTAGTCCTTCTGCTGCCTGCGGGCGAGCTGGTTGACGGCCCAGACGGCCGCGGACGGCTTGCGCAGCGCCTTGACGCGGTCGGCGGCCTCGCGGTCCCCGTCGGCGCGGAGCTGCTTGGCGAGCGCGTCACGCTCGGCGACGAACTCGTCGAGCGGCGCCGCATAGAGCCTGTCGAGCTCCTTCTCCACCGCGCTGGCACAGTAGTCGCAACGTGACGGCCCCGCTCGCCAACGAGGAGATCGCGCAGCGGCTCGACGCCTTCGCCGTGCTCCTCGAGCTGGCCGGAGCCGAGCGCTACACCTCACGCGCCTACCGTCGCGCCGCGGAGACGATCCGGGAGACCCCGGCTCCCGTCGCGGAGCTCGCGCGCGCGGGGCGAGCGCAGGACCTGCGCGGGATCGGACCGGGCATCGCGCGGCGGCTGAGCGAGCTCGTAGAGACGGGGACGATCGCCGAGCTGGACGAGCTCGAGCGGGACGTCAGGCCCGAGCTCGTCGGACTTGGGCGACTCCTCGGTGTCTCCACGAAGCGCATGCTCGAGATCGGGCGCGTGCTAGGCGTGCGAACCGTCGAGGAGCTCCGCACCGCGGCCCGCGAGGGGCGTCTGCAGGAGGTTCCGGGGATCGGCCCGCACACGGAGCGGCAGATCCTGGAGCGCCTCGAGCGCGACCCTGCCACGCCCCGCCAGGGCCTGACGCTCAACCGCGCCCGCGCCGTGACCGAGGAGATCGCGGCGGCGCTCGGCGGCGAGGTGGCCGGCGACCCGCGCCGCTGGGCGGACGTCTCGTTCGACCTCGCGGTCGTCGTCGCGGCGGACGAGCCCGACCCCGTCCTGGAGAGGTTCGAGAGCCTTCCGGCGATCGTGACCGTGGTCGAGCGGGAGCCGCGGCGCGCGGTCGGCGTCACAGTCGAAGGCGTACCGCTCGAGCTCGTCGTCGCGAAGCCGGCCGGTTACGGAACGGCGCTCCTGCGCGCGACGGGCAGTCGCGCTTACGTCGATTCGCTCGGCCCGTTGCCGGAGTGCGCGGACGAGCAGGACGCCTATGCCGCGCTCGGGGTCCCGTGGTGCCCGCCGGAGCTGCGCGAGGAGCCTGTTCGCGGCGAGCCGCCGCCGCTCGTCGAGGTCGCAGACGTCCGCGGCGACCTGCACTGCCACACGACCTGGTCCGACGGAAAGGACTCGGTGCTCGAGATGGGCACGACCGCGCGGGACCTCGGCTACGAGTACATGGCGATCTGCGACCACACGCGCAACGTGCGGGTCGTGCCGGGACTCGACGCGGACGACCTGCGCCGGCAGGCCGAGGAGATCGCAGCCGCCAACGAGGAGCTGGCGCCGTTCCGCATCCTGCGCGGGACCGAGGTGGACATCCGCGCCGACGGAAGCCTCGACCTCCCGGACGACGTCCTGGAGGAGCTCGACTGGGTGCAGCTCAGCCTGCACGCCGGCCAGCGCGAGGCGCGTGAGCCTTTGACGCGGAAGGTCACGGAGGCGATGCGCCATCCGGCCGTGACGTGTCTCAGCCACCCGTACGGGCGGATCATCAACCACCGGCCTCCCAATGCGCTCGACCTCGACGCGGTCATCGAGACCGCGCTCGAGACGGGCGTCGCGCTGGAGACGAACGGCCTCCCCGATCGGCTCGATCTGGCCGCGCCCCAGATCCGCCGCGCGATCGAGGCCGGCGTGCCGATCGTCGCCTCGACCGACGCCCACTCGGTCCGCGGCCTGGGAAACATGCGCCTGGCGATCGCGACGGCCCGCCGGGGTTGGGCAACGGCGGCCGACATCGCCAACACGCGCCCGCTCGGTGAGCTCCCCCTGCGGCACTCGCGTTTCCGCTAGCGGAGGACGGGAAGAACGAAGCCATGCAAGGCGGCGGCGCAGCACACGACGAAGAACGCGACGAGCAGCGTCCGGACGACGAGCCCGAGTCTGCCGAGGAGCAGCTCGAGGAAGGCGAGCGGCCGGGCGAGGAGGGTACGAAGGGCGCCGGCCAGGGCAGCGACGGCGGCGCCGTCTAGACTCCGGGCGCGATGATCGAGCCGCTCGAGGGGATGCCTCCCGGTGTGATCGGCCTCCGGGCGACGGGAAAGGTCACGGCCGAGGATTACAAGACCGTCCTTGCCCCCACGCTCGAACGCGCGCTCGCCGACGGAGGCAAGGTGAGGCTCGTCTACGAGCTCGGCGCCGACTACGACGGCTTCGAGGCCAGCGGCGTGTGGCAGGACCTGCGCCTCGGAGCGTCGCACTTCAACTCCTTCGAGCGCATGGCACTCGTGACGGACGTGGACTGGATTCGCCACGCGGCGAACGCGTTCGGGTTCCTGATGCCGGGCGAGCTGAAGGTCTTTGCCCTGGACGAGCTGGAAGCGGCCACCGCCTGGGCCGCCGAAGCCGCGTAGATCCGCGGGCTTCACCACCTCTTCACCACTCGTTCACAGCCTTTCAGCCCACCGTCTGAAGGCACAGGGCGACACTCGCGTCGATGACACGACGCGAAGGGAGAACGGTGAGAATTCGTCCTGCCCCGAGGCTTGTCCTCCTTCTGCTGGCGCTCGCGGCCCTGGCGCTCGGCGCCGTAGGGTGCGGTCGCGAGGATTCGGAGGACGACGCCGACGCGGCGCCCATCGAGGAGACGACAGGCGAGGCGCCCGCAGAGGAACTTTCCGGAGACATCGTCATCGACGGCTCGAGCACGGTCGGGCCGCTGACAACCGCTGCCGCCGCCGCCTTCGGCGACGAGCAGCCCGGCGTCAACATCGAGGTCGGCACGGCCGGGACGGGCGGCGGCTTCGAGCGCTTCTGCGCCGGCGAGACCGACATCTCCAACGCCTCCCGCCCGATCGACGAGGAGGAAGAGGTCCCGCTCTGCGAAGAGGCCGGCATCGAGTACACCGAGTTCCAGGTCGGCGTCGACGCGCTCACCGTGGTCGTCAACTTGGAGAACGACTGGGCCACGTGCCTGACGCTCGACCAGCTCAAGAAGGCCTGGGAGCCGGCCGCCGAAGCCAAGGTCACGAACTGGAACCAGATCGACCCGAGCTTCCCCGACCAGGCGCTGGCGCTCGCAGGCCCCGGCACCGACTCGGGCACGTTCGACTACTTCACCGACGAGGTCAACGGCGAGGAGGGCGCGAGCCGCGCCGACTACACCGCGAGCGAGGACGACAACGTGATCGTTCAGGCCGTCGCCGGCGACACGGGCGCGATGGGCTACTTCGGGTTCACGTACTACGAGGAGAACTCGGACACGCTCAAGGCCCTCGAGATCGACGGCGGCGGAGGCTGCGTCGCCCCGAGCGTGGACACCGCCCGCGACGGCAGCTACGCCCCGCTCTCGCGGCCGCTCTTCATCTACGTCAAGAACGACTCCCTCACCGGCAAGCCTCAGGTTCACGGCTTCGTCGAGTACTTCCTGACCAACTCGATCTCGCTCGCCGAGGACGCGCTCTTCATCCCGGTGCCCGACGACCAGGTGGAGACGAACCTCTCGACGCTCGAGGCGGCGGGAGGCAGCTAGTCGAGTGGCAGCGCAAGACACGACCGCAGGCGCGCAGCCGATCCGGCTGCGCGCCGAAGGCCGGCGCTGGGGCGAGGACGTCGTCAAGGGACTTCTCGCCCTCTGCGCACTGGTCTCCGTGGCGACGACGATCGGGATCATCATCGCCCTGCTCGAGCCGTCGATCGAGTTCTTCCGCGAGGTCTCGATCGTCGACTTCTTCTCGGGTGAGCGGTGGGCGCCACTCTTCGAGCCCGCCTCGTTCGGCGTCCGCCCGCTCCTGGCCGGCACGTTCGCGGTCACGTTCTGGGCCTGCGTCGTCGCCCTGCCGCTCGGGCTCGGCGCGGCCGTCTACCTGAGCGAGTACGCGCGGCCGCACGTGCGCAACACCCTGAAGCCTGCACTCGAGGTCCTCGCCGGGATCCCCACGGTGGTCTTCGGATTCTTCGCGCTCACGTTCTTCACGCCCCTGCTCCAGGACTTCGGGATCGGAGTCGGCATCTTCAACGTGCTCTCCGCGGGCCTGGTCATGGGCGTGATGCTGATCCCGACGGTCGCCTCGATCTCCGAGGACGCCATGGCCGCGGTGCCCCGCGAGCTTCGCGACGGCGCGTTCGGTCTCGGCGCCTCGAAGCTCCAGGTCGCGACGCGCATCGTCATCCCCGCCGCGGTCTCCGGGATCGTGGCGAGCTACGTGCTCGCGATCTCGCGCGCGGTGGGCGAGACGATGATCGTTCTCATCGCGGCGGGCGGCATCGCCCAGCTCACCGCCGACCCGCGCGAGCCGGCGCAGACGATGACCGCGTTCATCGGCGCCACGGGCCTCGGCGACGTGCCGACCGGATCGCTCGAGTACAAGACGATCTTCGCGGTCGGGCTCTCGCTCTTCGTGATCACGTTCTTCATGAACATCATCTCCATCCGCCTGGTCCGGAAGTACCGGGAGATCTACGAATAATGAGCGCGATTCCTGCCCCGCTCGGCCAGCGGCCGCGCGGCGACAAGGTGCGCGGGACGATCTTCTACGTCCTCCTGCTCATCTCGGTCGCGGTCGGGTTCATCGTCCTGTTCACGCTGATCGTGGACGTCGTGCAGAAGGGCATCGGCTACATCGACCCGCTCTTCTTCACGGAGCCCAACAACCCGACGAACCCGCAGGAGGCAGGCGCCAAGCCCGCCATCCTCGGGACGATCTACCTGATGGTGCTCCTGCTCATGTTCGTGGTGCCCATCGGCGTCGGGACCGCGATCTACCTGGAGGAGTACGCGGACCGCGAGCGCTGGTACAACCGCCTGCTCGAGCTGAACATCCAGAACCTCGCGGCGGTGCCCTCGATCGTCTACGGCATCCTCGGGCTCGCCTTCCTGGTGCGCGGCCTGGGGCTCGGACGGGTCCTGCTCGCCGGCGCGCTGATCCTCACGCTGCTCGTCCTCCCCACCGTGATCGTCGCGTCGCGAGAAGCGATCCGCTCGGTGCCGGACTCGATCCGCCAGGGCGCCTACGCGCTCGGCGCGACCCAGTGGCAGGTGGTCCGCCGCCAGGTGCTGCCGGCCGCGATCCCCGGCATCGCGACAGGGTCGATCCTCGCCCTGGCGCGCGCGATCGGCGAGACCGCACCGCTGCTCCTGGTCGGCGCCCTCACGTACGTGACGGTCGACCCGAGCCTCCTCGGGTCCTTCACGGCCCTGCCCGTCCAGATCTACCAGTGGATCGCCCGCCCGCAGGAGGAGTTCAGGTACCTCGCCGCCGCCGGGATCATGGTGCTCCTGGCGATCCTGCTCACGATGAACGCGTTCGCGATCTGGCTCCGCAACCGCTACCAGAGAAGATGGTGATGCCCGACATGGAAAGCGCACCGGCCGCACCTGCGACGATCGCCGGCCTGGACGAGAAGATCCTCACCGAGCGCCGCGAGGCGGTTTCCCGGACACGGCGCGACGTCCTCTTCGACGTCGACGGGCTCACGGTCTCCTACGCCGACGTCCCGGCCCTCAAGAACGTCTCGCTCGAGATCTACAAGAACTTCCTCACGGCGTTCATCGGGCCGTCCGGCTGCGGGAAGAGCACGTTCATCCGCTGCTTCAACCGCATGAACGACCTGATCCCGACGGCCTCGGTCGAGGGCAAGATCCTCTACCACGGCACCGACCTGTACGGCCACGAGGTGGACTCGGTCGAGGTGCGCAAGCGGATCGGGATGGTGTTCCAGAAGCCGAACCCGTTCCCGAAGTCGATCTACGACAACGTCGCGTTCGGGCCGCGGATCCTCGGCTGGAAGAGGGAGCTCGACGACCGCGTCGAGCGCGCGCTGCGCAACGCCGCTCTCTGGGACGAGGTCAAGAACCGGCTCAAGTCGAGCGCCTACGGACTCTCCGGCGGACAGCAGCAGCGCCTGTGCATCGCGCGGTGCCTCGCCGTCGAGCCGGACGTGCTCCTCATGGACGAGCCGGCCTCGGCCCTCGACCCGATCTCGACGACCGCGATCGAGGACCTCATGCACACGCTCAAGCGGGACTACACGATCGTGATCGTCACCCACAACATGCAGCAGGCGGCACGCGTCGCCGACATGACGGCGTTCTTCAGCGTCGAGGTCGACGAGGAGCAGGATCGCCGCACGGGGATCCTCGTCGAGTACGACGAGACGCCCACGATCTTCACGAACCCCGGCGACAAGAGGACCGAGGACTACGTGACGGGGCGGTTCGGATGAGAGTCACCCTGCAGGCAGAGCTGGACCAGCTCGAGGCGGCCCTCCAGGAGGAAGGCGCGCTCGTCCTGCGGGCGCTGCGCGGCTGCCTCAACGCACTCGAGCAGTCGGACGTCGAGCTGGCCGACGAAGTCATCGCCTTCGACGACGAGATCGACCAGTCCTACCTCTCGATCGAGGAGGGCATCCAGTCCCTGCTCGCGCGCCAGACGCCGGTTGCCGTCGACCTGCGCCTCGTGCTGGCGATCCTTCACAACAACCTGCACCTCGAGCGGATGGCGGACTACTGCGTCACGATCGCCAAGCTGACGAAGCTCGTCGCGGACGTCCCCCACGACCAGACGATCCTCGAGGGCTTCGACGAGATGGGCACCCGCGCCGAGGAGATGATCCGGGTCGCGCTCGACTCGTTCCGGGACCGCAACGCGCAGCGGGCGGAGTCGCTCGTCGACCTGGACGAGCTCATCGACAGGGCCAACAGACGCGTCGTCGGGCACGTCCTCTCGCTGGGCAGCGACCTCGCCCTCCGCGAATGGGGCCTCCGGATGATCATCGTCTCGCGGTGCCTCGAGCGGATCGGCGACCACGCGGTCGACATCGGCGAGCAGACGGCGTACCTCGTCTCCGGCGAGTTCCGCGAGTTCACCGACGCGTCGCACGACCCGGGCACGACGCCCCGCGATCTCTAGCGGATCGCGGCGACCCAGCCGGCGAACTCGTTCTCGATCCCGCCCCGCTCGGCGGCAGCCGTCATCGCCTCGGTGGCCGAGCCTTCATGGGCGAGCTCGAAGAGCAGGAGCGCGCGCAGGTGGCCGGCGTGACGGCCGACGTAGTCGTCGAGCGAGACCTCGTCCGTGACCTGCCAGACCTCGCCGAAGGCGAGCGCGATGGCGACGACCGCATCGGCATCGTGCCCGGCACCCGCCGCCGCCGCCGCCGAGCGAAGACGGTCGGGCTCCCGCTCCTCGTGCACCGCGGCGACCGTCAGCGTCAGCTCGCGGAGATCGGCCGGCGCCGCCGCCTCGAGCCGGCGGCGGACCGCGTCCACGTGCGCCGTGGTCTGCTCGGAGGACGGCATCACGCTCATCAGATGCTTGAGATGCCAGCTGTCCTCTCCTCGTGACTCGAAGAGATCCGGCACGTGAAGGCGCCCTCTAGGAGCCCGCCGGGGTCGCCCAGGCGGCGAGCTCGTCCTGCGCGTGCGTGACCCGCCTGGTCTGCCAGGACCGGGCGCCGAACGCGACGGTGGCGATCACCGCGGCGAGCGCGAACACGAGCGCGTCCCCGGCGGGCAGCCGGGTGATGACCTCCATGCCGGCGCCCACGAGCCCGGCCGCGGGGATCGTCAGCACCCAGGCAACGAGGATGTTGCCCGCGACGCCCCAGCGCACGGCGTTCAGGCGGCGCGTCGCCCCGGCGCCGAGGACGGAGCCGGAGACCGTGTGGGTGGTCGAGACCGGGAAGCCGTAGTGCGCGGTCGTCCAGAGGATCCCGGCCGTCGCGGTCTGGGCCGCGAAGCCGCGCGGCGGGTCGAGCTTGGCGATGCGCGTCCCCAGCGTCTTGATGATGCGCCAGCCCCCGGCGTAGGTGCCGAGGCCCATGGCCAGAGCAGCGCTGACGATCACCCATATGGGCGGCCGGTCGAAGTCGGGCGCGAGGTGCCCGGAGGCCACCAGGGCGAGCGCGATGATGCCCATCGTCTTCTGCGCGTCGTTCTGGCCGTGGGTGAAGGCGACGAAGGCGCCGGAGATGAGCTGGAGGCGCCGGAAGACGCGGTTCACGAGCCCCGGGGCACGGCGCCGCACGATCCACATGAGCGCGAGCATGAGCGCGGCGGCGGTCACGATCCCGAAGAGCGGCGCCAGGAGCGACGGGATCGCGACCTTCTCGACGAGGCCGTTCCACTGCACGACGTCGAACCCACCCGCGGCGATGGCCGAACCGGCGACGCCGCCGATGAGCGCGTGGCTCGAGCTCGAGGGCAGCCCCATGTACCAGGTGATCAGGTTCCAGGTGATCGCGCCGACGAGGCCCGCGAGGACGATGTCCAGCGTGATGACCCCCGGCTCGACGATGTCCTTGGCGATCGTCGCCGCGACCTCGAAGGAGACGAACGCGCCGGCGACATTCAGGATCGCCGCCATGAGGACCGCGGGCCGGGGAGCGAGGGCGCGCGTCGAGACGCTGGTGGCGATCGAGTTCGCCGTGTCGTGGAAGCCGTTCGTGAAGTCGAAGAAGAGCGCGACCGCGACGACTGCGACGAGGGTGAGATCCTCCACGCCGCCCCGCTAGGCGTTCTTGACCACGATGTTCCCCACGACGTTCGCCGCCGTCTCGCAGGCGTCGAGCGCATCCTCGAGCGCCTCGAAGATGTCCTTCCAGCGGATGACGATGAGCGGGTCTATGCGCGGGTCGCGGAAAAGGTCCGCGATCGCGTCGTGCACGACCCGGTCGCCCTCGTCCTCGAGCTCCTTCAGGGCGACGAGCTCCCGCTCGACCCCGTTGAGGCCCTTCAGCTCCTTGAGTGCGGTCGCGAGGTGCTCGGCCGCTCCGACGAGGATCCGGCACTGCTCGATGGCCTGACGGGTCGGCGACTCGACGCCGTAGAGATCCAGGAGCTCGGACGCTTCGTCCATGTGGTCGACGACGTCGTCCACCCGGGTGGCGAGCGCAAAGATGTCCTCGCGGTCGAACGGGGTGATGTACTGCGTGTTCAGGAGCTGGATCAGCTCGCGGGTGATCGTGTCGCCCTCGTGCTCGATCGCCTTGATGTCCGCCTGGGTGACCGAGGTACTCGGGTACTCTCGGAAGCGCCGCTCGATCAGCCGTGCGGCCTCGAGCGTGTTCTCGCCCGCCCTCGAGAAGAGGTCGTAGAACTCGTTGGTGCGCGGGACGAGCGAGAGCTTCAACGCGCGCGGCATGGTACAGGTTCACCATCCGGACACCGCTTGGGCACATCGCTACCGCCGCGGTTGCGCTCGGCCTGCTTCTTCCTGTTGCAGCCGGGGCTGACACCGGCATCCTCGCCATCGGCGACTTCGGCGTCGGCGGCGCGACCGAGCGCCAGATGGGCGCCGCCATGGAGCAGCTTGCGTCCGGCTCCCAGACGGATGCGCTCGTGACGCTCGGCGACAACGACTACACGGAGAGCCCGAGCGCATTCCGGCGCAACTGGCTCGACTCGTTCGGCTGGGCCGCCGAGGACGGCCTCGTCGTGGCCGGCACGCTCGGAAACCACGACGTGCGCGTGCAGGGGGGCCGCTACCAGCACGAGCTCCTCGGGATCCGCGGGGACTTCTACCGGCGGGCGGTCGGCGACGTGGCGCTCTTCCTCATCAACTCGAACCGCAGCGTCGCGGCGCAGCGACGCTGGCTCGACCAGGCGCTGGCGAGCTCGGCCGCGCCGTGGAAGATCGTCGCGTTCCACCACCCGCCCTTCAGCTGCGGCGAGTACGGCGGCGTCGCGGAGATGCGGCGGCAGCTCGCGCCGTTGTTCGAGCAGCAGGGCGTCAAGCTCGTCCTCTCGGGCCATGACCACAACTACCAGCGCTTCGGGCCCCGGAACGGCGTCACCTACGTCGTGCACGGCGGCGGAGGCGCCGGCCTTTATCCGCTGCGGAGCTGCCCGAGCGGTTTCCCCAAGCGCCGCGCCGCCCGCGCCGTCCGCGGCTGGCTCCACATCCTGGCGAGCCCGACCCAGCTCCGCGTGCGGGCGATCGGCCCGATGGGGCGGGTTCTGGACGAGGCCTTCATATACCCCTAGCGGGTATAGTTCGGAGCGAATGAGCACCGTCCGTCTCGAGCTCGAGGGCATGACCTGCGCGGCCTGCGCCGCGCGCATCGAGAAGGCGCTCAACAAGCTGGACGGAGTCGACGCGTCCGTCAATCTCGCCACCGAGGAGGCCGCGGTCCGCTTCGACGAGCCGCGCGTCTCGGTCGAGGACCTCGTCGCGGCGGTCAAGGGCGTCGGCTACGGCGCGAACGTTCACGGCGACGAGCGCGAGAGCGCAGGCAACACTCTGCTACTTGGGCGGCGGCTTGCGGTCGCCGCGACCCTGACCGTGCCCGTCGCGCTCATCGCCATGGTGCCGCCCTTCGGCTTCGAGGGGTGGGAGTGGGTCGCGTTCGCGCTCACCACCCCGGTCTGGGCCTGGGCCGGCTGGCCGTTCCACCGCGCCGCGCTCGCGAACGCGCGTCATGGCGCGGCCTCGATGGACACGCTCATCTCACTCGGCACGACCGCCGCCTACGTCTGGTCGGTCGTCGCGCTCCTCGCCCTCGAGGATGCGGAGGTCTATTTCGAGGTGGCGAGCGTGATCACGACGCTCATCCTGCTCGGGCGCTGGCTGGAGACGCGTGCGCGCCGCCGCTCCGGCGCCGCCCTGCGGGCCCTCCTCGAGCTCGGCGCGAAGGAGGCTCGCGTGCTGCGCGACGGCGTCGAGGTCGCCGCGCCTGTCGAGGAGCTCGGCGTCGGCGACCTGTTCGTCGTCCGGCCCGGCGAGAAGATCGCGACGGACGGCGTCGTCGTCGAGGGAAGCTCGGCCGTCGACCAGTCGATGCTCACCGGCGAGCCGGTCCCGGTCGACGTCGCCCCAGGGGACGAAGTCGCCGGGGCGACCGTCAACGCCCACGGCCGCATCGTCGTCCGGGCGACTCGCGTCGGCGCGGAGACCGCGCTCGCGCAGATCGCCCGTCTCGTGGCCGAGGCGCAGGCCGGCAAGGCGCCGATCCAGCGCCTCGT
>DASSCF010000090.1:0-41279 GCA_035698025.1 Gaiellaceae bacterium
GGCAGCGACGTTTCTGCAGGGACCTACGAGTGCACGAACTGCGGCAACAGGATCGAGATGGGCTCGCAGTCCCACATCCCGCCGTGTCCTTCGTGCGGCGGCGGCGAGTGGCGGACGGTGTCCGGCGGCGACAGCGTCGAAGACCCGTATCCGGGCAACTGAGCTGAGGATCGAGGCCGGCCGCGCGACGCCGCGCGGCCGGCCGCTCTCCTACTCCGAGATCTCTTCGACCACGCGGCCCGTCCGTGCGTCGCCGGCTTCCCTGGCGACATCGGCCTGCGCGAGCACGCCGACCAGCTTCTGGCCCTCGACCACCGGGAGTCGGCGAACCTGATGGCGGGCCATCTCGTTCAGGGCCTCGTCGAGACCCTGATCGGGAGTCACGGTGACCGGCTCGCTCGACTGGATCTCGCCCACGGTGGTCGCCTGCGGGTCCTTGCCCTCGGCCACGAGTCGAACCGCGATGTCGCGGTCGGTCACGACGCCGACCAGCATGTCGCCCTCGACGACCGGCAGGGAGCCGACGTCTTCGGATCCCATCAGCCGCGCCGCGTCTGCCACCGGCGACTCGGGCCGAACGGTCGTGGGGTTGGGGGTCATGATCTCGCGCACGCTCTCAGCCATCTGAGCCTCCATCGGTTGTGTGGCCGAAGGATCTCCGGCGAGCACCGAGCCGAAACGGATGGCTGCCGGGACGTTGCCCTTCGGCCTAAGCCGCCGTACCTAGTCCGGCCAGGGACGTTTCCGACTCGCCGTCGTCGCGCTTTCCTGAGCCGGCGCCCCGGAGACGTTCCCGGACTGCCTCGAGGAGCTCGGACTCCCGCTCGTCCTCCTCATGTTCCAGTCGACCCCAGAGGTCGCTGGCGCCCTCTCCCCACATGCTCGACCCCTTCCTCGGATGGTTCGTAGATCACTTACCCGCGCGGGTCCTCCCGCGAAACCGAGGTCGCCGCCCGCCTAGTGCGGCGAGCGGTCGTCGGCGACGCTGACCCACACGAGCCCGCCCGCGACCGTGACCCCCTTCGGGCTCGAGTAGGTGCTGACGGCGATCGACGTGACCTCGCTCGTCCGCCCGTCGATGCGTGTGACAGTGCCGTCGAAGGCGCTGCTGATCCAGGCGGCTCCTTCGCCTGCTGCGAGCGAGAGGGTGCCGCGGCCGGCAGAAAGCCGGTACGTCTCGACGACATCGTGGAAAGACGGGTCGACCTTCACCACCGTGGCCAGGTCGCGGTCGAGGACCCAGATGAAGTCGCTGTCCGCCGAGATGGAGAGCCTCCGAGGCCCTGAGGTGCGGTCGCCGGGCACGGAGATTCGGTCCCTGATCTCGGTGGTGACGGGATCGATGCGGATGAGAGTGCCTTCGGCGCTGCTCAGGGCCCACACGTCGCCGCCGGCTGTCGCGAGGCCGTCGACGTGGTCCGGCACGGCCATGCTCCTGACGACCTCGCCCGAGTCGGGGTCGACGCGTATCAACCGCCTGCCGCCCGCGAGCCAGACTGCGTGCTCGTCCACTGCGACCCCTTCCACCGCGGCAAAGTCGGGATGCTCGAAGCGATCCCAGGTTTGCTGTGCGCCCAGCCTCGCCAGCACTCGTTCTTCCTTGTCGAACGCCCAGACCGCGTCGTCGCGCGCCACCAGGTGGTCAGGCCGGAAGCCGAGTCCGACCGTGCGCAGGACGCGGCGACTTTCGAGGTCGATCTCGGTCACGGTCAGGTCGAGCTGGTCCGCGACCCAGACCGAGCCGTCGCCCTCGCGGATCAGGGCCGGGCTGGAGCCCACCGGGACGCGGGCCACGACCTTCCTCGTGTCGGGGTTGATGACGGCGATGTCGCTCGCGTGTGCGAGGAGGACCTCCGGAGGCGGCTCCGTTGCCTGCGTGTCGGGCCCGCCTCGGCTCAGGATCAGCAGCGTCGCTGCGGCCACGAGGACGGCGAGCGTGGCCACCGGCCGTCGGGCTCGCCCGGTCCGTGACGGCCGGCGTGGCTCGGGCGGCAACAATGACGCGTCCTGGACGAGGATGGCCTTCTCGAGGCGCTGCAGCTCGGGGCCGGGGTCGAGCCCCTGCTCGTCCGCAAGGAGCACGCGCGCGTCGCGGTAGGTGCGGAGGGCCTCGGACTGACGGCCACCGCGGTAGAGCGCGAGCATCAGCGCTCCCCTGGCGCGCTCCCGCAGTGGATGCTCGCGGACGAACTCCTCGAGCTCCGCGGTCAGCTCGGCGTGGCGGCCGGCCAGCAGCCCTGCCTCGAAGCGATCCTCGACCGCGGACAGGCGCAGGTCGCAGAAGCGACGCAGCACCGCGCTGACCGACCCGTCGAGGTCGAGCTCCGCGAGCGGCGCTCCGTGCCAGAGCGCGAGTGCCCGGTCCAGCGTCGTCGCAGCCTCATCGGGCCGCCCTGCCACGAGCGCCTGCCGTCCCTCGCGGGCGAGACGCTCGAAGCGGTGCAGGTCGAGCCGCTCGGGGTCGATCCGGAGCGCGTAGCCGTGGAGCTCGGTCACGAGTGCCGCGTCCGAGCCGGCGTGGGCAAGGAGCTTGCGGATCCTCGAGAGGTGGACGTTCAACGCCGCGCCGATCGTGGGCGGCCTCTCGGCGCCCCAGACGCCGTCGATCAGCCGCTCGCGCGAGAGCGTCTCGTTGGCGTGCAGAAGTAGGAGCGCGAGCAGCGAGCGCTGCCTGGCGCCGCCGAGCGGGAGCGCCTCGCCGTCGACCCGGGCCTCGAGCGGCCCGAGCAGCGAGAACGAGAGACCCGCGTGCTCTTTGCTCCGCGTTTGCTCCGTTTTTCGCTCCCGTTTGCCTGCGTCCGTGAGCGTTCCGGACGGCGCCAGGACCCCGACAGTTCCGACGAACGGAGCCGTCGCGGGTTAGGGCGCCGGTGGGTCAAATCGGGTGAGAGGAGGATCAGGTGCGAAACCGGCGTGCGATGGTGGTGCTGCTCGCGCTCCTTGCAGCCCTCGTGCTGGCAGCGGCCGGCTGCGGAGGCGACGAGGGCGGGAGCGCAGGTGAGGAAACGGACAGTTCGGAGGCGAACGGTGCGCCGCCGCTTCCGGAGGTGACGGCGCTCACGTCCTCTGCGTGCACGGATATCGAGTACGAGGGGCAGGGCGACCCGGATGTCCTGATCGCCTCGGACATGGTGCTGCAGGGATCCTCGCGAACGCAGACCCTGCAGATCGTCGAGGCGATTCGGCAGGTGCTCGACTCGGCCGGGTGGAAGGCCGGTGCCGTCAACGTCGGGTTCCAGTCGTGCGACGACTCGACGGCCCAGCTCGGGAAGTGGGACCCGGGCAAGTGCAGCCAGAACGCCAACGCCTATGCGGCGAACGAGTCGCTCCTGGCGGTGATCGGCACGTTCAACTCGGGCTGCGCGGCGATCGAGCTGCCCGTGCTCAACCAGGCGCCGGGCGGCGGCCTCGCGATGGTCTCCCCAGCGAACACGTACGTCTGCCTGACCGAGGGCGGTCCGGGCTGCGCCGACGACGAGCCGGACAAGTACTACCCGGCCGGCACCCGGAACTACGTCCGCGTGGTGGCGCACGACGCCTACCAGGGCGCCGCGCTGGCCCAGTTCATGCAGGAGCAAGGGACGACGAAGCTGTACATCCTCAACGACAAGGAGGCGTACGGCCTCGGCGTGGCGACGAACGTCCGCGGCGCAGCCGAGCACCTTGGCATCGAGATCATGGGCTTCGATGCGTGGGACCCGCGGGCCTCGAACTACGAGGCGCTGATGACCAAGATCAAGCAGACCGGGGCGGACGGCGTGTTCCTCGGCGGCTTGACCGACGAGAACGGCGCCCAGGTCATCAAGGACAAGGTCAAGGTCCTGGGGGACAACGAGACCGTCAAGCTGTACATGCCTGACGGGTTCACGCAGCAGAGCTCGATCGACGAGTCCGGCGTGGAGAACACGCGCGGCGCCTTCTTCTCGGTCGCCGGCGTCCCCATCGAGGAGTTCGGGCCGGCGGGCCAGGAGTTCATCGAGGAGTTCTCGACGAGAGTGGGTGACCAGCCCGTCGACCCGTACGGCGTGTACGGCGCCCAGGCGGCTCAGATTGTCCTCGAGGCGATCGCGAGCTCCGATTACACGCGGGCCGGGGTTATCGAGCAGCTCTTCGCCACCGAGGTGAAGGACGGGTTCCTCGGCGACTTCAACTTCAACGAGAACGGCGATCCGACGCTCGCGTCGGGCGCGGTCGTCGGCTTCACGATCTTCCGCGGCGAGGAACAGCTTGAGGTCGAGACTTCCTTCTCGCCCGAGGAGGAAGTGGTCGAGGCCGCTCGCACCGGCTAGCGACCACGGGGAGATCGGGGGAGGGCCACGGCCCTCTCCCGAGCCTCTCCTCCCTCGTCCGGGGCCTCATGGACTTGCCCGCCGGTACCGAAAAGTACTGCACGCCCGCGGCCGCGCGACCTCGGACACATGCTCTCCATCACCCTCCTCGCTCGCGTTGCCGTTCTTGCCGTGACCTCCACGCTCGTGGTCGGCATCCAGGCGCAGATCACCCTCGGACGGCGGCTCGAACAGCCCTCCGGTCGCCCAGGACGACGCGCTCAACACGGCCGAGGGCACGGCCGGCAGCACGAACGTGCTCGCGAACGACACCGACCCTGACGACGACCCTCTCTCGATCGACAAGTGGACGGACGGCACGTACGGGTCCGTGAGCTGCAGCGGCACGGACTGCGTCTACATCCCCAACGATCCCGACTACTCCGGGCCCGACGCCTTCACGTACATGGTGTCCGACGGCCGGGGTGGCACCGACGTCGGGGACGTCGCCGTCGAGGTCGTGCCGACGAACGAGGAGCCGAGCGCGGCCGAAGACGCGCTCACGCTCGCCGAGGACACGTCGGACAGCGTCGACGTCTTCGCCAACGACACCGACGACGACAGCGATCCGCTCGCCCTCGAGACGCTCGAGCCGACGGCCGACAACGGCACGGTCTCGTGCACGGTCGGAGGCGTCTGCACCTACACCCCGAAACCGAACTTCGAGGGCTACGACACGTTCCAGTACACGGTCACCGACGGCCAGGGTGGGACGGACTCCGCCAACGTCGAGATCACGGTGACCCCGGTGAACGACGTCCCGAACGCGGTCTCCACCGTCGAGGACAACGCTGGCTCGACGAACGTGCTGGCCGGCGACGCGGACGTGGACGGGGACACGCTGAGCGTCTCCTCGGCTTCGCCGGCGGCGACTCACGGGACCGTCTCCTGTGCCGCGGGCGGCGTTTGCACCTACACGCCGAGCGCGAACTACAACGGGCCGGACTCCTTCGACTACACGGTCTCCGACGGCCGCGGCAAGTCGGACACCGGGACGGTCACCGTCACGGTGCTCCCCGGCAACGACGCCCCGGTCGCGGTCGACGACTCCCTCTCGACCGCCGAGGAGACTGCGGGCCAGGTCGACGTCCTCCCGAACGACACCGACCTCGAGAGCGATTCCCTCTCCGTCACGGGCTCGACGAACGGCGCCCACGGCACGGCCTCCTGCGACGCGACCACGTGCACCTACACACCGGCGCTCGACTACACGGGCGCCGACACGTTCACGTACACGGTCAGCGACGGCAAGGGCGGCACGGACTCCGGCTCCGTCTCGGTCACGGTCACCGGCGTGAACGACGCGCCCGTGGCCGACGACGACGCCCTGACGACCGACGAGGAGACTCCCGGCAACGTCAGCGTGCTCGTCGGAGACACGGACGTCGACGGCGACACCCTCACGGTCGCGAGCCCGAGCGACCCCGACCACGGGTCCGTCTCGTGCAACCCGACGACGGGCGTCTGCACGTACACCCCCGACGCCGACTATCTCGGGCCCGACAGCTTCACGTACGAGGTCTCGGACGGCCAGCAGACGGACGAGGGCCTCGTGTCGGTCACCGTCCGCGAGGCGAACGTCGCGCCTGCGTGCGCGAACGTCGTGCCGTCGAAGGCGAAGCTCTGGCCGGTGCGCGCGCAGTTCGTGGTCGTCAAGCTCGCCGGCGCCACCGACGGGAACGGCGACGCGCTCACCTACGCGATCACCGCCGTCACCCAGGACGAGAAGACAAAGCTCGCGACGGGCCGCACCGACAAAGGGCCCGATGCGCAGAGGATCTCCGGCAAGCCGGCCGAGCTCAAGCTCCGGTCGGAGCGCGTGGCCAAGGGCAACGGTCGCGTCTACAAGATCACGTACCGGGTCACGGACGGCCGCGGCGGAAGCTGCACCGGCGTCGAGAAGGTCGGCGTCCCGATCCGCCAGGGGGGCAACGCCGTGGCCAACAGCCGCCAGTACAACTCGTTCCGTTAGGGATCGGCAGGAGCGGGTTTCGCTCCTGCAGCCGCGGGAATAAGCGTCTCCTGACGTTGGGGAGAGGCTGGCCGTGCCTCTTGCGGAACCTAGGGGATAGGCACGTGCTCAAAAGCCTCGAACGACAATCTCGATCGCGCCGGAGCGGCGCTCGGGTGCGTCGTCGAGCCCGCGCGCTGTCGGGGGCGATGCGGCGGTCCCTGCCGGCCGACCAAACACGGGCGCGCCGCTTCTGCGGTCGCGGCGCGCCCGATGCGGGTCTCTTGCTAGTCGCCTGACCGGAGGCGCTCTACGGTCTGCTCCACGCGCCGCCGCCGTGTCTCCTGGCGCTTGGCCTCGGCGATCCACTCCACGTACTCCCTCCGGTGGGTGTACGAGAGCGCGTCGAAGGCGGCGCGTGCCGGCTCGTCGCCGTCCAGGGCGGCGCGCAGGTCGTCGGGCACGGTGACCGTCCGCTCGTCCGTGTCCGCCTCGAGCTCGACGGTCACCTCGTCGCCCGCCGCCACGCCGGCGGCCTCGCGGTTCTGACGGTTGAGCGGGACGAAATAGCGGCCACCGTAAACGGCGATCGTGCTCCGGTACGTGTGGCCGCCGATCGTGACCGGGACCGGCGGCCGCGCCCGGCCGAAGACCGCGGGGACGTCCAACGGGACCTCGAAGAAGGTCGCCGTGCGCCCCTCAACCTGGAGCGTCGTCTGGAAGCGCTCGGGCATCGCTCTGCCTCGAGCGCATCGTAGGACTTCTACGGCACGTTCACTTCGTGCGAGAGCAGATGCTGGTAGAGCTCGCGGAAGAGGCGGACGGCCTCGGTCACGTTCTCCGCGTCGAGCGCCAGGCCACGCTCCGGGCGCGTGACGATTTCGTGCGCCGCCAGGTAGGTGGCGAGGACATCGGGGTCGATCCCCTGCGCCGCCATGCGCTCGACCTCGCCCTCCTCGAGCGGATACCCGACCTCGACCAGCATGCTCCGTACGAGGCGATCGACCTCGGGGAGCGCCTCCTCGGGAGAGTCGACGACGAGCGGCTCGAGCGCCGCCCATTCGGTCTCCCACTCCGCGCGGTCGAGGCCGGGCTCGTCCATCGCTAGGACTTGCTCTCGGTCGCGTGGAGCTGGTTCTCGACGCTGCGAACGCCGTGCACCTTCCGGGTCGCCTCCTCGAGCTCGGCGACCATGTCAAGGGAGTCGACCTCGCCCCTGAGGTAGACGACGCCGTTCTCGGCGTTCACGTCCACGCGCCCCTTGGGAACTCGCGCATCCCTGAAGACCTCGCTCTCGACCTTGGCCTTGAGCGTGGCGTCGTTCGGCTGGGGCTTCTCCTCCTCGTTGCGGTGCCTCGCCTTCTGGACGGCTCCGTACCCGGTGGAGACGGCGCGCTTGCGCCCGCGATCGAGCACGCGGGCCTTGCGGCGGAAGAAGCCGGCCGTGCGGTCGGCCGCCACGTGGCGGCGCCGCTTGCCGTTGTCGCGGTCGAAGAAGTACATCACTGCCGCAGCGATCGCGGCGAGGGACAGCATGCGCTTCATGGATTCCTCCTCGTTGGCTCTGCGTTTCCTACCGAGGAGGACATACCCGAAACATCTCGCCACCCTAGCCGGAGGTGCCGGTCTGGTCGTACGGCGCGCCGACCGGCTTCGACTCGGGCGAGCCTCGTTGCCGAAGGTAGATCGTGAACGCGGCCATCGAGCCGACGGCGAGAAACTCCGACTGCCAGTTCTCGAGCGTGGCCTCCCAGAAGTCCGCTCGGGTCAGGTAGCCGGCCCACGAGATGGCCGGCTGCCCGTGCTCCTCCTGCTGGTGCGAGTATTCGCGCCACCCGGTGAGCGACTGGCCGAACCAGCTCCCGAAGAAGAGCGTTGCCATGACGATCAGGAGCGAGTTGGAGTAGACCGTCGTCCGCCAGCCGCCGGCCTGCGCCCAGCGCGGCGAGTTCTGCTGCGCGTGCGGGCCGACCAGCTGCTTCTGGTCCGACTCGGGGCCGATCGAGTCGGGCGGCTTGGACTCGTTGGAGCCGCGCTGGACGAACCAGACGGTTGCGAGGATGAAGAGGACGAACTGCAGGTACTCCGACTGCCAGTTCTCCAGCATGGCCCGTCCGAACTCTGAGGACAGGACGTAGCGGCCGTAGGTGTAGCTGTCGGCGCCATGGGTGCGCGCGTCCTCGTTGAACTCGAGCCACCCGGCCACCGACTGCCCCGCGAGCGCGGCCAGGAAGAGCACGAGGAAGAAGAGCGAGAGCGAGTTGTTGCGCAGGAACGCCCGCACGGCTATCTCCCAAGGAAGCCGATCGCGATGAAGACCGCGAGGCCGGTCAACGGGATGACGAGGTAGATCGCGAACACCGCCCTCACGGGCTGTTCAGTTCCCTTGGCCCTCGGAACGGGAACCTGCGCGTTCTAGACCCCTCCTACCCGTTCAGGGGTGGAGCCCGCGCGCTGTCGATGGACGCGAGCAGGTGCAAGCCGATGCGCCTGGCAGCGACGAGAACGCCGTGCCGCCGTTTAGCGCGACCTCCACGTGACCGCCTACTCTGTCCGCGTGGCACTCGTCGAGACGATCGTCGTCGCGTACGACGACCCCGAGAGCGGGACGCTCTCCCGCGCGGCCGAGCTGGCCGAGGCGTTCGGAGCCGCGCTGGTCGTGACCAACGTGGTCGCACCAGACCACGACGAGGCCTCCGAAGCGGAGCGTTACAGCCGGGAGCGAATGGAACAGGCCCGGGCATTCCTCGAGGGCCGCGGCGTGAACGCCGAGGTCGTCCGGTCGGTGGGGCAGCCGGCCGACGCGATCGTCGCGCTCGCGCGCGAGCGCGAGGCCGATCTGATCGTCGTCGGGATGCGCAAGAAGGGCTTCATCGAGAGGCTCGTCGAGGGCAGCGTCGCGCAGAACGTGCTGCGGCGCGCGCCGTGCGACGTCCTCGTCGTCCACTGAGCCGCGCGTGAACGACCCGCGACTCGTTCTCGCCGGTCTCATCACCGGGGTGCTCGTCGGGATGACCGGCATGGGCGGCGGCTCCCTGATGACGCCGATCCTGATCTTCCTCTTCAACTTCAACCCGGCGACGGCGATCGGCACGGACATCCTTCACGGCGCCATCTTCAAGTCGTTCGGCGCCGTCCGGCACCGCCGCCTGGGCACCGTGAGGGCCCGCCTCGCAGCGTGGATGCTGGTCGGCAGCGCACCCGCCTCGCTGCTCGGGGTCTGGGTCGCGACGTACCTCACCGACCGCTACGGCGACAGCGTCGACTCCGTGCAGGGCCGGGTCCTCGGCTACACGCTCCTCTTCGGCGCGATCGCCTTCGTCGCCAAGGCGCTCTTCCACCCGGCAGGGAAGGCGAGCGGCCTCGGGCACCTCACGCAGCGCGACCGGATCGTGGCGGTCTCCATCGGCGTCGTCGGCGGCTTCATCGTGGGGCTGACGTCGGTCGGGAGCGGAACGCTCTTCGCGCTCGCGATGCTCCTCGCCTACCCGCTGGCCGCGAAGTACGTGGTCGGGACCGACATCGCCCACGCGGCCGCGCTGCTCTTCGTCGCCGGCCTCGGCCATCTCATTGCCGGGAACGTCGACCTCCCGGCGATCGCCTGGCTCCTCGTCGGCTCCATCCCCGGGGTGCTCGTCGGCAGCCAGATCAGCGTCGGCCTGCCCGAGAACGCGCTGCGCTTCGCGCTCGCGACCGCGCTCGCGCTCAGCGGGCTGAAGCTTCTCGACGTGCCCTACGCGAACCAGATGATCCTGGTCGCCCTCGTGGCCGGCGGCGTCGCACTCGTCGCGTGGGGAATCGCGCTGCTCCTGCGCCGCGGGAAGACCGCGGAAGCCGTGGACTAGGCCGCCACCTCGTAGCCGGCTTCAGCGATCGCGCCCCTGATCTCCGCGTCGCTCATGCCGGCGCCCTGGACGGAGACGACCTTGCCCTCGAGGTCGACGTCGACTCCCTCGACGCCCACGACCTTGCTCACCTCGGCCGTGATCGCGGCGCTGCAGTGCGCGCAGTGCACGCCGGGAACCGAGTAGGTGGCCAGGTTCACGACCGCGATCTTATACGGCAGGGGGGTATGTCCGTGTGGCACGATGAACGTGCATGGGAACGCGAGCGACCCCCTCCCGCGGGTACTCCGCGACCAAGGAGCAGCTCATCGCCAGGCTGCGCCGGATCGAGGGCCAGGTGCGCGGCGTGCAGAAGATGGTCGAGGATGACCGCTATTGCATCGACGTCGTCACCCAGATCTCCGCGATCGAGGGCGCGCTCGAGAAGGTCGCCCTCGGGCTCCTCGACGAGCACGCACGCCACTGCGTGATGACTGCCGAGGACGGGACGCGCGAGGAGCGCACCGAGGAGCTCGTCGCCGCCTTCGGGCGGCTCATGGGCCGCTCCTAGGTTTCCGGGGCGCCCGTAGTCGGCCGTGGTAGCGGACCTCCGCCTCCCGTGATCGTCGAGCCGTGCCCGTCCGAGGCGCGCGAGCTGCACCGGCGGGCGACGTGCGGGTTCGTGCCCGTGCCGCATCTACTTCGAGCGCTACCCGCGGCGGCGGAGCACCCAGCCCCGGCTCTCCACGGTCGTGTCCATCGCGGGCGGGCCCGGGTACCCCGTCACGCCGGACCGGATCGGCCGCGTCGAGCTCTGGCGACCCCCTTCGACCTCGCGCGGACGCGCTTCGTCAACGGCGTCGAGGTCATCGGCCGTGTGCGCTGGGGCTACCGCGTGGCGGGGAAGGTGCGCGCCGACGTGCAGGTCAGCGGGCCGGGCGGGCGAAGCGGGAAGCTGGTCCTTCGCTGGCCGGGCCGCGAGCAGAACGCCGTCGCCGTGCTCACCGGCGAGGTGGGCGGGCGGGCGCTGCGCGCGACCATGCCCGCTCCTCAGGAGCGCTCGACCGCGTCGGCGGCAGCGCTCGCACGCGACAGAGGGATCCGTTCTTCTTCGAATGAGATGATGCGCCGGCGCCGGCCCGGCGCGCGACGAGACGAGGAGACAGATGTGAGCGAGAGGGAGCACACAGCCCGCGACGTCCTGCCCATCCCCGACATCACGCCGGTCGGGCTCACGACCTACGACGCCAAGGACCCGGCCACGGCCTTTCCCCCGATCGAGCCGCTGCGGCCTCCGGAGGGAGCTCCCAACGTCCTCGTCATCCTCATCGACGACGTCGGCTTCGGCGCCTCGAGCGCCTTCGGCGGCCCGGTCGCCACCCCGAACGCGGAACGGCTCGCGTCGAACGGGCTCAAGTACAACCGCTTCCACACGACCGCCCTCTGCTCGCCGACGCGGGCGGCGCTTCTGAGCGGCCGGAACCACCACACGGTCGGCATGGGCGGGATCACAGAGCTTGCAACCTCGGCTCCGGGCTACAACTCGATCCGGCCGAACACGTGCGCGCCGCTCGCCGAGACGCTGAAGCTGAACGGCTATTCGACCGCGCAGTTCGGCAAGTGCCACGAGGTGCCGGTGTGGGAGACGAGCCCGATGGGCCCGTTCGAGAACTGGCCCACAGGCAGCGGCTTCGAGTACTTCTACGGCTTCATCGGCGGGGAGGCCCACCAGTACTACCCGGCCGTCTACGAGGGCACGGTCCCGGTCGAGCCCGAAAAGACGCCCGAAGAGGGCTACCACTTCATGGAGGACATGACCGACAAGGCCATCAAGTGGATGCGCCAGCAGAAGGCCCTCATGCCGGACAAGCCGTTCTTCGCTTACTTCGCGCCCGGAGCGACCCATGCGCCCCACCACGTCACGCCGGAATGGGCTGACAAGTACAAGGGGGCCTTCGACGACGGGTGGGACGCGCTCCGCGAGCGGATCTTCGCGAGGCAGAAGGAGCTCGGCGTGATCCCCGAAGACGCGGAGCTGACGCCGCGCCACGAGGAGATCCCCGCCTGGGACGACATGCCGGACGACCTGAAGCCCGTGCTTCGACGTCAAATGGAGGTCTATGCGGGCTTCCTCGAGTTCACCGACCACCACGTCGGCCGCCTTGTCGACGCGCTCGACGATCTGGGCGTACTCGAGAACACGCTCGTCTACTACATCATCGGCGACAACGGCGCCTCCGCCGAGGGCACGCTGAACGGCACCTACAACGAGATGATCAACTTCAACGGCGCCGCCGCGCTGGAGACGCCGGAGTTCATGATGGAGCGCCTCGAAGACTTCGGCGGCCCGGACTCGTACAACCACTTCGCGGTCGGCTGGGCGCACGCGATGTGCACCCCGTACCAGTGGACGAAGCAGATCGCCTCGCACTGGGGCGGGACGCGCAACGGCACCATCGTCTCCTGGCCCAAGGGGATCAAGGCCAGCGGTGAGATCCGCTCGCAGTTCACCCACGTGATCGACGTCGCCCCAACCGTGTTGGAGGCCGCCGGCTTGCCCGAGCCGACGTTCGTGCATGGCGTCCAGCAGAAGCCGCTCGAGGGAATGAGCATGGGGTACTCGTTCGACGACGCCGGCGCCGAGGAGCGGCACACGACGCAGTACTTCGAGATGTTCTGCAACAGGGGCATCTACCACCAGGGTTGGACCGCGGTCACCAGGCATGGGATTCCCTGGGTGATGGTCGGCGCGGAGAAGCCGGCTCTCGATCAGGACGTCTGGGAGCTCTACGACACCTCGACCGACTGGACGCAGAACCACAACCTCGCGAAGGAGCAGCCTGAGAAGCTTGCCGAGCTGCAGCGGCTCTTCCTGGTCGAGGCCACGAAGTACAACGTGCTACCGCTCGACGACCGCGTCGCCGAGCGGCTCCTCCCCGACCTGGCCGGACGACCCACCCTCGTCAAGGGCGACCGGCAGCTGCTGTTCGGAGGCATGGGCCGCCTGTCCGAGAGCTCGGTCGTCAGCATCAAGAACAAGTCACATGCCGTCACGGCCGAGATCGAGGTGCCCGCCGGCGTCGCGCAGGGCGTGATCATCGCGCAGGGCGGCAGCATCGGCGGCTGGAGTCTCTACTTGAAGGACGGGAAGCCGAGGTACTGCTACAACCTCTTCGGGATCCAGCGCTTCTACGTCGACGGCGACAGCGAGGTGCCTGAAGGCGCCCACCAGGTTCGCGCCGAGTTCGACTACGACGGCCCCGGGCTCGGGAAAGGCGGAACCGTCACGCTGTACGTCGACGGTGTCAAGGCCGGCGAGGGCAAGATCGCGGCAACCGCCGCGATGATCTTCTCGGCCGACGACACCTGCGACGTCGGGGAGGAGAACGGCGCACTCGTCGCCGACGACTACCCGGTGCCGAATGCGTTCACAGGCGAGGTCAACTGGGTCCAGATCGACGTGGGCGAAGCCGCCGGGGACGCCGACCACCAGATCGCCCCGGACGAGTTCCTCCGGGTGGCGATGGCAAGGCAGTAGCCGGGCCGCGCAGATCGCCTGGTCCAGCTAGCCGCGGACGATGCAGCGGAAGCCGATGTGTCCCGTGGCGGTGTCCACCGCCTCGCCCTGGCGCGCAGCCGGGCGGTAGCGGAGGCAATAGTTCGGCGCGCAGAGGTGGGAGCCACCTTTGATCACGCGGCGGGGGAACGTCTCGCCGGGGAGGACAGAAGGCGCGCAGCAAGCGGGGGCGTCCGGGTCGTGGCTGGCCGTGAAGAAGTCGGTCGTCCACTCCCAGACGTTGCCGGTGATGTCGTAGAGGCCGAAGCCGTTCGGCGCAAAGCTGCCCACCGGCGAGGTGCCCTCGTGGCCGTCGAGCTTGAGGTTCTGCCAGGGGAACTCGCCCTGCCACGTGTTCGCGGCGGGCTGCCCGCCCGGGAAGTGCTCGTCGCCCCACGCGAACGGCTGCCCCTCGAGCCCGCCGCGTGCCGCGTACTCCCACTCGGCCTCGGTCGGGAGCTCCTTGCCGGCCCAGGCGGTGTAGGCCTCGGCGTCCTCGTAGGCGACCTGGACGACCGGGTGCCGGTCGCGGCCGTTGACCGTCGTGCCAGGCCCGCCGGGACGCTTCCAGTGGGCGCCGGGCACGTACTCCCACCAGTTGCGGAAGTCGTCGAGGGGCACCGGACGATCCGTCTTGCGGAAGACGAGCGCGCCGGGGACGAGCAGCTCCGGTTCGGCGTCCGGGTAGTCGGCAGAGTCAAGCGGGCGTTCGGCGACCGTGGCGTACCCGGTTTCGCGGACGAAGCGGCGGAACTCCGCGGCGGTGACGGGATGCGGGTCCATCCAGAAGCCCTCGACCGCGACGCCGCGCACCGGGCGCTCCTCGGGGTAGAACTCCTCCGACCCCATCAGGAACTCTCCGGCGGGAATCCGGACCATGCCGTCGGTGGGCATGACCCGACTCTAGAGGCCGAGCGAGCTCGTTAGCGGAGGACGCGCCAGGTGTCGACCGCTGCGGTGGAATCCATGTTCCCCGCGGCGTCGATCGCCCGGACGCGGAAGGTGTGCATCCCGACGCCGAGGCCCGTATAGGTCTTCGGCGAGGAGCACGAGGTCCAGGCCCCGCTCATGTGGCGGCACTGGAACTTCGAGCCGGCCTCGTTCGACGTGAAGCGGAACGTCGCCGAGCGCGAGCGCGTGTTCGCCGCCGGCCGTGACGTGATGGTCGTGTTCGGCCGAGTCAGGTCGACGATCCAGGTCGCGACGGCCGGGCTCGGATCGGCGGTGGCCGCCGCGTCGGTCGCGATCAGCTCGAACGTGTGGGCTCCCGGGGCGAAGGGCCCCGCCAGGGCGAGCGGCGAGGTGCAGGGCACGAAGCCGCTGCCGTCGACCTGGCACGTGAAGGTGTCGCCGCCGGGCTCGTTCGAAGTGAAGGCGAACGTCGCGTTGGTCTGGTTGGTCTTCGCAGGCGGCCGCTGGGTGAAGAAGCCGTTGGGCGGCGCGCCGTCGGCGACGGAGTTCATCGCGTCGAAGAGCTGGAGTCGGCCGTTCGTGAGCACCTCGAGATCCGGCGTCGTGTCGACCGTGTTGAGGAGCGCCGTCTTGAGCTGCGCGACCGTCAGCGCGGGGTTGCGCGCCAGGAGCAGCGCCGCGGCGCCCGCGACGTGCGGAGTGGCCATCGAGGTCCCGTCGAGCGACTGGTACGTCCCGCCGGAGGCGGCGAGGCACTTCATGCTCAGGTTGTCGAGGTAGACGCCGTCGGCAGTGATCGTCGGGTCGCTGAAGAGCCAGAAGCGGAGCGTGATGCCGGCGCGCCCGTCGAACGACGAGAAGTCGCTCGACTCGCTCACGAACGTGCCCGAGCTCGAGCCCGACCAGCCGTCGATCGGCGTCGAGGCGAAGGTCGTCAGGCCGGCGTTGATCTGGAAGCCGTCGACGCCCGACTCGGTCGAGATGCGCATGTCGTAGAAGAGGCGGCAACCGCGCTTGCCCGCCAGGCTGAACTTGTTCATCCGGCGGATCGAGGTCTGGGTGCTGTTGGTGTAGTTCCCGGAGGGCGAGTCCGCGAGGCTGAAGGAGCCCGACTTCCGCGTTCCGGAGCGGTTCCAGAGCTTGGAGCCGGAGGTGATGAGGCGGCCGTTCCAGCGCGAGTTGAACGCGGCTGTCGTGCCCTCGAAGCCGTCGGGCCAGCCCGGGAGCGGCGCCGAGTAGACCTGCTGCGCGCTCCAGATGTCGGTGCCGGGCGCGGCCAGGTGCACGGCCGTGTCGCCGCGATTCGAGAAGCTGGCGAGGGCGCCGTTCTCCTGCGTCGCGGCGATGCAGAGGATGTTCGTCGCGTCGGCGCCACCTGAGGCAGCCGAGCGGTGGTACTCGCACGGGAAGGAGTTGTGGTCGTCGTCGTTGAGCTCGAGGACGGCGCCGTCGTTGCCGGCGGCGAACACGAAGAGCGTGTTCGCACACGCGCCCGACTTGATCGCGTTCGCGACGCCGCTCGAGAACCCGGGCCCGCCGAAGCTGCCGTTGACGATGTCGGCGCCGTTCTGGCACGCGTAGTTGATCGCCTGGGTGATGTCGGCGTCGGTCAGGCCTCCGGCGCCGTTGGCGGCACGGAGGGGCATGATCGACACGTTCCAGTTGACGCCGGTGACGCCGAGGCTGTTGTTGCCGAGCGCGCCGATCGTCCCGGCGACGTGGGTGCCGTGGCCGTTGAAGTCGAGCGGCGTGTTGTCCTCCTGCACGAAGTCCCAGCCGCGCGTGTCGTCGACCTTGCCGTTCCCGTCGTTGTCGCCTCCGCCTGCCGGGTCGTCGTTGACCCAGACGTTCCCGGCCAGATCCGGGTGCGTATAGGCGACGCCGCTGTCGATGACGGCGACGATCACGCCGGGGCTGCCGGTGTTCAGGTCCCAGGCCTCGGGCGCGTCGATGTCGTTGTCTGCGACCTGGTTGAGCCCCCAGAGGTCGGAGAAGCGCGGATCGTTCGGAAGCGTCGCGCTCAGGCGCCTGACGTAGTTCGGCTCGGCGAACTCGACCGAGGGATCGCTCTCGAGAGACTGGGCGGTCGCCGTGACCGAGGCGCCCTCGGGCACCTTCACCAGCGAGAGCCCCTTCTGGCCGAGGCCCTGGAGGACGATTGCGCCGCGGGTCCGCAGCGCGCTCGACCGCGCGGCGGTCGAGGCGCCGCTGCGGAACTGGACGATGAGCTCACCCGGGACGAATGCCTGGTCGACCATGCCGCCGCTGCGCTGCAGCGGCGCGTTCTCCACGTCCACCGCGGCCTTGTCGGCCCCGGCGCCGGGCGCAGCGAGAACCAGGGCGCCGGCGAGCACGAGCACCGACGGCCGAAGGAAACTAGACCCCATCGAACATGACTATCGAGGGAAGGCGACGGGGGTGCGATCACCCGTACGAGTGACTGACGGAGTCCTTACACGTCGTCGCGCTGCTCGTTCCGCACGGCGGCGTCCAGGACCTCCCGCACGTGCGTGGGCTCCATCAGCGCCTTGAACTCGAGCGCGCCACCCTCCGACCCGGCCGTGTCGATGTCGAGCCGGCCCACGCCGAACATACGGTCGAAGAGCGACTGGCGCAGCGTCACGTCCTGCACTCGCTCGAGCCGCGCGGTCTGCTCGTTCACGGAGACGAGCCCGTGGCGGACGAACACGCGGCGGTTCGTGATCGTGTACTTCCACCGGATCGTCTCGAGGAAGGTCCAGACGACCACGACGACGGCGATCACGAGGGTGACGATCAGCGCCGTCCCCGTCGCGAGGCCGGCCCACAAAGCGATGACGAGGAAGGCGATCGCGAGGAGCGCGCCGGGGATGACGATCGCCATCCTGCCCCGCCAGGACGGCCTTCCCGTCCAGATGACGCGCTCTTCCTCCGTGGCCACGGAGCGACCGTATCAGGCGCCTCGGGCGTGGGGGTAACCGCACCGCGAGACGCAGGCTGGCCGCATTTCCTGCTCCACGGCGTGGGTGGGACAGTGAGGCCCTGCTCACGACGCTTGCCTGAATTCGGAGGAACTCTGGATGACCCCCACCACGTTCACGATCGTTGACAACACAACCCGCGACGGCGTCCTCCGCGACCTGCTGGACGGCGAGGTCATCCTTCCGTCCGATCCGGAATGGGATGCGGCCCGGTCGGCCTGGAACCTCGCCGCTGACCAGCACCCGGTCGCTGTCGTCTTCGCCGAGTCCGCCGACGACGTCGTCGCCGTTGTCGACTACGCGCGCCGCCGCGGTCTCCACGTGGCCACGCAGGGCACCGGCCACTTCGCAGCCACCCTCCACTCCCTCGAGGACACGATCCTGATCCGCACGTGCCGCATGCGCGGGCTCGAGATCGACCCCGTGACCCAGACCGCGCGCGCCGAGGCCGGCGTGCTGTGGGAGGAGGTCTCCCTCGCGGCGGCCGAGCACGGTCTCGCGGGCCTCGCCGGCTCTTCGCCGGACGTCGGCGTCGTCGGCTACACGCTCGGGGGCGGCATGGGCTGGCTCGCCCGCCGCTACGGCCTGGCCGCGAACAGCGTCACGGCCGTCGAGCTTGTGACCGCCGACGGCGAGCCCGTCCGCGCCGACCGGGACAACGAGCCCGAGCTCTTCTGGGCCATCCGCGGCGGCGGCGGGAGCTTCGGCATCGTCACTGCGATCGAGTTCACCCTCTACCCGGTCCCCGAGGTGTACGCGGGCGTCCTCTTCTTCCCGGTTGAGCGCGCCTCCGAGGTGCTGAAGGCCTGGCGCGAGTGGGTCGACGCCACACCGAACGAGGTCACGTCCGTCGGCCGGCTCATGTCCTTCCCGCCCATTCCGCAGATCCCCGAGCCGCTGCGCGGCACCTCGTTCGTCCTCGTCGAGGCGACCTACATCGGCGACGAGGCCGACGGCGCCGCCCTCATCCAGCCGCTCCGCGAGCTGGGCCCGGCGATGGACACCTTCGCCACGATCCCCGTCGAGGAGCTCCGCCACCTGCACATGGATCCCCCGGAGCCGGTGCCCGGTGCCGGCGACGGCATGAACCTCGCCGACCTGACTCCAGAGGCGATCGACGCCCTCGTCGAGGTTCAGGGCGCCGGCTCGGGCTCGCCGCTCCTCAGCGTCGAGATCCGCCAGCTCGGCGGCGTCCTCGCCGAGCCCTCTCCCGAGCACGGCGCGGTCGGCACGTTCGACGCCGCGTTCGCGATGTTCGGCGTCGGCATGGCGCTGGACGCCGAGATGAAGGAGGCCGTGGAGGCCTACGCGGCCAAGGTCAAGGCCACCCTCGCCCCCTGGGCGGCCGACCGCGGGTACTTCAACTTCGCCGACCGTCCCCAGGACGGCGAGGGGCTCTACCCATCGGAGACCTACCGCCGCCTGGCGGAGATCAGGGCCGACGTCGACCCCGACGAGCTTTTCCGGGCGACGCATCCGATCCGCCCGGCCTCCTGAGCCTCTCCCTCCCCCGACAGGACAGGTCCGCGACTAGCGGGCCTGTCCTGTAGAAAGCGCCGATGCGTCTCACCCTCGTGCGCCACGCGACGCTCATCCTCGAGCTGGAGGGCCGTCGGATCCTCGTCGAGCCCATGCTCGACGACGCGGGCGCGCGGGATCCCGTCGAGGACACGCCGCGCCAGCGTCGCAACCCGCTCGTCCCGCTTCCGTTCCCCGCCGAGGAGGTAGTGCGCGGGCTCGACGCCGTCCTCGTCACGCACCTCCACCAGGACCACTTCGACGAGACCGGCGCACGTCTCGTCCCCCGCGACGTTCCCGTGTTCTGCCAGCCGGAGGACGAGGAGCGGCTGAAGGACGTCGGCCTCGACGCGCGGCCGGTCGACGACGAGCTCGCCTGGGACGGCCTGCGCATCGCGCGCACCGGCGGCCGCCACGGGGCGGAGGAGGAGGTCGCGAAGGCGCTCGCCCCGGTCAGCGGCTTCGTGCTCGGCGGCCTCTACATCGCGGGCGACACGGTCTGGTGCCGCGAGGTGGAGGAGGCGATCGAGCGCCACCGGCCGAAGGTCGCGGTGGTGAACGCGAGCGGCGCCCGCTTCCTCGAGTCCGGACCCCTCGTGATGACGGCGGCGGAGGTGCGCGAGGTCGTCGCGCGCGTGCCCAAGGTCGTCGTCGTTCACCTCGAGGCGATCAACCACTGCCTGGAGTCGCGGGCGGAGATCCGCGACGCGGTGCCCGACGCGCTTGTCCCCGAGGACGGCGAGACGCTCGAGCTCTAGGCGGAGTCGCGCAGGCGCGCCTCGATCCGCTCGAGACGCTCGATGATGTCGCGGTGCCTGTCGATGTCGCCCTCCATGCCTGCGTCGCGGAGACGCCTACGAGCGCTCTCGACGAAGACGGCGGTGATCGCTGCGGTCGCCACGGCGACGAATGCGATCCCGGTGAGCATGACGATCGTCGCGATTCCCTTCCCGACCGCCGTTTCCGGGACGACGTCGCCGTAGCCGACCGTTGTCACGGTCTGGACCGCCCACCAGAGCCCCATCCAGATGGTCGGGATGTCCTCCTCCGTGTCGACGATCCACATGACGACGCCGGCGACGAGAGTGACGACGACGGTGACCCCCGAGATCCACAGGCCCGCGCGGCGCGCGGTCATGTCGCCCTGTGCGAGCCGGTGCATGTAGCGCGGGACGTCAGTCACGGCCCCGGTATTCGCCCGGGGCCGTGACTGACCTTCCCGCTAGGTCGCTATTCGGTCTCCCAGCGGGCGGTCAGCTGGTAGATGACGATGATGTCCAGGGTCACGATCAGGATCGTCCAGAGCGGGAAGACGGTGATGAACGCCACCTGCGTGATCGCGTTCACCATGCAGAAGAAGACCGCGGCCCACCGCGCCCAGTTCTGGCCCGAGAAGAGGCCCAGCGCGGTCAGGATCATCACGATGCCGATGAGCAGGTGGATCCAGCCCCACCCCGTGACGTCCCAGACGATCACGCCGCCCGAGCCGGTGCCCGTGAGCACCTCGTCCTTGAAGATCGCCGTCAGCCCGTAGATCGCGTTGAACGCGCCGACGATGAAGAGGATGGTGCCGGCGAAGAAGACCCAGCCGCTCGCCACGCGTGTGCTGATCCCTCCGGTATCGCGTTGAATGTTCGTCGCTTGTGTCCGAGGGTCGGTCATGGCCTCACCGATTCCTTTCGTGCTGAGGGTTTCACGCTGCCGATTGTGCACCCGCAGTCGGTCGGCGCTAGTCTCGCTTGACCGATGGCAGACCGGGCCGACACGCTCGTCTTCGTCCCGGCGTGGAACGAGGAGCAGAACATCCCGGGCGTGCTCGACGAGCTGGCTGCGGGCCTGCCCGAGGCCGACGTCCTCGTCGTCGACGACGGCTCGACCGACGGCACCGCGCGCGTCGCGGCCGAGCACGGGGCGATCGTCGAGAGCTTCGGCGAGAACCGGGGCCTCGCGATCGGCATCGCCGCCGGCTACGCCTATGCCGCGCAGCACGGCTATGCATACTGCGGGCGCGTCGACGCCGACGGCCAGCACCCGGTCGCCGAGCTCGAGCGGCTGCTCGAGCGCGTGCGCTCGGGCTCGTGCGACGTGGCCGTCGGGTCGCGCTTCGTCCACGGCGACGGCTACGAGCCGTACCGCTACAAGCCGAGCCCCGCGCGGGTGCTCGGGACGGGGCTCTTACGTCGCGCGATGCGCGTTGCCCTCGGGCGGCCGTTCCACGACGCGACCAGCGGCATGTACGCGGTCAACGCGAAGGCGATGCCGATCCTCGGCAAGCCGTACGAGGCCGGAGCGCCCGAGGTGGAGAGCCTGCTGCGCCTGCGCGACGCCGGCCTACGCGTGGAGGAGATCCCGGTCGACATGCGCGAACGTGCGAGCGGCGAGTCGAAGCTCGCCGGGAAGAAGGCGGCGCTGCTCGTCCTCACCGTGATCGGGACGCTCTTCGCCTACCGCCGCGTCCGCAAGCACTAGCCCGGAAGCAGCGGGCGAGCGCCCGCGAGTCGTTCCTGGACCCAGGCGCGCCACTCCTCACCGAGCTCGGGGGCGCGCAAAAGCTCGGCCGCCCGGCTGCGGCGGCCGTGGTAGATGCTCGCCACCTCGCCCACGGTGAGCGCGTGGCCCGGGCGGTGGACGACGTCCACGTCGTCCCCGGCGCCGAGCGCGCCCTCCTCGACGATCCGCAGGTACGCACCCGGCCGACCGGCGGCCGCGAACCAGACCGGGAACTCGGGGTCGTCCATCCGCGCCCCGAGCTTCCAGCAAGGCGTGCGCGGTCCCGCGACCTCGAGGAGCGACGTGCCGATCGACCAACGCTCGCCGATCACCGCCGCGCACGCGTCGAGGCCCTCGAGCGTCAGGTTCTCGCCGAACGTTCCGGCCTCGAGCGGGCGCTGGAGCTCCTCCGCCCACCACGCATAATCCTCGCGCGTGTAGGCATAGACGGCCTTGTCCGGGCCGCCGTGGAAGTTGCGGTCCGCCTGGTCGTCGCCCGCGAGGTTGACGCCCGCGACCTCGACGCGGCCGTCGACCGGCTCCTTCCAGATGGACGTGGTCGCGCGACGACCGAGCCACTCGATCTCGCGCGGACGCCCGACGTTGACCGAGACAACGCGCCCTGGCATGCGAGGCCAACGTTATAGGCGCGCTTCCCCACGTCGCCTCCTGACGCTACGATCCAGGCGGTGGGATCCTGGGGCCTGTATTTCCTGTTTCTGGTGCCGCCGCTTGTCCTCGGGCTGGCGGTGCAGTGGTACCTGAAGCGGTCCTTCGCCGAGCAGTCGGCCGTGCAGGTCATGAACGGCATGACAGGCGCGGAGGTGGCGCGTGCCATCCTCGACGCGAACGGGCTCCAGAACGTCCCCGTCAACGAGTCGCCCGGCGGCCCGCTGTCTGACCACTACGACCCGCGGAAGCGCGCGGTCTTCCTCTCGCACCCGGTCTTCGCGGAGCGCTCGGTGAGCGCGTCCGCGGTCGCCGCGCACGAGGTCGGCCACGCGATCCAGCACCAGGAGGCGTACTCGTTCTTCCGCTTCCGCTCGGCGCTCTTCCCCGCGGTCGCGATCTCGTCGAGCCTCTGGATGTGGCTCCTGGTGGCCGGGCTCCTTCTGCAGCTGACCGGACTGGCGCTGGTGGCGATCGCGCTCTACGCCGTGGCCGTGCTCTTCCACTTCGTGACGCTGCCGGTCGAGTTCGACGCCTCGAAGCGCGCAGGCATCCAGCTGCAGAACCTCGGCCTCGTCACTGCCGGAGAGGCCGGAGGCGTCAAGAAGGTGCTCAACGCCGCCGCGATGACCTACGTCGCCGGCGCGCTCGCTGCGCTCACCCAGCTCCTGTACTTCGCCCTGATGTTCCTGGGCGACGACTGAGCGCGGACTACCTTCTCAGCGGGAAGCGTCCGACCGTGATGTTCTCGATCGGGTCGCCGCCGAACCAGATCCAGCGCTCGGCCGCGAGCCTGCCGACACAGGCTGGGTAGGGCGGCTCGCCCGCGCCGAAGTCGTCGCCGCAGCGGACGGGATAGACACCTTCGACGGTCGCGAGCGGGTCCCCGATGGCGACGCCTTCGGGTGTGGCGGCGCCGGGGGCGATCACGCTCACCACGCTGATCCGGCCGGCGCCGTCGTCGAAGAACGCCACGTGCGGATACCGGTAGATCGGGGGTGGGGTGAAACCGGGCCCGGGGTCAGGATCGGGCCAGGAGCGAAAGTGGCTGGGCCCGCGGAAGCGCCGTGCTCCGAGAGGCTGCGCGCCTTGCTCGTCGGAGGGAGGGGGCGCACCGAACGCCTCTCGCATCTCGGCCGGTGTGCTCCCGATGCCGACGCCGTCGTAGGTTCCCGCTCGCAGATCGATCGCACCGCCGTTCGGAATCTCCCCACCGCTGCAGTCCGCGAGGAGCGGCGAGAGCGCCCCGACGACGAGAAGCGTCGCGACCCGGGTCACATTCGGATGATGCCCACAAACCTGCTAGAGGGGAACGAGCCGCGTCCCGGTTGCCTTGAAGCTCGCCACGACGGGCTCACCCTGTCGCAGCGCGAGCCGCTCGGCCGAGGCCTGGGTGATCTCGGCGGTCATGGGGCCGACACGGACGCGGACCCGGTTGGCCACTGGCACGAGGCTCACGATCGGGCCCGCGACGTGGTTCTGGGCCGAGTCGGTCGCGGCTTCGCGGGCCACGGCGACCTCCCACGGGTAGACGACCGCGCCGACGTGGCCCTCGAGCGGGTCGGTGGAGAAGATGCGCGTGCCGTCCTCCAGCGTCACCTCCGTCAGCCCCGAGTCGCCGGGCCGCGCGACGCCGCGCAGGAGGTTCCCGCCGGTGAAGTCCGCCACGAAGGGGCTCGTCGGGCCGGCGACCAGCTCGGGCGCGGTTCCTTCCTGCACGATGCGGCCCTCGACGACCACGCCGATGCGCGGCGCGAGCGCGGCCGCGTCCTGGAAGTCGTGCGTGACGAGGAGGGTGGGGAGCCGCAGCCGCGCGAGCAGCTCGCCCAGCTCCGCGCGCACGCGCGCGCGCGTATGAGCGTCGAGGGCGGCGAGTGGCTCGTCCAACAGGAGCACGGCCGGGTCGCGGGCGAGCGCCCGCGCGAGAGCGACGCGCTGGCGCTCGCCTCCGGAGAGCTCGCCCGGCCGCGCGTCGCGAAGCGGCGTGATGGCCAGGAGCTCCAGCAGCTCGTCGACCCGCTGCGGCCCCGCGTAGGCGACGTTCTCCCCCACGGTCATGTGCGGGAAGAGGGCGTACTCCTGGAAGACGAGCCCGACCGAGCGGCGCTCCGGCGGCACGTCGACGTTCGCCGCCGAGTCGAACCAGACCTCGTCGCCGGCGGCGACCCGGCCCTCCTCGGGTCGCAGCAGACCTGCGATCGCGCGCAGCACGCTCGACTTGCCGGCCCCGGAGGGGCCGACGAGCGCCACCGTCTCGCGCCCGAGCTCTAGCTCGAGCTCGAGCCGGAAGGCGCGGAGCTGATGTACGAGATGGACGTGAAGCGTGTCCACGAGGGCAGTAACTTCACAGACAGGAGGACGGTCAGGCTCACGAGGACGAGCAGCGCGCCGATGGCGATCGCGATGTCGGGGTTCAGGTCGAGCTGGGCGTAGATGGCGAGCGGCATCGTCTGCGTGAGGCCCTGGAGGCTCCCGGCGAACATGATCGTCGCGCCGAACTCGCCGGTCCCACGGGCCCACGCGAGCGCGGAGCCCGCCCCGAGGCCAGTCGCCGAGAGCGGCAACGCGACGCGCCAGAAGGTCCGCTGCGGGCTCGCGCCGAGCGTGCGCGAGGCGTCGATCAGGGCCGGATCGACCGTCTCGAAGGACGCGATCGCCTGGCGCACGTAGAAGGGCATGGCCACGAAGGTCACAGCCATGACGACGGCGGCCTGGGTGAGCGGCACCGTGATCCCGAGTGCGTACAGCTGCTCGCCGAGCAGACCGCGCCGGCCGAAGAGGGCGAGCAGGGCGATCCCGGCGACGGCGGGCGGGAGCACGAGCGGCAGCTCGACGAGCGTGATGAGCACGCCGCGGCCGCGGAACCGCTTCGTGGCGAGGAAGTAGGCCGCGGGCGTCCCGATCAGGAGGACGAAGAAGTGCGCGATCAGCCCCGTCTTCAGGCTCACCCAGAGCGCGTCGAGGGCGACGTCGCTCCAGAGCGCGTCCAGGAGTTCGGCCGGGGAGATGCGGATGAAGAGGGCGAGGATCGGGAGGAGGAGAAACGCGAGGACGAGCCCGGCCGCGACGGCGAACGCAATGTCGAATGCGCGTCTCACGGCGGCCCGAAGCCGGCGTTCTCGAGCGCTTCCCGGCCGTCCTCGCCCAGGATGAGGTCGACGAACTCCAGCGCGGCCTCGGCGTTCTCGGATTCGACGACGACGGCGATCGGATACTGGACGACCGCCTGCGCCTCCTCAGGGAGCTCGATCGCCTCGACGTCGTCGCCCGCCGCGGCCGCGTCCGTCACGTAGACAAAGCCCGCGTCGGCGGCGCCGGACGTGATCTTCCCGACGACGCCCTTCACGTCCTCCTCGTTCGAGACGACGTTCTCGAGCACGTCGGTCATGCCCATGCTCTCGAGGACCGTGCGCGTGTAGTCGCCGATCGGCACGCCCTCGGCGCCGACGACCAGCTTCACCCCGTCGGCCATGAGGTCCTCGACGGACTCGATCCCGGCCGGGTTGTCGGCCGGGACGATCAGGACGAGCCGGTTCGTGGCGAAGACCTGCGGCTCCTCGATCAGCCCTTCTTCGAAGAGCTCGTCCGGGTAGCGCGGGCTCGCCGCCGCGTAGACGTCCGCGGGCGCGCCCTCGCGGATCTGCGTCGCGAGCTCGTCCGAGCCGGCGAAGTTGAAGGTCACGTTCGGGGCGATCTCCTGGAAGACCTCGGTCAGCGACGCTGCGCCGAAGACCGTGATGCCTTCGAGGTCGCCGCGGACACCCTCGTCGTCGCCGCCGCACGAGGCCGCGAGGAGCGCGACGGCCCCGAGGGCCGCCAGGCGCCTCACCGCTCGACCATCACCGAGGTAGCCTTGACCAGGGCCGTCGCGTCCTGGCCGGCCTCGAGCCCGAGCTGCTCGGCCGCCTCGCGCGTGATGACCGCGACCACGCGCGCCGGCTCGGTGATGTCCAGCTCGACCTGTGCGAGGAGCCCTTCGATCCGCACTTCCCGGATCCGCCCACGGAACCGATTGCGCGCCGAGAGGTCGTGGTGCTCCGGGCCGCCGCGGAGCCTGTCGATCTCGGAAGCCGGCACGAGCCGCCGGTTCCGCCGGTCTCGCTCGGTGCGGATCCGCCCCTGGCGATCCCACCGCCGCAGGGTGTCGAGGCTGATTCCGAGCTGGCGGGCGGCGTCGCTGGCCGGAAGCGATTGCCTAGGCATTGCATAGGCACAGTACCACGTATCATCGTCGCGCAAATGTTCTTCCGGCAGGTGCTGCACGAGGATCTCGGATGCGCGTCCTACGTCGTCGCGGACGACGGTGAGGCGGCGGTGATCGACCCCAAGTGGGACGTCGAGGCCTACCTCGAGCTCGCCGAGGAGCACGGCTTCCGCATCGCGCACGTCCTCGAGACGCACAACCACGCCGACCACGTCTCCGGGAAGGGCCGACTGGCGAAGGCGACCGGGGCGACCATCCACGTGCCGGCGACCGCCGGGGTCGAGTTCGAGCACGATCCGCTCGCGGACGGCGACACGGTCTCGGTCGGCGAGGTCCTGATCACCGCCCTCGCGACGCCCGGGCATCGCCCGGAGCACACGGCGTACCTGATCTCCGACCGAAGCCGCGGCGAGGAACCGTGGCTCGTCGTCACCGGCGACTCCCTCTTCGTCGGCGACGTCGCGCGCCCGGACCTGGCGGTCGACCCCGAGGAAGGCGCCCGGGGGCTCTTCGAGTCGCTCAAGCGCCTGCTCGCACTCGACGACTTCGCCGAGGTGTGGCCCGGCCACATCGGCGGTTCGCTCTGCGGCGGCGCCGGCATGAGCGAGAAGCCGATGACGACGATCGGGTTCGAGCGCCGCTTCAACCGGCTGCTCGCGCGCGACGACGAGGACGGGTTCGTCCGCGCGCTGACGGGCAACCTCGCCCACCAGCCGCCGAACTTCAAGCGGATCGTCGCGCTCAACAGGGGCCCGCTCCTGACCGAGCCGCAGACGCTCGAGCCGTTGACGCCCGCGGCGCTCCAGGCCCGGCTCGAAGGAGGCGCGACCCTCGTGGACGGCCGCGACACGCGCGAGTTCGACGCCGTGCACGTGCCGGGCTCGATCAACGTGACGATGGTGCGCGCGGCCGTCGGGACCCGGGCCGCCTGGGTCGTGGACGCCGAGAGCGAGGTCGTCGTAACGGCTGCGAGCGACGAGGAGGCCGGCCGGATGGGGACGCTCCTCGAAGCCGTTGGGTTCCGGCGGATAGTGGGCTTCCTGGCTGGCGGGGTCGATGCGTGGCGCGACGCCGGGCTCCCGGTCGAGTCCACGCCGGCGATCGACATCCCGGAGCTTGCCGAGCGGCTCCGGCGCGGCGACGTCCGCCTCCTCGACGTTCGCGACGAGGACGAGTGGGACGACGGCCACGTCGAAGGCTCGCTCCACGTGCCCTACTACGACCTGCGCGAAGGGCTGCCGGAGGAGCTGCGAAACGGCGGCAAGCCGCTCGCGGTCGCCTGCTCGGCGGGCAACCGGAGCTCGATCGCGGTTTCGCTCCTTCGCCGCGCCGGGATCAACGACCTCATCCACGTCGCCGACGGCGGCATCGCGGAGCTTCCGGAGGAGGGAATCGAGCTCGTCCGCGAAGAGGCCTAGTTCTTAGGCGGCATGCGGGCTCTTGCTACACTCGCCCACGCAGGGCGGCGTAGCTCAGCTGGTTAGAGCAGCGGAATCATAATCCGTGTGTCGTAGGTTCGAGTCCTACCGCCGCTACCTGGAGACCTCTCTCGAGACGAAGGCAGACAGACGATGGCAACAGGAGTACGAGTCGCGATCACGCTCGCATGCACGGAATGCAAGCGGCGCAACTACCAGTCCCAGAAGTCAAAGCGGAACACACCTGATCGCTTCGAGGTGAAGAAGTACTGCCGCTGGTGCAGCAGTCACACCCTGCACAGGGAGACCAGGTAGTTGGCGCGTCCCTCGCGCACCCGCCGGAAGCGCAGCGACTTCCAGGCTCCGGCCCAGTCGGAGCGCGCCCGTTCGCGCACGCGGCAGGTCAAGCCTGCCGGGCAGCCGAAGAGCCAGACCGGTCAGAAGCGCGAGCGCCGGGGCGGTTTCCGGGCCTTCGTCGGCGAGTCCTACGCCGAGCTTCGCAAGGTCGACTGGCCCGGCCGCACGCAGCTGATCTCCGCGACGGTCGTCGTCATCATCGCCGTCGCCATCGTCGGCGCCTACCTGTTCGTGGTCGACTGGGGCCTGCAGCGGTTCGTCCGCGACGTTCTCCTGGGGCTCTGAGCATGTTCCGCTGGTACGTGATCAACACCTACTCGGGCCACGAGAACAAGGTCAAGACGAACCTCGAGCACCGCATCGTCTCGATGAACCAGCAGCCCCGCTTCCGGCGCGTCGTCGTTCCGACGGAGCAGGTCGTGGAGACGAAGGACGGTCAGAAAGTGCAGACCGAGAAGCGCGTGCTCCCCGGCTACGTGCTCGTCAACATGGACATGTCCGACGAGGCGTGGACGGTCGTGAAGAACACGCCGGGCGTGACGGGGTTCGTCGGCTCGGGCACCAAGCCCGTGCCGCTCTCGCAGCCCGAGGTCGACCGCATCCTGCACACGGCCACGGCAGCCGCCGAGCGGCCGCGCACCGCCGTCGAGTTCGAGCTCGGCGAGACGGTGAAGATCACCCAGGGCTCGCTGTCGGACTTCGACGGCGAGGTCATCGACGTCAACGCAGACCAGCAGAAGCTCAAGGTGCTCGTGAACATCTTCGAGCGCCAGACGCCCGTCGAGGTGAGCTTCGACCAGGTCAAGAAGATGGACTGAGGCACTGACGAATGGCGAAGAAGGTTCTGACACTCATCAAGCTCCAGATCCCCGGCGGGCAGGCCAACCCGGCGCCGCCGGTCGGCCCTGCGCTCGGCCAGCACGGGGTCAACATCATGGAGTTCTGCAAGGCGTTCAACGCCCAGACCCAGCAGGAGAACGGGCGCATCACCCCGGTGGAGATCACGGTCTTCGAAGACCGGTCCTTCACCTTCATCACTAAGACCCCGCCGGCCGCCGTCCTGATCAAGGAGGCGCTGCGTCTCGACAAGGGCTCCGGCGAGCCGAACCGCGAGAAGGTCGGGCGGATCACCTCCGACCAGGTGCGGCAGATCGCCGAGACGAAGCTCGTCGACCTGAACGCGCGTGACGTCGAGCAGGCGATGAAGATCATCGAGGGCACGGCCCGGTCGATGGGCGTGGAGGTGGCGAGGTAATGCCGAAGCACGGAAAGCGCTACAGCGAGGCGCGCGAGAAGATCGACCGCGAGCACGCGTACACGCCGCTCGAGGCGGTCAAGCTCCTGAAGGAGGCGCCTCCCGCGAAGTTCGACGAGACGGTCGAGGTGCACTTCAACCTCGGCCTCAACGTGCGCCACGCCGACCAGCAGCTCCGCGGGACGCTGATGCTCCCCCACGGGACGGGCAAGGACGTCCGGATCGCCGTCTTCGCCGAGGGCGAGAAGGCGCGCGAGGCCGAGGAGGCGGGCGCCGACGTCGTCGGCTCGGCCGACCTCGCCACGCAGATCGAGGGCGGCTTCGACGACTTCGACGTCGCCATCGCCACGCCGGACATGATGGGCACGGTCGGCAAGCTCGGCCGCATCCTCGGGCCGCGCGGCAAGATGCCCAACCCGAAGACGGGCACGGTCACCATGGACGTCGGGAAGGCCGTTCGCGAGTCGAAGGCGGGCAAGCTCGAGTACCGCACCGACCGCGGAGCCAACGTCCATCTCACGATCGGGCGCAAGAGCTTCGAGGAGCGCGTCCTGCTCGAGAACTACGCGGCGGTGGTCGAGGAGATCGTCCGCGCGAAGCCCGCAGCGGCGAAGGGTCGCTACATCCGCACGATCACGCTGACCAGCTCCATGGGCCCTGGCGTGCGGGTCGATCCGACGAAGACGCGCGAGATCACAGCCGAGCTCGAGGAGGCCCTCGCGCCGGCGTAGGTTTCTGCAAGAGCCCGTCGCCCAAGACAGCCGGCTGCCCTTCGGGGCGTAAGACCTGCCGAGGCGGCCCGAGAGAGCGAATTGCCTCTGCTCGTGCCCGCCCGGAAGGCGGGCACGACTCGTAGAAGGAGGTGATTCGATGCAGAGAAAGGAAAAGGAGCAGGTCGTCGCGGAGCTCGCCGAGCGGCTGCGTTCGTCGCAGACGCTCATCCTGGCCGACTATCGCGGCCTTTCCGTGGGCGAGCTCGACGAGGTGCGCACGAAGCTCCTCGAGCACGGCGCCCGCTTTCACGTCGTCAAGAACTCACTGACGAAGCGCGCGGCCGACGAGGCCGGGTTCGAGACGCTCAAGGAGCTGCTCGACGGCCCCACGGCGATCGCGTTCGTCGGCGACGGTGACATGGTCTCCGTCGCGAAGACGCTCAGCGAGACGGCGCGCAAGACGAAGATCCTCGAGCTCAAGGGAGGCATCCTCGAAGGCACGCCGATGGACGCCGACCAGGTGTCCGAGCTCGCCAAGCTTCCGCCGGCCGACGTGCTGCGCGGACAGGTGCTCGGCGCGATCGTCGGGCCGCTGACCGAGATCGTCAGCCTCTTTGCCGCCCCGGTGCAGGACTTCGTCGGGCTGCTGGACGCGCGTATCGAGCAGCTCGGTGAGGAGGCTCCGGCCGAGGAGGAGGCTCCCGCCGAGGAGCCGGCCGCCGAGGCAGAGCCCGAAGAAGAGCGTGCCGAGGAGGCCGCCGCGCAACCGGAGGAGGCCCCGGAGGCCGCGGCCGAAGAGACTCAGGAAGAAACCACTGAAGAGACCACAGAAGAAACGCCAGAAGAAACCCAGGAGGAGGAATAACGATGGCTGCAAGCGCTGTCGACAAGGTGTTCGACGAGCTCGGCAAGATGACGGTCCTCGACCTCGTCGAGCTCAAGAAGAAGATCGAGGACGAGTGGGGCGTGACCGCCGCCGCTCCGGTTGCGGTCGCCGCTCCGGGCGCCGCGGCTCCCGCCGCCGCCGGTGACGGTGCCGGCGAGGAGCAGTCGGAGTTCGACGTCGTGCTCCAGAGCGCCGGCGACAAGAAGATCCAGGTGATCAAGGTCGTCCGCGCCATCACGGGCCTGGGCCTCAAGGAGGCCAAGGACCTCGTCGACGGAGCCCCGAACGCCGTCAAGGAAGGCGTCGCCCGCGAGGAGGCCGATTCGATCAAGGCGCAGCTCGAGGAAGCCGGCGCCGGCGTCGAGATCAAGTAGCGGAGCCAGTCTCCGTCCTTCGCGAGGGCCGGGAAACCGGCCCTCGCCCGTTCCGGGCACCGTCTCCCGCGGCCACGGCCGGGGGTCTGACCCCGGGGCATGTCCCTGGACAGGTGTGTAGATGTGGAAAGCGGCCCGCTTGCGCGGGCCGCTTTCGGTTGAGGGGGGTGTCCCGGGGGGAGCCTTAGGCGGCGGTGCCCTCCGGCTCGGCGCCGTTGTCCTGCTCGGGCGCCGGCATGGGGCCGCCGAACCCGGGGCCGTGGCCGCGGAAGTGGAACCGGAACCGGTTCTCGCCGCTGGCGTTGACGAGGTCGTCGATCCCCTCGCGCAGGCGCTCGAGGATCCGGTCGGCCTGCTCGCGGGTGAGCTTCTCGTCCGCGACGGCCTCGTTGAGCCGGGTCTGGGCCTCGGCGAGGAGGGCGTCCTTCAGGCCGTCCAAGGATTTGCCCTTCTCCTCGGCGATCTCGGCGAGCGACTTGCCGCTCTGGAGCGCCTCGCGGAGCTCCTCGTCGGTGACGCCGAGATACTCGGCGGCCGCGTCGAGCTTCTCGCCGAAGTGGAAGCCGAGCCCCGGGCCGAAGCCGAACCCGAACCCGCGCTCGCGCTCGCCGTCGCCCTTCGGGCCGCCGAAGAAGAGACCGGGGCCGAGGAAGGGCGGCATCTCGCCCGACTCGATGCGCGACTTCAGCTCCTCGGCCTGTTCCTCGGTGAGGCGGCCGTCCTCGAGGGCGGCGTCGACCTGGTCGATCGCCGCCGCGCGGGTCGCGTCCTCGAGCTCCTGCGAGCTGATGCCGAGGTGCTTGGCGACCGAGTCGAAGAACGACGAGGTGCGGGAGTCGTCCTGCGAGGCCGCGATCCCCGCGCCGACCCCGCCGGTGACAGCGAGCCCGGCGACCGTCGCCGCGAGGATCTTGCGCGACTTGAAGATGCTCATCCGTTGCCTTCCTTTCCTCGTCTCAGTGTGGACCGGATCAGGCGGGGCGGGTACCCAGCGTGATGTCGACCGTGTGCGACTGGCCGTCACGCGTGTAGGTGATGGAGATCGAGTCGCCGGGCTTCTTCGCGTCGACCGCGTTCTGGAGCTCGGCGCCGGTCGTGATGGCCTTGCCGTCGACGGCGGTGATCACGTCGCCGCCCGTCGGGAAGCTCTGCCCGTCGACCGTGGCGGAGCCGTCGGCAGCCTGGAGGCCGGCCTCGGCCGCGGGGCCTCCGGCACGGACGTCGGTGACTTCCACACCGACCGTGGTCCCGAGCTCGTCGGCGACCGACTGGGTGATCTCGGTGACGCCGACCCCGAGGTAGGCGTGCACGACGGAGCCGTTCGAGATGATCTGCGGAACGATCGACTGGATGGTCTTGGACGGGATGGCGAAGCCGATGCCGTCGCTGCCGCCGGACTCGCTCTCGATCTGGGCGTTGACGCCGACGACCTCGCCGGCACCGTTCAGGAGCGGGCCGCCGGAGTTGCCATGGTTGATGGCGGCGTCGGTCTGGATGGAGTCGTTGATCGTGAAGTTGTTCGGCGCGGTCATCTGGCGGTGCAGGGCGCTCACGATCCCGCTCGTCACCGTGCCCTCGAGCCCGAACGGGCTGCCAAGCGCGAGGACGGGCTCGCCGACCGTGAGGTCGTCCGAGTTGCCGAGCTCGAGCGCCTGCAGGACGCTCGCGGGCGCGTCGACCTTCACGACCGCGAGGTCGGTGGAGGGATCGCTGCCGACGACGGTGCCGTCGTAGGTCGAGCCGTCCCAGAAGCGGACGGTCACGCGGTCGGCGCCGTCGACGACGTGCTGGTTCGTGACGATGTGGCCCTCGGCGTCGTACACGAAGCCGGAGCCCTGGCCCTGGGCCTGCTCCTGCCCCTCACCGCCGAACGGCGTGGACTGGCTACCTGCGATGCTCGTGATCTCGACGACGCTCTTGGAGGTCTGCTCGTAGATCTCGCTGACGGACATCGATTCGGAGGTCGACGCCGCCGGCTCGGCGGTCTGCTCCGCGGCCGCGGCGGCGGGGCGGATGACCGTGCGGGTGCCGCCGTCGGAGAGCGCGGCGTAGGTCGCGGCGCCTCCGCCGGCGCCGATGCCTGCGGCCACGACGAGCGCGGCGGCGATGCTGGCGGTGCGTGTCGTGCGGGGCTTCATGGTGCGTTCCTTTCGAAATCGAGTGGGTGGAGCAATGGCACCACCGGCGCCTAAGACGCACCTGAAACCGGTCTAAGAACTTCCTAAGAGCGACGGCCTCTTAGCCGTCTTTCAGCTTCGGTCGCAACAATGGGCGCATGCGAGTCCTGGTCGTCGACGACGAACGCGCCGTGCGCGAGTCGCTTCGCCGCGCCCTCGAGCTCGAAGGCTATGACGTCGAGCTCGCCGCGGACGGGCGGGAGGCCCTCGACCGGCTGCAGGCCGGGCCCGATCCCGACGCGGTCATCCTCGACGTGCTCATGCCCGAGGTCGACGGGCTCGAGGTCTGCGAGGAGCTGCGGCGAGGCGGCAGCCGGCTGCCCGTCCTGATGCTCACCGCCCGCGCCGAGGTCGAGAACCGCGTCGCCGGGCTGGACGCGGGCGCCGACGACTACCTCACCAAGCCCTTCGCGCTCGACGAGCTGCTCGCGCGCCTGCGCGCGCTGCTTCGCCGCACCTCGAACGGCTCCGGCGAGACGCTGCGCTTCGCCGACCTCGAGCTCGACCCGCGCACGCGCGAGGTCCACCGCGCCGGCGACCGGATCGAGCTCACGCGCACCGAGTTCTCGCTCCTCGAGCTCTTCTTGCTCAATCCGCGCCAGGTGCTGACGCGCTCGCTCATCTTCGAGCGCGTCTGGGGGTACGACTTCGGCGCCGGCTCCAATTCGCTCGACGTCTACGTGGGCTATCTGCGCCGCAAGACCGAGGCCGGCGGGAAGCCCCGTCTCATCCACACCGTGCGCGGCGTCGGCTACGCGCTCCGGGAGACATGAGCTTTCGCGCCCGCATCACCGTCGCCGCTGCGCTGGCCGTGGCCATCGCGGTGGCCGCCGCCTCGGTGGTCGCCTACGTGGCAGTCCGCAGCGAGCTGCGCGGCGAGGTCGACCAGGCGCTGCAGGACCGCACCCAGGTCATCTCGCGGATCCCGATCAGCGTCGTCCGGACCTCGGAGGACCAGTTTTTCCTCCGCATCCCGGGGCCCGAGCTCGGCGGCCCGGGCGGCTACGTGCAGGTCTACGGCCCGCAGGGGGCGATCCGCGCCCAGGGCGACGACCTCGAGCTGCCGGTCGGCGAGCGGACACGTGAGGCTGCCGCCCGGGGGACGGGCGCGTTCTTCAGCGACGCCGAGGTCGCCGGGACCCACGTCCGCATCCTCAACACGCCGATCGACGACGGATACGTCCTCCAGATCGCCAGGCCGCTCACCGAGGTGGACGCCTCTCTCGACCGCCTGCGCACGATCCTCGTGATCATCGCCCTGGGCGGGATCGGGCTCGCCGCCGCGCTCGGGTTCGTGGTCGCGCGCGCGACACTCGCGCCCGTGCGCCGGCTTACCGAGGCGACCGAGGAGGTGACGGCGACCCGTGACCTCTCGCGCCGGATGCCGGACGAGGGGACGGACGAGCTCGGGCGCCTCGCCGCGAGCTTCAACACGATGCTCGCGGCGCTCGAGGACTCTGCTCGCGGCCAGCGCCGCTTCGTCGCGGACGCCTCGCACGAGCTGCGCACGCCGTTGACGAGCCTGCGGACGAACATCGACGTCCTTGCCCGCGCCGACGCGCTGCCCCCCGAGGACCGGGAGCAGCTCCTGGCCGACGTCGCCGAGCAGCTCGGCGAGATGAGCGAGCTCGTGGCCGAGCTAGTCGCTCTCGACCGCGCCGAGGAGGGCGCCGACCCCGAAGACGTCCGTCTCGACCTTCTGGCCGCCGAGGCCGTCGAGCGGGCGCGCCGCAACTCGAACGGCGTCACCTTCGCGCCCGACCTCGAGGAGTCGACCGTCCGCGGCGTTCCCGGCTCGATCGAGCGCGCCGTCGGGAACCTGCTCGATAACGCCGCGAAGTGGAGCCCGCCCGACGGCGAGGTCGAGGTCAGCGTGCGCGACGGAGAGGTCGTCGTCCGCGACCACGGCCCCGGCATCGACGAGAGCGACCTGCCCTACGTCTTCGACCGGTTCTACCGCGCTCCGTCGGCGCGCGGCCGCCCCGGCTCGGGGCTCGGCCTCGCGATCGTGCGCCAGGTCGCTGAGGCCCACGGCGGCTCGGTGGCCGTCGAGCGCCCCGAGGGCGGGGGAACGCTCGTGCGCATGCGCTTCGGCCCCCGGGGTCGCGCTTCGGACGATTCCGCGCTATAGTGAGAGCCCGATCAAGCGGTTTCCGCGCGATTCACGTTGCGCGGGGACCGCTACTCGTGCTACATTTATCGGTCGCGCCGCCGTACTGCAGATCTGCTCTAACCATTTGTCGCTAGACCCTGCCTAGAGGGAGGTCATCGTCCTTGGCTAACAAGGTCGCTGCGCGCCCTGCGCGCAAAAGTTTTTCTCGCCTGAAGCACGTTCTCGACCTACCGAACCTGATCGACATCCAGAAGGCGTCCTTCCATTGGTTCCTGGAGGAAGGGCTCCGCGAGACGATCGACGACATCTCGCCGATCGAGGACTACACCGGCACGCTGGCAGTTGAGTTCGCCGACTACGAGTTCGGCGAGCCGCCCGTGCCCATCAAGGAGTGCCGCGAGAAGGACCTGACGTACCAGGTCCCGCTCTCGATCACGGTCCGCTTCGTCAACAAGGAGACGGGCGAGATCCGCGAGCAGACGGTCTTCATGGGGGACTTCCCGATGATGACCGACCAGGGCACCTTCATCGTCAACGGGACCGAGCGCGTCATCGTGACGCAGCTGGTCCGCTCCCCGGGCGCCTACCTGATGGAGCCGAAGGACGCGGCGAAGCAGGTCTTCATCGCGAACCTGATGCCCAGCCGCGGCTCCTGGCTCGAGCTCGAGATCGACAAGAAGGGCGTCGTCTACGCGCGCATCGACCGGAAGCGCAAGCTCCCGATCACGACGCTCCTGCGTGCGCTCCCGGCCGAGGACCCCTCGACCGGCTTCGCCCTGGACACCAGCACGAACGAGAAGATCCTCGAGCTGTTCGACAACTCGATCTTCATTGCGAACACGCTCGAGAAGGACACGACGACCCGCGAGGAAGAGGCGGTCGTCGAGGTCTTCAAGAAGCAGCGCCCGGGTGAGCCCCCGACGCTCGAGAACGCGCGCAACCTCCTGCGCGGGCTCTTCTTCGACCCCAAGCGCTACGACCTGACGAAGGTCGGCCGCTACAAGCTGAACCAGCGGCTCGAGGTCGACGTGCCCGACAACGTGCGCGTGCTGACGACGCAGGACATCCTCGCCCTCGTGCAGCGGCTCGTCCGCCTGCCGAAGACGATGGGCGTCCCGGAGGAGTCCAAGGACTACGCCGCCGACGCGATCGTCCTCTCCCGCGAGCCCATTCGCAGCGAGCTCGACGAGTACGAGCACTTCGGCAACCGCCGGCTCCGCACCGTCGGCGAGCTGATCCAGGAGGCCTTCCGGGTCGGGCTCTATCGCATGGAGCGCGTCGTCCGCGAGCGGATGACGACGGAGGACGTCGACACGATCACCCCGCAGACGATCATCAACATCCGCCCGGTGGTCGCGGCGCTGAAGGAGTTCTTCGGTTCCTCGCAGCTCTCGCAGTTCCTCGACCAGACGAACTCGCTCTCCGGGCTGACGCACCGGCGCCGGCTCTCCGCCCTCGGCGCGGGCGGCCTCACGCGCGAGCGCGCGCCGATCGAGGTGCGCGACGTGCACCCGACGCACTACGGCCGGATGTGCCCGATCGAGACGCCGGAGGGCCCGAACATCGGCCTGATCGGCTCGCTCTCGTCGATGGCGACCGTGTCGGAGTTCGGCTTCGTCCAGACGCCTTACCGCGTCGTCAAGGCCGGCAAGGTCACGGACGAGATCGTCTACCTCGACGCGGCCGAGGAGGAGAAGCTCACGATCGCGCAGGCGAACGAGGCGGTCGACGAGAAGACCGGCAAGTTCGTCAACGCCACGGTGCTCTGCCGCGGCCCCGGCGGCCAGCCCGTCGAGGCCGACCCGAAGCACGTCCAGTACATGGACGTCAACCCGGCGCAGATCGTCTCCGTCGCGACGGCGCTGATCCCGTTCCTCGAGCACAACGACGCCAACCGTGCGCTGATGGGCTCGAACATGCAGCGCCAGGCGGTTCCGCTCATGATCACCGAGCCGCCGCTCATCGGCACCGGTCTCGAGTACCGCGCCGCGATCGACACGGGCGACGTCACGATCGCCGAGAACGCCGGCACGATCGTCGACGTCGACGCCGAGGCGATCGTCGTGGAGACGAAGGACGGGCGCGACTCCTACGACCTCGAGAAGTTCCGGCGGTCGAACCAGGGCACGCTCATCCACCAGAAGCCCACGGTGCGCCTGGGCGACAAGGTCAAGGCGGGCGAGGTCCTCGCGGACGGCAGCTCGACCTCCGAGGGCGAGCTCGCCCTCGGCAAGAACCTGCTCGTCGCCTTCATGCCGTTCGAGGGCTACAACTTCGAGGACGCGATCGTCATCTCGGAGCGGCTCGTCAAGGACGAGGTGCTCTCCTCGATCCACATCCACGAGTACGAGATCGACGCCCGCTCGACCAAGCTGGGCGACGAGGAGATCACGCGCGACATCCCGAACCGCTCGGAGGAGTCCCTCAAGGACCTCGACGACCGCGGGGTCGTCCGCATCGGGGCCGAGGTCGGCTCCGGAGACCTCCTCGTGGGCAAGGTGACGCCGAAGGGCGAGACCGAGCTCACCGCCGAGGAGAAGCTCATCCGCGCCATCTTCAAGGAGAAGGCGCGCGAGGTGCGCGACACGTCCCTCAAGGTCCCGCACGGCGAGGGCGGCAAGGTCATCGACGTGAAGACCTTCTCCCGCGACGCGGGCGACGACCTCTCGCCGGGCGTGAACGAGCTCGTGCGCGTGTACGTCGCCAAGAAGCGCAAGATCGCGGAGGGCGACAAGCTCGCCGGCCGCCACGGCAACAAGGGCGTCATCGCCCGGATCGTCCCCGAGGAGGACATGCCCTTCCTGGAGGACGGGACGCCGGTCGACGTCGTGCTCAACCCGCTCGGCGTGCCGAGCCGGATGAACATCGGCCAGGTGCTCGAGACGCACCTCGGCTGGGCGGCCGCACACGGCGTCTTCGCCGAGGACGGCGAGCGCAACGGGCCCACACCCGTGGCCAGCTCGGTCTTCGACGGCGCGACGCCGGAGCAGGTCGACGAGGCCCTCGTCGAGTGGACGAAGCAGAACCCCGACTCGCCGATCAAGTTCGTGGTCGACGAGAAGCGGCCCGACGGCCGCCACTGCTCGGGCAAGGCCCGGCTCTTCAACGGCCGCACGGGCGAGCCCTTCGACCAGAAGGTGACCGTCGGCTTCATGTACATCCTGAAGCTGCTCCACCTCGTCGACGACAAGATCCACGCGCGCTCGACGGGCCCCTACTCGCTCGTGACGCAGCAGCCGCTGGGCGGCAAGGCCCAGTTCGGCGGCCAGCGCTTCGGCGAGATGGAGGTGTGGGCGCTCGAGGCGTACGGAGCCGCGTACACCCTGCAGGAGATGCTGACCATCAAGTCCGACGACACGGTCGGCCGCGTGAAGGCCTACGAGGCGATCGTCAAGGGCGAGAACATCGCCGAGCCCTCGATCCCGGAGTCCTTCAAGGTGCTCCTCAAGGAGATGCAGTCGCTCGCGCTCGACGTGAACGTCATCTCCGAGGAGGGCGCCGAGGTCGAGGTGCGCGAGGAGGACGACGAGCTGCTCCGTGCCGCGGAGGAGCTCGGCATCGACCTCTCGCCAGGCTCGCTCCGGGCCGCCGCCCGCCAGCCCACGGCCGAGGAGGCCGAGGAGGGGCAGGAGCGCGTCGACAACGACGGCGAGCTGACCATTCCGGCCGACGAGCAGCTCGGCGACCTCGACGAGAAAGAGGCAGCCGAGCTCGAGGGTGAGGAGCGCGGCGCGCTCGAAGAGGCGCCGAACGTCGCAGATCTGGAACTAGAGGACTAGGGAGCCGCTTTGATCGACATCAATAACTTCGACGCGATCCGCATCGGGCTCGCGTCGAGCAAGCAGATCAGGGACTGGTCGTCCGGCGAGGTCACGAAGCCCGAGACGATCAACTACCGCACGCTCAAGCCCGAGAAGGACGGCCTCTTCTGCGAGCGCATCTTCGGTCCCACCAAGGACTGGGAGTGCTACTGCGGGAAGTACAAGAGGGTTCGCTACAAGGGCATCATCTGCGAGCGCTGCGGCGTCGAGGTGACCCGCCAGAAGGTGCGCCGCGAGCGGATGGGTCACATCGACCTCGCCGCCCCCGTCTCGCACATCTGGTTCTTCAAGGGCGTCCCGAGCCGCATCGGCTACCTCCTCGACATCGCTCCGAAGGAGCTCGAGAAGGTGCTCTACTTCGCCGCCTCGATCGTCACGCACGTCGAGACGGACAAGCGGGCCGCCGACCTCGCCGACCTCGAGGACAAGGTGCGCGGCGAGTACGAGCGCATCAACGTCGACCGCGACGAGGCCCTGGCCGCGCTCGAGGACCGGCTCTCGCGCCGGCGCGAGCACTTCACCAAGGGCAAGGAGCGGAACTTCGACGAGGACGACGAGTTCTGGGCCCGCGGCCTGTCCAACTGGGCCGAGGAGCAGGGTCTTCCCACGCTCGAGGAGGCGCGCACGCTCGCGAGCAACATCTTCGTAGACGTGGCCAAGACGGTCACGACCGAGGACTCCAAGAAGATCCGCGAGCTCGTCCGCAGCGCGGCCGTCCGCGACGACCGCCGCCTCGCCCCGCGCGACACGGAGGCCGTCGGGAACGCCGCAGTGCAGATTCTCGAGGCGCTCGCTCCGCTCGCGAAGGAGGCGGACAAGGCGACCGGCTCCAAGAAGGGCGCGATCACCAAGCACATGAACAAGATCCGCGATGCGCTGCTCGCGGGCGAGGAGCTCGAGGGCGACGACGCCGAGATGGTCAAGGGCGTCGACGCCAAGAACCTCGAGAAGGCGCGCGACCTCGGCGCCGGGCTCCTGCACGACGTGCTCGAGCAGGCCGAGACCGGGGCGGACCCCGCCGCGGTCAAGGAGCTCGCCTACGACCTCTGCCTCCGTGAGGGAGCGAAGAAGGAGGACTTCGACGCGCTCTCGCAGTGGGCCCTGAAGGTCCGCGAGATGTACCAGGACATCGAGTCGCGCCGCGGCGACGCGCGCGAGGCGGCCGTGGACTCGGTCGCCCGCCTCGAGCAGACCTGGCAGCTCTTCCGCGAGCTCGAGCCGAAGATGATCGTCAACGACGAGATGCTCTTCCGCGAGCTGAAGGACCGCTTCGGCTCGCCGTACGGGTTCGGCGTCTACTTCAAGGGCGGCATGGGCGCGGAGGCGATCCGCGAGCTGCTCAAGGACCTCGACCTCGACGCAGAGGCGAAGTCGCTCCGCGAGATCATCCGGACGTCCAAGGGCCAGAAGCAGCAGCGCGCGATCAAGCGCCTCAAGGTCCAGAACGCCTTCGTGACCTCTGAGAACCGGCCCGAGTGGATGATCCTCGAGGCGATCCCGGTCATCCCGCCGGAGCTGCGCCCCATGGTGCAGCTGGACGGCGGCCGCTTCGCCACGAGCGACCTCAACGACCTCTACCGGCGCGTCATCAACCGGAACAACCGCCTCAAGCGGCTGCTCGACCTCGGCGCGCCCGAGATCATCGTCAACAACGAGAAGCGCATGCTCCAGGAGGCCGTCGACGCCCTGTTCGACAACGGGCGCCGCGGCCGCGCGGTCACCGGCCCGGGCAACCGGCCGCTGAAGTCGCTCT
>DASSCF010000091.1:0-6136 GCA_035698025.1 Gaiellaceae bacterium
GTGATCGTCGCGAGGGTGACGTGCTCCTCGCGGATGGCGACGCCCTCCTTCGCCTCGACCGCCTGGTGGAGGCCCTCGGACCACCGCCGCCCTTCCATGATGCGGCCGGTGAACTCGTCGACGATCTTGACCTCGCCGTCCTGCACGACGTAGTCGACGTCGCGTTGGTAGAGGGACTCGGCCTTGAGCGCCTGGATGAGATGGTTGACGAGCTGGGCGTGCTGCGGCTCGTAGAGGTTCTCGATGCGGAGCGTGCGCTCGACTGCTTCGATGGCGGACTGACGCGGCGAGACGGTCTTGAACTTCTCGTCGAACTCGTAGTCGGCGTCGTCCTCGGACTTGACGACGCCCTTGGGGATGAACTTGGCGGCCATCCCCTCGAGGCCGCGGACAATGCGCGCGAAGTCGTAGTAGGTCGAGGCCGCCGTCTCGGGCTCGCCCGAGATGATGAGCGGCGTGCGCGCCTCGTCGATGAGGATCGAGTCGACCTCGTCCACGATCGCGTAGGCGTGGCTGGGCTGAACCGTGCCGGCCAGCGTCGAGGCCATGTTGTCGCGCAGGTAGTCGAAGCCGAACTCGGAGTTCGTGCCGTAGGTGATGTCGGCCGCGTAGGCCTCCTTGCGCTCCGCGTAGGGCATCTGGTTGCGGATGAACGACGCGCGCATCCCGAGCGCCTCGTAGACGGGGCCCATCCACTCGGCGTCGCGTTTGGCCAGGTAGTCGTTGACCGTCACGAGGTGGACCCCGCGGGCGGGGAGGGCGTTCAGGTAGAGCGGCATCGTCGCGACGAGCGTCTTTCCCTCACCGGTCTTCATCTCGGCGATGTCGCCCTCGTGCAGCACGATCGCGCCCATCACCTGGACGTCGAACGCGCGCATCCCGAGCGAGCGCTTCGCCGCCTCGCGAACGGCCGCGAAGGCCTCGAACGAGAGCTCGTCGAGCGACTCGCCGTTCTCGTAGCGCTGCCTGAACTCGACCGTCTTGGCCGCGAGCTCCTCGTCGGAGAGGGCCTCGAACTCGGGCTCGAGCGAGGTGACGAAGTCGGCCTGCTGGGCCAGGCGCTTGAGACGCCTGCCCTCGCCGACGCGAAGGACCTTCTCGAGGGCGCCGTAGTTCTGGGGCATCAGTTCAGGGTAGCGAGAGGGGTGTCGTCACAGAGGGTCGATGGTCAGCTCCCACCGACCGTCCTCCACCCTATCGGCACGCGCGACGAAAGCCTGAAAGCGAGCTGCGCCGAGGCTCTCGAGCGTCGCGAGCGCCTCGCCTTCGGGCCCCTCCGGCGCCTCGCTGACGATGTCGCCGTCGACCAAAAGCGTCGTCTCACCGTCGGGCGGCACCGCCACCTCGAGCGACATCGCCGCGATGGCCGTCGGAAGGGAGATGAGGTCGGACTCGAGCTGGAGCGCGCCGACCGTCCACTCGGAATCGCCCTGCCGGACCGCGCGCACGACGAGCGGCGGGGCGAGGCCGAGTTCGCCGGTCAGCTCGCCCACGGCCTCGGGCGGCACGTCGCCGATCACGGTGCCGTCGGCGAAGACGCGGAACTCGAGCTCTCCGGCCGGGTAGGCCCTGAGCGAGGGCGCCTGCACGAGGGCCGTCGCGTCCCAGTCACGCGCACGAGCGAGGCCGGAGACGCCGCTCTCGACCCAGCGGAAGACGCGCGGGTCGCGAATCCCCTCGGCGTCGGTCACGCGATCTGGGGCTCGATGAGCCCGTAGTTTCCGTCGCGGCGCCGGTAGACGACGTTCACGTCGTTCGTGTCCGCGTTCTGGAAGACGAAGAAGTCGTGGTTGATCAGCTCTAGCTGGAGCACGGCCTCCTCGGGCGTCATGGGCTTCACGGCGAACTGCTTCGTCTTCACGATCACGGGGGTCTCCTCGTCGGCGATGACCGGGATGGACTCGGGCTCGTTCGCGTTGCCCCGCCGACTGCTGGGGCGGCGCTTCTCGCGATAGCGTCGGGCCTGCCGCTCGAGCTTCTCGACGAGCTGGTCGATCGAGGCCCGCATGTCGGACGAGCTTTCGCGCGCCCGGAGCACCGGCCCCTTCGTCCAGATCGTGCCCTCGGCGATTTGACTCTCGGCAATGGACGGGTTCTTCTCCACCGCGAGCTCGACTTCGAGCTGGGCGGAGTCGTTCAGATGCTTGTCCAGCTTGCCGAGCTTCTCTTCGGCGTAGGCCTTGAGGGTGTCGCTGACCTCGACGTTCTTGCCCTTGACCTGAAGCCTCACAGGAGCCTCCCTCGTCGGTCTGTAGCCGCAGCCTACCCGCGCTGTCCCCAACTCGGGACTACCCGGATGTTGCCAGTGTCCCGTCAGGCTGGGCGGTCGCCGCGGCAAGGTCAACGAGGACGATCAGGAGCGGCGCGAGCCTGCGCATCGACCGGATCGTAGGCACCACGGCCCCCGCCCGAGCGGCGGGGGCCGTGGTCTCCGATTCGTGCGAGCGGGCTAGCCCAGGTCGCTCGCGTTGACGGTGCAGGTCGCGGTGTCCGTCTTGGACGGATCGCTCTCCGACGTCGCCGTGAGCGTGACCGTGGCGGTGCTCGGACCGCTTCCCGTGCGGGTCACGAAGACCGGCACATCGACGTCGCGGCGTTCCTTGGCCGTCGCGAGGGCGTTGTAGAGCTGGGCTTCCCAGCCCGCGCCCGCGATGCTGGCGGACAGTCTGTAGACGTCGCCTCGCAGGTAACCGTTGACGTCCTCGGGGTGAGCCGCGGTCGTCCGCGCGAACCTGCCGGTGTTGGTGAGGTTGAACGTGCAGTCGTTCCAGCCGTCGTGCGTCCGCTTGCCGACCTTGCCATTCGCGAGATCGACTCCGCGGAGATGCGGGCCGTCGCCGTCGAGCGAGCGGACGGCGACCTGGTATTCGCGCACGCCGTTCTGCTCGAATGTCTCGATGACGTAGAGGTGGAGCCGGTTGGGCTGATCCACGTACTCGTACTGGCTCCCGGACTCGAGACCCGCGTGGAACGTGGCGTCGTTGAGCTGGCGCCAGTCCGCGATCGTCACCATCGAGGGCGTCCCGTCAGGTCGCAGGAAGTCGACCTTGTTCATGTCCTCGGGGTGCGCGTCCATGATGTAGACGAACGGCAGGCTGTCCTGGTTCTTCGTCCTCGAGAAGAGGACGCCGTGGCCGGGCGTGAACGAGTCCGCGCCGAGCCGATCGACGACCTCGACGGTGTAGTTGTTGTAGAGGCTCGACTGCGAGATGACGCCTGAGGCGTTCGCCGTCGGGCCGGGGCAGAACGGGTCGGTGTTGATGTTGCACACCGGTGACTGGTCGCCCCGCGTCGGGAAGGCCAGGTCGGGCGACGGGTTGAGCTCGATGTTGAGACCGGTGAGCCCGTCGGCCCCCGGGTCGGCGACGCGGGCGGTCACCCGCGCCACCACGACGCCGGACTCGTCCAGCGCGTTGCGGTCGAGCCGCAGGATGTTCTGCTCGTCGATGATGTCGAGTTCCATTCGGTTTCGGAAGTTCTGGCTCGCTCCGAGCGACCCACCTTCGGTCGACGGGATCAGCCAGCGCCTGTGCGGACCGCCTGGACCGTTGAACGAGCCGCGGCTGAGCATGTCCCACGGGCCGGAGTAATCGCGCCGCTGCGGGATCCCGTACGGGTTGTTGTAGTTGTCCGAGATGCCGAGGTTGTGGCTCAGCTCGTGGGCGTACGTGCCCGCGCCCGAGCTCTCGGCGGCGGTGAACGTGTTGCCGCCCGCGCTGGGCCAGACGCCCTTGCCGGCTGCGAACGAGGTCCACGGGATGTAGCGGGTCGGGGACCAGTTCGGCTTCGTCGGATCCGGGTTGCCGAACGCCTCGGTGACGTCGTTCATCGTCTGGAACATCATCTCGCCGAACTCCTGCCAGGTAGAGCTCTCGTCCTGGCCGGCCTGCTGGTAGATGATGTTGTCGTAGCTAGCGACGACCGCGGGGCCGACGTCGGCCTCCCACATCGCGCGCACCTCGGTGCGGGCGTTGCGGTTACAGGTGAAGCCCGTCGGGCACGCGGAGCCGGCGTTCCCCGCATCGCGGAGCCAGTACTCCCACTGGTTGCCCGTCAGCTTGTAGGGGCCGTAGGCCTCCAGCTCGACCCCGTAGCGGCCGAGGGACGTCTCCATCCAGTAGCTGTTCATCGTCGTGAAGTGGTTCAGCAGGCTCGGCGTGTTGAGGAAGTCCTCGTAGAACTGCGCCGCCTGGTCCCGCGGGACGCTGTTCGCCGTCGCCTGCGGGTTGCCGAAGATCGTCGCGCCGGCCGGCAGGGTGATGTTGAGCGGCTGGTCGGCGAACTCGGTGAGGATGATCGCCACCTTCCACTTCTCGATCGTGGGCTGGAGCGCTGGGTTCGCCCAGTCCGTGCCCGGGACGGTCTTGTAGTCCTCCCAGGTCATGTCGTCCTGGAACTCGGCCTCCTGCTGGTCGATCGGCCTGAAGCCCGGGGGCGCCGCTGTGGCGGCGGCCGCCATGGCGAGGAAGACGCCGAGGGCCAATAGGACGCCGATGACCGCACGCCGGCGTCGTGGGACGTGACTCATGAAGGCACTCTCCTTTCCATCCGGGCTATCAGCCCGGATGACGTCGATGACCGCCTAGCGCGGGAGAGCGCGAGAGAGCCTGCCTGCTGACGAGCGAGCCTGTCCGCGTGCGTGTGCGTGACTCGTGTTCCCCCTTTTCGGTCCCGCGGCCGAAGTCCTCGTCGCCCGGCCCCGCGGTTCCGACGGCGGCACTATATGCCAACCAGCAGAAGAAATCCCAGCCGGGCGGGCGGGCGCTACTCGACGATGAGCTGGAGAGGCTCGCCCGCAGTCAGGTAGCGGCCCTCGAACTCGAGCGGGTCGCCCTCTGGGAGGCGCAGAACGTACGTCTCGGACTCGGGGACGTCGTCGAACGCGAGCCGCATGACGCAGACCGTCGGGATCTCGTCGACGCCCCAGTCGGTGCCCGGCTCTGCGTTCTCGGCGTGCCCGGCGGGGAGCTCGCCCTCGACGAGAACCTCGCCGCCGGCGCTCTCGAGCGTGTAGGGCGCGCTGGCGTGCAGGTACTCGAACGGCCGCGCGCCGGCGCACTCGGCGCCCTCGACGCGGATGTTGTTGTCGGGGATCACGAGGCGGATGACCTTCTCGTCGCCGCCCCCGGCTTCGCCCCCGCCGTTGTCGTCGTCGCCGCCCGCGCACGCCGGTGCGGCGAGGAGGATCGCGGCCAGGCAGACCGCGAGGCCGGGCCTCCTCATCGGCCCGACGCGCCCTCGTAGAGCGCGTCGAGCTGCTCGGCCAGCACCTGGCGCTCGACACCGCCCGGCCAGCCGCGGATCACCGTGCCTCCCGGCGCGACCAGTACGACCAGCGGTGGCTCGCGGGCGGCCCAGTCGAGCCAGACCTCGTCGTTCCCGACGGCCACCGGGTGGTCGAGCTCGAGCTCCTTCGCGTACTCGGCCGCCGGCTCCGCGTCGTCCCCCGGCACGACCGCGAGCATGGCCGCGCCGTCGTGCTCGGCGACCACCTCGGCCACCTTCTCGTGCTCCGCCTTGCACTTCTCGCACCAGCTGGCGGTGAAGAGGACCACGACCGGGCGGTCGGCCCACAGGTCGCTCGCCGTGAAGAAGGTCCCGTCGACGAGGTCGGCCGTGAAGTCCGGCGCGGGCACGCCTCCCTCGACGTCCTCGACGAACGTGACGTCGCTTGGAACCGGGCCCGGCACAGCCTCGGCCCCGCCGAACGATTCCTCTTCGTCACCGCCGCCGCTGCAGGCGGCCGCGACCACCAGCACGACGAGCCCGAGCGTCAGAGCGCGGGCCGCTGCGCGGAGTGTCTGCTGCACGTCGTCTCTCATCGACCGGGTCTCCTCGGCGTGCCGCTCTCCCGGCCGCGTGTCCCGGCACTGAGTATGCCGCGACGCACCGAGGCGAACAAGCGGAGGGGCGCCGGATTCGTCCGGCGCCCCTCCGAGCTGCTGCCTGTTACTGGACCTTCGTGGTCCCGCTGGCGAGCGCCTGCTCGACGGCGGCGAACCCGCTCCAGGACGAGGAGAAGACCTGCTTGTTCCCGTCCCAGGCGGTGATGGCGATCGTGTCGGCCCCGCCCGGCGTGCGCCGGTCGGTGATCGACATCTCGAGGCGAAGACCCTCGAGGAGCGCGACCTGCGGC
>DASSCF010000092.1:0-3168 GCA_035698025.1 Gaiellaceae bacterium
CTCGAGGTCTCGGAGGTCTACGAGTACGACAAGGAGCGCGAGGCCGAGCTCTGCTTCCGGACGACCGACGACGCGCACCCGGGTGTGGCCCGCCTGTACGCGCAGAAACCGCTCTATCTCGCCGGGCGAGTCACGGTGTTCGAAAGGGCCCAGCCGCAGTTCCGCGAGCTGGCTCGCGATCCCGCGGAGACGAGGCGGATCTTCGCCGAGCGCGGATGGAGGCGGGTCGTCGGCTTTCAGACGCGGAATCCGATCCACCGCGCGCACGAGTACCTCACGAAGGTCGCGCTCGAGACCGTCGACGGCCTGCTCGTGCACCCGCTCGTCGGGGACACGAAGTCCGACGACGTGCCCGCGGCGACGCGCGTCGAGTGCTACCGGACGCTCCTGGACGGCTACTACCCGCCCGATCGCGTCCTGCTCTCCGCGTTCCCCGCGGCGATGCGCTACGCGGGGCCGCGCGAGGCGATCTGGCACGCGATCTGCCGCAAGAACTACGGCTGCTCGCACTTCATCGTCGGCCGCGACCACGCCGGCGTGGGCGACTACTACGGCACGTACGACGCGCAGCTCATCTTCGACGAGTTCGCGCCGCACGAGCTCGACATCGAGCCGATGTTCTTCGAGCACACGTTCTGGTGCAACGTCTGCGGGTCGATGGCCAGCACGAAGTCGTGCCCGCACGGCCCCGAGGACCGGGTCTTCCTGTCCGGGACGAAGGTGCGCGAGATGCTCGGCGAGGGCGACGTCCCCCCGGTCGAGTTCACGCGCCCCGAGGTCGCCCGGGTCCTCATCGACGCGTACCGGCAGACGTAGGTGAGCGGTCTCCCGCGCGAGACCGACCTCCACAGCGACCAGCGGCCGCTTCGCGGCCGCGCCTCAGGGGTGTTCCGCGATCGAGGCTCCGCGACCGGCGCATCCTCGATCGACGCACTTGACCTGCACAGCGACCAGCGGCCGCTTCGCGGCCGCGCTTCAGGGGTTCTCGCGATCGGGGATCCGCGCTAGCGGATCCCCGATCTGCGGATAAACATGGACTGGAAGCTGGCGGTCGCCGGGCTGCTCACGGGGCTGCTGGTCGGCATGACAGGGATGGGCGGCGGCTCGCTGATGACGCCGATCCTCGTCTTCCTCTTCGGCGTCCCGCCCGCGACGGCGATCGGGACCGACATCGCGCACGGCGCGGCGTTCAAGACGGTCAGCGCCGTGCAGCACCGGCGCATGGGGAACGTGCGCGCGCGGCTCGCCGGCTGGATGCTGATCGGCTCGGCGCCGGCGTCCCTCCTCGGCGTCTGGCTCAACGTCCAGCTGACGGAGCGCTACGGCGACGACGTCGAGTCCGTCATGGGGCAAGTGCTCGGCGCCGCGCTCCTCTTCGGGGCGGTCGGGCTCGTCGCGAAGAGCCTCGTCCAGGGCGGGCCGACCGGCGACCCCGACTGGAAGCTCTCGAACCGCGACCGTGCCGCGGCGGTGGTGATCGGAGTCCTGGGCGGCTTCATCGTCGGGCTCACGTCGGTCGGGAGCGGGGTCTTCTTCGGGCTGACGCTGCTCGTCGTCTTCCCGCTCCGCGCGCACAAGGTCGTCGGGACCGACATCTTCCATGCCGCCGCGCTGCTCTACGTCGCGGGCGCGGCGCACTGGGCGGCCGGGAACATCGACTTCGGGATCCTCTTCTGGCTCCTGCTCGGCTCGATTCCCGGAGTCCTCATCGGCGGCCACCTCACGTTGTCGATCCCCGAGCAGCGCCTGCGGCTGCTGCTGGCGGGCGTGCTCGGTCTCGCGGGCATCAAGCTCCTGAACGTCCCCTTCGCCGGGACGATCGTCGTCGTCGCTCTCGCGGCAGCCGCGGCGGGCCTCCTCGTGTGGCTCGGAAGGAACAGCTGGGTCCGCATCCAGCGCGGCCGGAACGGCCGGCTGCCGCCCGCGATCGACTGAGGCGCCTCCCGGTAGCATCGCCGCGGCGATGCGCACGGTCTGGGTCAGCTTCGACACGATCGGCCGCGACTGTCTGCAGGCGGCGGCCGAGGTCGGCGCCGAGATCGTCGGGATCGTCACCCTTCCCGGCCCCGTCGACCCGGACCGTTCCGGCCAGTGCTCGTTCGAGGATGCCGCCTCCGCGCACGGCGCCGCGCTGATCGAGACGGGCGACGTCAACTCGCTCGACACGCTCAACGCTCTGCGCAAGCTCGAGCCGGAGCTCGTCTTCGTCGTCGGGTGGTCGCAGCTCGTCCACGACCCGTTCATCGCCGTAGCGCGAGAGGGCGTGTTCGGCATGCACCCGACGCTCCTCCCCCGTCATCGCGGGCGCGCACCTATCCCGTGGGCGATCCTGTGCGGGCTGACGCGGACCGGGGTCACGCTCTTCGAGATCGTCGACTCGACCGCGGACTCCGGCGCGATCGTCGGGCAGGTCACCGTCGACATCGCAGCCGACGAGACCGCGACGACGCTCTTCGACCGGCTCGCGTCCGCCCACGTCGAGCTCGTGCGCGAGTGCGTGCCGCAGCTCCTCGCCGGGACGGCGCCCCGCGTCCCTCAGGATCCGACACGGGCGAGCGTCTGGCCCAGGCGCATGCCGGCCGACGGCATCATCGACTGGGAGACGCGAGCCCCGTACCTGTACGACTGGGTGCGCGCGCAGACGCGGCCGTACCCCGGCGCCTTCACCTTCCACGGCGACGAGAAGGTCGTCGTCTGGCGCGCGCGCGCCGTCGATCTTCGGGTCGACGCACCGGCGGGCTCGATCGTGTCCGACAGCCCGGAAGGGCTGATCGTGGCGTGCGGCGAAGGTGGCCTCGTGCTCGAGGACGTCGAGACGAAGGTGCGCCTCGGCGTGGGGATGCAACTCGGATGACGAGAGTCCTCGTGATCGCGGCGCACCCGGACGACGAGGTGCTCGGCATGGGCGGGACGATCACCCGGCACACCGACGCGGGCGACGCGGTGCGGGTGCTCGTCGTCACGGACGGGAGCTCGACCCAGTACCCCGGCGACGCCGAGACGCGCGCGCGCAAGGAGGAGGAGGCACAAAAAGCCGCGGCGGAGCTCGGCGTTGCCGACTACGTCCACCTCGACCTTCCGGACATGCGCCTGGACACGCTCGCGCACGTCGACGTCAACCGCGTCGTGGAGGAGCACGTGCGCGACCATGCGCCCGCGATCGTCTAC
>DASSCF010000093.1:0-15792 GCA_035698025.1 Gaiellaceae bacterium
GGCTGCCAGAAAGCGAGCTCCGCTCCAGCGGGCGTGGCGACGACGCTGCGCCACCCGGCCGGGCCCTCGCGGGGCTCCAGCAGCACCCTCGCCTGGAGCGCACGCGCTCGCTCCGTTGCCTCGGTGATGTCGGCGACCTCGACGTACGGTAGCCAAAGCGGCCGGCGAGTCGCGCACTCGACGATACCGCCGCCCACTCCGTCCCCCAGCTCCAGCGCCCAGTAGGTGCCGCAGTCGGCGTCGATTCGCTCGGCGGGCCAACCGCATAGCTGCCGGTAAAGCGCGCGGGCCGCGTCCAGCCCGCCGGTGTGCAGCTCCAGGTGGACGACCGGGTTTGAAGGCGTTCGCATCATCCCCCTGCCTCTTCGACCACCGCGGCACCCGGAACTCATCGGCGCGGCATGAGCTTTGCCGCCATCCCACTAGGCTGCTGGGTGATCGTGGCTCCCACAGACACGAGCGTCCAGGAGCGAGAGCTGCTCAAGGCGGCCCGCGGTGGAGACGAGGGTGCCTACCAGCGCCTGGTCGAGCCCCATCGCGGCGAGCTCCACGCGCACTGCTACCGGATGCTGGGGTCCGTCCACGACGCCGAGGACGCGCTCCAGGAGGCGCTCTTGCGGGCGTGGCGCGGCCTGCCGAGGTTCGAGGGGCGGAGCTCGCTTCGCTCGTGGCTATACCGCATCGCCACCAACACCTCGCTCGACCTGATCGAGAAGCGTCCCAAGCGCGTGCTCCCGGTGGACTACGGGCCGCCGATCGATCCCCACGACGGCCCCTATCTGCCCCTCCCCGAGTCGGCCTGGGTGGAGCCCTACCCGGACGAGACCCTCGGCGTCGAGGACGGATACGCGGCACCCGACGCGCGCTACGAGCAGCGAGAGGCCGTGGAGCTCGCCTTCATCGCCGCCCTTCAGCACCTGCCCGCCACGCAGCGCGCCGTCTTGATCCTGCGCGAGGTGCTGGGCTTCTCGGCCAAGGAGGTCGCCGAGGCGCTCGACACGACCGTCGCCTCGGTGAACAGCGCCCTCCAGCGCGCCCGTGAGACCGTCGAGGCGAAGCTTCCCGACCAGAGCCAGCAGGAGACCTTGCGCTCGCTCGGCGACGCGGAGCTCACCGACCTCGTCGAGAGCTTCATGGACGCGATGGTGCGCCACGACGTCGCCGCCGTGGTCGACCTGCTCGCCGAAGACGCCGCCTGGTCGATGCCCCCCATGTCCACCTGGTTCCGCGGGCGCGAGGCGCTCACCGCCTTCCTCGCCGAGTGGCCGCTCTCGGGCGAGTGGCGCTGGCACCACGTGCGGACGCATGCCAACGGACAGCCGGCGTTCGGCGCGTACACGTGGGACGAGAAGTCGCAGGCCTACCGGGCGTTCGCGCTCAACGTGCTCACGTACCGCGGCGACAAGGTCGTGGACGTCACGTCGTTCATCAACCGGCGCGAGCCGGCCCCGGAACGGCTGCACGAGGCCCGCTGGCCGGACGAGCCGATCGACCCGCTCCGCGACATCTTCGGGCGCTTCGGCCTGCCCGACGAGATCCGCCCGTAGACAGGAGTCCGGGGCCCCGCCACGGCGGGGCCCCGGCTTTCGGTCCTACTCGCCCATCACCCGCATCTGGTTGCCGGACGGGTCGCGGAAGCCCGCGTCGATCCCGTACGGCTGCTGCGTCGGCTCTTGCGAGAACTCGACGCCGCGCTTCTTCAGCTCCTCGTAGGTCCCGTGGATGTCCGAGGTGGTGAAGAAGAGGCCGCCCGCGGCACCCTTCGCCAGGGTGGCGAGCACCTGCTGGCGCGTCTCCTCGTCGAAGACGGGCGGGCCGGGCACGGCCATGAGGGTGAGGGCGACATCGTCCTGTCCGGGCACGCCGACCGTGAGCCAACGGAAGTTGCCGAGCTCGGCGACCGTGACGTCGTCGCGGAGCTCCATCCCGAGCTTCTCCGTGTAGAAGGCGAGTGCCTCGTCCTGGTCGTGCACCCAGACGTTGACGTGCGTGAGCTGCTTCAGCATCGGTCTCTCCTTGTGGTTTCGAAGTCGGGCCCGACGTTAGTCGGCCGGCCCGGAGCTGTCTTCTCGAAACCTGCGGGACTGCGGACGCGCATAGGCCTGGGCCACGCAGGTGGGGATCCGCACACGCGTGGAAGCCGGAGGGTGAGCCGCCCGGTACTCGGTCGGCGTCAGGTCGTAGGCCCGGCGGAAGCTCGTGGTGAACGACCCGACGCTGCGCAGCCCGACCGCGAGGCAGATGTCGGCCACCGTCCAGTCGGTCTGGCGCAGCAGCGCGGCCGCGCGCTCGAGGCGCCGCGTGAGGAGGTACTGGTGCGGCGACACGCCGAAGACCTTGCGGAACTCGCGGCTGAAGTGCGCCTGCGAGAGGTGCGCGGCGCGCGCGAGGTCGGAGACGTCGAGCGGCTCCTGATAGCGCGCGTCCGCGAGGTCCTTGGCACGCAGGAGATGTCGAGCCGGCGGGACGGGCGTCGTCGTGCTCATGCCTCCACCGCCCGCTTCGCCCTGTGGAGCCGCACCGCGGACGGCACGCCGCGTAGCGGGACGTCGCCGACGAGCTCGAACTCGCCCTCGTCCATGCCCGAGCTCCGGAGCGCCTCGTCGCTCACGAGCACCTCGTGCGGCCCGGCGTAGTCGGCGATGCGTGCCGCCACGTTGACCGTCCGTCCGTAGTAATCGCCCTCCTGGACGATGACGGGGCCGGCGTTGATCCCGATTCTCGCGGGCACGGAGATCGCCTTCTCGGCCTGCTCCATCAGCGCGAGCCCGCTGCGGATCGCGCTCTCCGGCTCGGCGAAGTAGAACATCACCCCGTCGCCGAGCCACTTCACCGGGCGGCAGTCGTACGTGCGCGACGCCTCGTGCACGACCGTCGCGAGGTCGGCGGCGAGCTCTGCCGCGGCCTCGTCGCCCTGCTCCTCTGCGAGCGCGGTGTAGCCGGTCAGGTCGAGGAAGGCGATGGCCGGAGGCTGCTTCGGCTGGGGCGGCGCCAGGCCCCGCTCCTCCATGAACCCTTCCGTGACGCCGACGAGGTACTCGAGCACGGAGCGCTCGCGGTGGCGGGCTTGGAGCCACGGGACGATCGAGGCCACGAGCTCCGTGTAGCCTGCGGCCTTCTCGTAGACGAGCCTGTCCTGCTCCTCTGTCGAGAGGTCGTCGAAGGTGGCGACGCGCTGGCGCACGGCCAGGTCGAAGAACTGAAGCCCGGAGCCGACAAGCCGCTGGATCGTCCCGCCGTAGAGCCGCGCGAAACGGGAGAGCTCGTCGTCGTCCGCGATGTCGAGCCGCAGGAAGAGGAGCCTGAGGATCTCCGCGTCCTCGGCCCGCACACGGTCGTCCTCGGGCGGGGGGAAGCCGAGCTCCCCCGAGAGCCGCCTGACCAGGTCGGACGGGCGACCGAGCTCGGCTGCAAGCTCCTCGTAGGTCGTCGCGGCCCCGACCGGCTCGGGCATGAAGAGGCCGAGCGGGAACGAGAGCTCGCCCGTCTCGACGCCCCGGGCAACGTCCTCGACCGACACGCCGGCGTCCTCGAAGGCCGCCATCAGCCGGACCACGTGGACGTCGGAGGAGGGGAAGCCGTCCTCCCCGCCGTTCAGGAGGCCGAGACCCTGCAGGCGCTCGACCTGCTCAGGCGAGCAGGGCGCCAGCTCGGCGAGCTCCGCGGCAGAGATCCTGCCCACGCCGCGACTCTAGCTGTATGACTGTGGGGTGATGCTCGAGGTCGAGACGCCTCACGGACCGGCGCACGCGCACCTGCGCCCGGCCGCCAGCCCGCTTGGCGCCCTCGTCCTCGGCCACGGAGCCGGAGGCGGGATCGGCGCAGGCGACATCGTCGCGGCGGCGGACGCCGCGCTGGCGGAAGGGCTCAGCGCCGCGCTCGTGGAGCAGCCCTACCGCGTCGCCGGCCGGCGCTCGCCCGCGCCGGCCAAGCAGCTCGACGCCGCTTGGACGGCGGTGGTCGAGCACCTGCGCGCGAACGAGCTCGCGGGCCTCCCGCTCGTGCTCGGCGGCCGCTCCCTCGGGGCCCGCGTCGCCTGCCGAACGTCGAAGGACCTCGGCGCGGCCGCCGTCCTCTGCCTCGCCTTTCCGCTCCAGCCGCCGCGTCGCTCCAAGCCGGCCGAGAGCCGCCTCCCCGAGCTGGATGCCGTCGAGGTGCCGATGCTCGTCGTCCAGGGCGAGCGCGACCCCTTCGGGATGCCTCCCGAGGGGCCGCGGCGGACGGTTGCCAGCGTGGCGGGCGACCACGGCCTCAAGGCCGACCTCGAAGCGGTGGGCGCCGCCGTGCGGGCCTGGCTCGCGCTACTGGATCTGAAGCACTGAGAGAACGTGGTCGGCGGGGTCCTTGAACCAGGCGATCGCCTGCGGGCCCATCTCGCCGCCGTCCCTGAAGATCCCCTTCTCGTCCGTCTTGATCTCCGGCAGGTCGTACTGCTCCATCGTGACCCCGCGCCGGGTCAGCTCCTCCACGGCCGCGTCGATGTCGTCCACGGGGAAGTTGAGGACCGTGTGCTTGGGCGCCGTGTAGCTGTCCGACGGATAGACGAAGACCGGAGTGCCGCCGGCGATGTGGAGCTCGAGCCCTTCCGGGCTCTCGATCACGTCGAGGCCGAGTGTCTCGCCGTAGAACTGCTTCGCCGCCGCGATGTCGGGGACGGAGAAGCTGGTGAAGGCTTTGGTGTCCTTGAACATGTGGCCTCCCTTGGCCGGTTTGTCGTTCCCAGGTAGAGACCGGTCGGAGCGCCCGTATTCATCGGTCACTCGGCCAGAAAGCGCCTGACCTCCCCGGCGACGAGCTCGGGTGCGGTCATGATCGCCGCGTGCCCTTCACCGGGCAGGACGGCGATCCTGGCGTCCGGCAGCGCGTCGCTGATCTGCTCCGTGCCCTCACGAGCCCAGTCAGGGCTCTCGCCGCCGAGCAGGAGCAGCGCCGGAGCGGTAACGCCGGCGAGCCCTTGCGGGTCGAGCCTGTAGTCCTGCTCGGCGCGCACCTCGCGGGCAACCGTGTGCGCCGCGGAGACGCGCACGGGCCAGGTCGGCGCCTCGCGCAGCTGCTCCACCTCCTCGGGCGTGAGGCCGAAGAGACCGAGCGCGTAGACCAGCGCCTCGCCCGGCTCGCCGCGCTCGACGAGCTCCTCCATCCGGTCGAGGTGCTCGTCCGGCACGACCGAGATGCCCGGAGAGCCCTCGTAGAGGACGAGCTTCCGGATCCCCGGCGTGACCAGCGCGGCGCCGAGGGCCACCGTGGCGCCGTAGGAGTGGCCGAAGACGTTCGCGGGCTCGTCGAGCGACTCCACGACCGCCGTCACGTCCTCGACCTCACGCTCGATCGCGTACGCGGCGGCGTCCCCGCTCTCGCCTCGGCCGCGCCGGTCGACGGCGTAGAGCGTGAAGCGATCGGCGAGCGACGGCAGGATGTAGCGGAAGCTCCAGTGCGCACCGGTCGCGCCGTGGAGGAGAACGAGCGGCGGCCCTTCTCCACTCCGGCGGAAGCCGATCCGCGTGCCGTCACGCGAGATCACGTGGCCGACGGTGGGGGCGTCGTCACCCACGGTGGCAGCGTATAGCCGGGCGACTAAGCACCGCGGGCCCGTGCGGGATCATGTGGGCATGTGGCGACGCTCACGGCAATCACCGGTGACGAGCCGCTTCACGGCGCCGGCGAGCCACGGTTTCACCGCCAGGGTCACGCCGGCGCCGACGAGCCCGACGAGAAAGCCCTGCACGAGCACCTGCTCGAGCGTCAGCTTCACGAACGAGCCGTCGGCGGCCCACTCGCACGGCGACTGCCGCAGGGAGACGACGTCCACGCAGCTTCCGATCGTCGGGTGCGTGATGATCCCCGCCACCCCTCCGAGCCCGGTGAGCATCGCCGCGAAGAGGCCGTGCACGACCGCGGCGTCGCTCGTCACGGCGACCGTGACCGCGGCGACGACCGCCTGGCAGGCCAGCGCGAGCACGACCGACCAGTACGCGTAGCCGAGCAGGAAGTCGTCCTGGTCGCGGGTCGCCTCGGCCACCCCGGCGTGGATGCCGGCGCGCAGGACGAGCGGGAGCACGTAGGCGAGTGCCGCCCCGGCCAGCCCGATCGCCGCCGCGCGCCCCACCCGCAGCACCGGCGGCGGCAGACGCGCGCCCGAGCCGTCGAGCGTCGCCCAGCGCGCCAGGTCCGGGCGCCCTGTCCGCAGGAACAGCGCCGCCGCGAGCGGGAACGCCCAGACGGCAGCGAGCGCGAACCACACCGGTGGACGCTCGGCGAACCACAGAAGCTCAGGGTCCATCACGAACTGGAAGAGCCAGGTCGGCCCCGCCCAGATCGCCTGCGCGACGAGGTCGTGGAGCTCCGCCGTCCCGCTCGTCGAGACCTCGATCACATCCCGGGTCTGGCGGACGAGGAAGAAGATCCCCATGAAGACGGTGAGGACGCCGGCGGCGACGACGAGGCCCAGCGCGGAGGCCCAGGCGGGCGAGCGGCTCGGGGCCGCCACCGGGAGCCAGACACGTGCCGACGTGGTGATCCAGGCGACGAAGAGCCCGAGGCCGACGAGGAGCACCACCGACCAGAGGACGTCGAGCGACCACGGCCTGGCGCTGATGATCGTCGGGTCAGCCCCGAGCGCGGCAACGAGCGAGAAGTGCTGGCCGACCAGGAAGCCCAGGCCGAGCGCAAGGCCGATCCGCCAGGACCCGCCCGGCCGCTCCCCCAGCGCCAGCGCTCCGAACGCCGAGCGCCAGGCGCCGAGGCCGACGACCCCGACTGCGAGCGGCGCGAACACGAGCGCCGAGATCCACATGGTCGAGAGCGACTCGACCGCGAAGAAGTCGACGAGCGTCACCACCTCGGCGAACGCGATCGTCGCCGCGATGCCCGCACCGAAGGCCTCGAACGTGCCCAGGCTGATGAGGCCGCGCGGATCCTCGAGCGCGTGGAGGCGGACGGCGGGGCTCGGGTGCAGGCCGACCAGCCGGTTGAGCCACGGACGGGCCGGCGGGCGCATCGCCCCCAGCAGCTTGGTGAGCGCCGGCGTCACGCCTTCCGAGGTCGAGGCGCGCACGTCCGCGTAGACCTCGCGCGCGCGGAGCACCGCGTTGCGCGTCAGGTAGACGAACACCGTCAGCGCCACGAGCCGCCAGCCGAGGTCGAAGACCGTATTCGCGTCCTCGTCGACGAGGCTGACGAGGAACGGGAGCACGCCGACGAGCACGAAGGCCCACCAGATCGAGACCGTGAAGTACGTCTTGGCGACGTCCCGGTTGCGCAGGTGCGCCAGCTCGTGGAGCACGACGGCCCTGAACGCGGGCCGGTCGGTGTAGAAGGTCGTCACCAGGCCGCCGGAGAGCGCCACGTGGTACCGGCCCGGACGCCCGAACGCGAGGCCGCCCGGCGACGGGTTGAGCGGGTTCCAGACGAACTGCGGAGCGCGCTCGAGGCCTGCCTCCTCAACGAGCCCGCGAAGCTCGGCGGCGACGTCGGGGGCGTCATCCTCACGGAAGGGCTCGAGGCGGCGCCGGCGGCGCTTGACCAGCGGAGCTGCGAAGAAGAACGCCAGCGCCGTGGCGAGGAGGACGGCGACGCCGCCGAGCATGAAGGCCGCCTTGGGGCGGTTGATCTCGTCGAGGCATTCCGCGAACCGGCTCGCGGCCGCGTCGAGGTCGTCGGACGTCGCGGCGACCGCGAGAGCCGCCTGCTGCTCCTCGACGCAGGCGAGCGTGCGCCGGACCTCGGCCTGGTTGTCCGAGACCTCGAAGTAGAGCCAGTTGTAGAGGAACAGGCTCACGCCGACGATCGAGACGACGAGCAGGAAGAACCGGAACGTCGTGTCCGAGAGGAACGCGAAGGGGTTGAGCCGGGGTTGCTGCGCGCCGGACGGCCCGGCGGCCATCAGTCCGTCGCCAGGCTCCCGACGACCGCGTCCGCGAGCAGCCCGGCGCGATCCTCGGGCACGTCGAGCTCGAGCGCCCGGTCGTAGGCGATCTCGCGCACCTCCCGGAGCTGCTCGGGACTCAGGTCCGGCACGTCGTCGTTCGCCTCGGCCGCACCCTCGCCCTTGCCCTTGCCGCGCTGGAAGAGCTTGTGGACGAAGCCGCCGACCGCCTCGCTGCCCTCCTTCTCCACGGCGTCCCCGGCCGAGTTCGCGAGGGCGATCGCCACCCGCCTCACGACGTCGATGATGATGGGCGTGAGGAGGAGCGCCGCCGCCTCGACCCCGAAGCCGAGCATCTCGTCCTTCGGCTTGTTCTCGGCGAGGACCTTGTCCGGGTCGGCGAAGTACGCCTCGCTCGTGGCCCGGAAGAGCGGCATCTCCTGCGGCGCGGCCCGGGCAACGATCTCGCGGGCGGCGTCCGCGACGACCGCGTCTGGCACCTGTTCGGTCATCCGCGCCCGAAGATAACGCGACGGTCGGCTAGGTCAAGAGCCGGCGTTCGTTCGGGCCCCGCGGAAAGAGCGTGTAGCTGAACGAGATCACGAAGTCGATCGCGAGGATCAGCGTCCAGAGGGCCGCCATGCCGGCCAGCGCCTACGTGCGGTCGAGGTCGCCGACGAGCAGGATGCCCAGGCCGAGCAGCGAGGTTCCCGTGGCCCAGGCGAGCAGGTGGCGTAGCCATTCGCGCCGCTCGCGGGCCGCGTGCGCAGGCAGATCGACGTGGACGCGATCCGATCACCAACTAGGACGACATGCCGTAGCGCCGCGGGCCACGCGCCCGCGGCGCTACCGCGCTCACTTCGCTGGACTCTGAAAGGCCGGCGCGGCTGCCACCCGAGACGCCGAAACGGCGCCTCCCGCTCCTCTCCACCTCAAACTCTAGCCCGCGCTTTGGGCTTGCGGCAAGCCCCGGGTCATGCCGCATAATCACCGGCCGCACGCCCAGGTGCCAGAAGAAGGGAAGGAGCGAAATGCGCCTCTTGGGGACGACGTTTCCGGCCGGAGTGTGGCCATGACCGAGCATGCGGTGGTGATCGCAGGCGGAGGCCCGACAGGGCTGATGTTGGCGGGTGAGCTGGCGTTGGCGGAGATCGACGTCGTCGTCGTCGAACGGCGCGGCAGCCAGGAGATCGACGAGTCGCGAGCGCGGGGTCTTCTCTCCCGCACCATCGAGGTGCTCGATCAGCGTGGTATCGCCGATCGGTTCATCTCGGCCGGGCAAGTCCACCCGGCCCACGGGTTCGCCGGCATCCCCATGGACATCAGCGACTTCCCCACCCGCCACAGCTACGTGCTCGCCCTCGGACAGAGCCACTTCGAGCGCATCCTGGCCGGCTGGGTCGACGAGCTCGGGGTTCCGATCCTCCGTGACCGCGAGGTCGCGGGCTTCACCCCGGAAGAGAGCGGAGTCGAGGTCGAGGTGTCGGGTGACACGTCGCTCCGCGCGGAGTACCTCGTCGGCTGCGACGGAGGACGCAGCCTGGTGCGCAGGACGGCCGGCATCGACTTCCCCGGGCTGGCCGCCTCGACCAGCTGGATGATCGCGGAGGTCGAGATGACCGAGCAGCCGAAGATCGGCATGCGTCCCGAGGGCGGCGGCATCGGTCCCGTCAACCCGGCGGAAGGCGGAGGAGGGACGTTCGGGGTCGTGCTCGAGGAACAACAGGTCGAACACACCGGCGAGCCCACCTTGCAGGACCTCCGCGAGGCACTCGTCGCGGCGTACGGGACGGACTACGGAGCGCACAGCCTCAACTGGATCTCCAGGTTCACCGACATGACGCGGCAGGCGGCCACCTACCGCAGCGGCCGTGTGCTGCTGGCCGGGGACGCCACCCACGTGCATCCGCCGCAGGGCGGTCAGGGCCTCCAGACCGGCGTGCAGGATGCCGTGAACCTGGGCTGGAAGCTGGCCCAGGTGGTCGAGAAGACATCACCCGAGAGCCTCCTGGACACCTACCACGCCGAGCGGCATCCGGTCGGCGCCCGGGTGTTGCGCAACACCATGGCCCAGGTCGCGCTCAGCGGCGCCGACGAGCGGCACCTGGCGCTCCGCGAGATCATGACCGAGCTACTCGGCATGGACGAGCCGCGCAGGCGCATCGCCGCGATGCTCTCTGCTCTCGACATCCACTACGACCTGGGCGAGGGGCACCCGCTGCTCGGTCGCCGCATGCCCGATCTCGAGCTCGTCACCGCCGACGGCGCGACGCGAGTCTTCACCCTGCTACACGACGGCCGAGCGGTGCTGCTGAACCTCGGCAAGCCCTGGCCCTGGGATCCCTCACCGTGGGCGGACCGGGTGCTGGCGATCGACGCCCAGTACGGCGGCGACTGGGAGCTCCCCGTCCTGGGTCAGGTCGCAGCCCCAGCCGCTGTTCTGATCAGGCCCGATGGATACGTCGCCTGGGTGGGAGACGGCACGGACGCCGGGCTGCGCGACGCGCTGACCACGTGGTTCGGACCACGATGAGAGAGGGGCGCGCGAGAACTAGGCCCGGCCGCGGGCCGGCTGCCCGGGCGTGCCTGCGGCGCTCTCGTACCCGGGCTGCTGCAGGGTGACGAGCCCCAGCACGATGGCCGCGATGCCGGCGAGGAGATGCGGCACCCAGACGTTGGCGCTCTCGTCCGCGAAGCCGAAGATCCAGGGCGACGCGGCCAGGACCACGCCCGCAGCGATGTCGAAGAGCAGGTGAACGTGCATCGGAAGCACGCGGGCGACGCCGAGCTCGTAGTCGGTCAGCAGGCTGTAGGCGATGAGGCCGATGCCGAGGACGATGGGAACGAGCGTGGCCGCGGTGTTGTCGGAGAACTGGAAGATCCACGGTGCGGCGATCAGCACCACGCCGACGATGTAGTCGAGAAACCCGTGGAAGCGGGTCGGGATGAAGCGCATGAAGCCTCCCTTGCTTTGCGTGTGCGGACGTCATTCGCACACGAGGCGGCTTCGGTTCGGACCGGATGGTTAGGCATCGCCCCTTCGGGTACCCACGGTCCGTGGACACGATCAAGTATGCGGATGCCGGCCTCCACGGCTGGAAGGCCAAGGTTGGCGAGGGCGTCGCGGACCGCGTCTCGAGCCGCACGAGGCTTAGCGCGGACCAGGTCAAGCTCGTACTGGGAGCCGCGTTCTTCCTTCTCTCGCTGCAGTACGTCGTCAAGACGATCGTGGCGATCGCCCGCCGCTAGAAGCGAACGACCGAGAGCAGGTATTCCTGGGGAAGGACCAGTCTTCCGTCCTCGGCCTCGTTCCGCTCCTCCCAGGCGGCGACGATCTCGGCCCGCAGGTCCTCGAAGCGGTCGCCGAGCATCTGCCGCGCGGTCACGAGCGGCCCGAAGCGCTCGAGGAAGTAGTCCGCCCATCCGTCGACCGAGTCCCATTCGATGGTCGCCGAGTGGCGCTCGAACTCGAACTCTGTCGCCACCGAGCCGAACATCTCCCGCACGTGCTCCTCCGTCCCCCACAGGAGCGGAGGCGAGGCGAACTCGGGCGGGGGCGGCAGGTAGGCCGCGCTCGCACCGAGCACGTCGCCGGTCACGCCTTCGGGAGTCCAGCAGCAGATGCCGACGAGCCCGCCCTTGCGGCACACACGCGCAATCTCATCCGCCGTCTCGCGGTGGCGCGGAGCGAACATGTGCCCGAACGTCGAGAGGACGCGCTCGAAGGACTCGTCCTCGAACGGCAGGCTCTCCGCGTCGCCCTCGACCCACTCGATCTCGACACCCGCCCTCGCCGCCTTCGCCTCTCCGGCTTCGAGCAGCTCGGGGACGAGGTCGAGGGCCGTCACGTCCGCTCCTCTTCGCGCCGCTGGTAGCGCGGCGTTGCCGGTGCCACTGGCAACGTCCAGGACCCGCATGCCCGCCGTCACCGCGACTCGTTCGACCAGGAGCTCGCCCACGCCGGCGATCTCCTCGGAGAGAGCCGGGTAGTCCCCGGCCGCCCACATTGCACGCTGCCTGTGCTTGAAGGTCTCGAGCACTGCGCCCGTCATCGTCTGCCTCCTTCTGTAAACTACGAATCATAGATATATACCTATGAATCGTAGTTATGGCAAATGATGCGCTGAGCCTCTTTTCGTACGAGATCCTGGGCCTGGTCGGCCGGGGAGGCGCCGGCCCGCACGACCTGCGCGGAATGGTGCGCCGCGGGCGCATCCTCGACTGGGCGGGCGAAAGCCAGTACTACGCGGAGCCGAAGCGGCTCGCCCGGCTCGGCTATCTGGAGGCGACCAAGAAGCCCGGGCGGACGCGGGAGCGCACGGTGTACCGCCTGACCGAGAAAGGCCTCGACGCGTTGTGCGCATACGCGGCGACGCCCGCCCGGCTCACGCCGCTGAAGAGCGAACCGCTCCTGCGGCTGCTGATTGCCGACCTCGTCGGCGACCGGCTGACGCGCGAGGGGCTCGCCGCGCTGCGCGAGGAGGTGGACGACCTCCGGGCGCGGCTGGACGACGTCGAGGCGAGCGCCGAGACGCTCCCGCACCGACGCGCATACCTCCTGCTCGTCACGAGCTTCCTCCGCCGGTTCCTCGAGCTGCACGTCGAGCTCGTCGACCAGGTCGAGCGCGAACTGGGGCAGCGCGAGGGCCCGACGTTCGCCGAGATCGACGTCCCCTGACCTCACCAGTTCCCGACGCCTTAGGAGACGAACGCCTTTCGCACCGCTGAGGGCGACCACTTGGCGCTGCCATGCGGTCTCCGTATCCCCTTACGGTTCAGGTCCTCGGCGATCTCCTCGAGCGACATCCCTTCTTCGAGCATCCGCCGAATCCTCATGCGCCAGCCATAGTCCTCTCGGTTGCAGAGCACGTGAGCCAGTCGGACGTTCCAGGCAACGAGGTGTCCACCGTCAGCCTTGAGCCGGGGGTAATGGTCAGGCGACGGCGCCCAACTCGTCAGGGGCGTCGATCTCGGGTCGAAGTGCCCCCGCCCCTTGTGGCAGTAGCACTTCGGCATCTCGCAACGGAGCTCGATGATCTGTCCGCGTTCCGCCATCTGAACGAGGACACCACGCGTTCCGAGCGCCCGTAGCTGCTCTGCGACCGTCTCTCCCACGGATGCCACAGGGCTCGAAACTACCAGGGCAGCAGGGAGCTAGGGCACCTGATTCGCACGGGCCGTGCTTCGGCTCGGACCGTCGCGGAGATCGCGCGCCGGTAGACCGCCGCGCAACGCGAGATCCGCACCGGCCAGGGCCGTCAGCGCCAGCGGCCGGGCGTGAGGGGCATGCCGCTCCGGCCGGCGCCCGGCCGCACGGCAAGGACCTGGTGCACCTGGAGGCGACCGGCCTCGAAGCCGAGCGCCGAGCCGGCCATGTAGAGGCGCCAGATGCGGGCGCGGGCGGCGCCGACCTCGGCAACCGCCTCATCCCAGTTCGCCTCCAGGTTGCGCACCCAGGCGCGCAGCGTGAGAGCGTAGTGCTCGCGCAGGCTCTCGGTATGGCGCACTTCGAAGCCCACCTTCTGGACGGCCGACACGACGGCGCCGACTTCGTGCAGCTCGCCGTCCGGGAAGACGTACCGACCCACGAAGGCGTTCCTTCGGATCGGCCGTCGGCCGGGCAGTCGCGCGATGCCGTGGTTGAGAAGGCGGCCGCGTGGCCGCAGGAGCTCGTGCAAGCGCGTGAAGTAGACCCCGAGCCGGGCGAGGCCGACATGCTCGAACATGCCGATCGAGCTGATCGCGTCGAAGGGTCCGTCGCGGACGTCTCGGTAGTCGGCGAGCCGGATCTCGATCTGATCGCCGAGCCCGGCCCCGGCGACGCGCTCGCGCGCGAGCTCGGCCTGTGGCTCGGAGATGGTGACGCCAACTCCGCGCACGCCGTGCCGCTCGCCGGCGTGGAGGAGGAAGCTGCCCCAGCCACAGCCGACGTCCAGCACCCGCATCCCCTCGTCCAGCCCGAGCTTCCGGCAGACGAGCTCGTGCTTCGCCGTCTGGGCCTCTTCGAGCGTCGTTTCGGCGAGCTCGAAGACGGCACAGGAGTACGTGAGGGACGGCCCGAGCACGAGGCGGTAGAACGCGTTCGAGACGTCGTAGTGGTGCGAGATCGCGGCCGCGTCGCGGCGGCGCGTGTGTCGCCGCCCGCGCAGCCTCACCTCCTCGGGCGGCGGCGCGAGCGGCCGCAGTCCCCCCGCCCCAACGACGCGTGCGGCTCCGAGCCAGAGCCGCGCCAGCTCACGCCTCGACGGCAACTCGAGCAACGCCGGAAGTGCCTCGTAGACATCGCCGTCGATGTCGATCTCCCCGGCGACGTATGCGCGCGCGAAACCGAGCTCGCCAGGTGCGGTGACGATCCGACGCAGAGCGTCGGGAGAGCGGACGGTCAAGCGCGCTCGGGCGTCCTCGGGCCCGAGCAAGCTCCCGTCCGGGAGGACGAACGCGAGCGAGCCGCGGCGGCGCAAATGATCGTCGATGGCGGCGAGGGATCCGCGCGTCACAGGTTCATGAAACCACGCGGCGCGCACTTGCGATTCTGATGGAGCTAGCCGGGCTCGAACCGGCGACCTCCTGGGTGCGATCCAGGCGCTCTCCCAGCTGAGCTATAGCCCCGTGCGAGTCGAAGTGTAGCGGGCGCGAGTTCATCTTCCTGTAAGAAATCTCCCCCACAATGTCGGGATGAGCACGACGGTTCTCGTCGTCGACGACGAGCCCATCGTCCGCGAGGTGGTGCTCCGTTATCTCGAGCGGGACGGCTTCCGGACGCTCGAGGCTGCGGACGGCGACACCGCCCGGCGCCTTGTCGAGACGGAGAGCCCGGGCCTCGTGATCCTTGACATCATGCTCCCCGGCGTCGACGGCCTCGAGCTCTGCCGCTGGATCCGCGCACGCTCGGAGCTCCCGGTGATTCTCCTGACCGCCCGTGGCGAGGAGGCCGACCGCATCGTCGGGCTCGAGCTCGGCGCGGACGACTACGTGACGAAGCCCTTCTCCCCGCGCGAGCTCGCGGCACGCGTCCGCACAGTGCTGCGCCGCTCCTCGCGGCACGTCCCGAAGGCCGAGCGCCTCTCGTTCGAGGGCCTCGATCTCGACGCGCGCACGCGCGAGGTCACGACGGGCGGCGACCTCCTCAAGCTGACCGCCCGGGAGTTCGACCTGCTCTGGTTCCTCGCAAGCCACCCCAAGCAGGTCTTCTCGCGCGAGCAGCTCATGGACCGCGTCTGGGGCTACGCGGCCGCGTACGACACCGGCACAGTGACCGTCCACGTGCGGCGCCTGCGCGAGAAGATCGAGCGCGATCCGGCGCGCCCGCAGTTCCTCGAGACGGTCTGGGGCGTCGGCTATCGGTTTTCGCCGTGATCCCGTTCGCGATCGTCGTCGCGCTGGGCACCCTCACTGCAGGGCTGCTGGCCGCGGTCGCGCTCAGGCGGCTCCCGACGGTGCGCCTGCAGCTCGCAAGCCTCGCGCTGGTTGCCGTCGCGCTCCCGCTCACGGCGGTGCTCGTCTCGGGGGTCGTCATGTTCGACTCGGAGCACGATCTCGACATCCTGCTCGTCGCCGCCGGCTCGTCGACCGCGGCCTTCGGCGCCGCCCTGCTCGTGGGCGGCTCGATCCTGCGGTCGCTCGACCGCGTCCGCGGCGCCTCGTCCGCGATCGCGCACGGCGACCTCTCGGCACGCGCGCCGGAGGACGGCCCGGCCGAGCTTGCGGAGCTCGCCGCGTCCTTCAACGAGATGGCGGCGAGCGTCGAGGAGCTGTTCGACGCGCGCACCCAACTCGTGGCGTGGGCAAGCCACGACCTGCGCACCCCGCTCGCCTCGATGCAAGCGATGCTCGAAGCAATCGAGGACGGCCTCGTCGAGCCGGAGCACTACGTTCCCGAGCTCCGACGGCAGGTGAGCGCCCTCGGCCTCCTCGTCGACGACCTCTTC
>DASSCF010000094.1:0-6076 GCA_035698025.1 Gaiellaceae bacterium
CGGGATGATCCGGGTCGGGCGGTTCTTGTCCCACACCCAGACGTCCTCCATCGTCAGATGGAAGAACGGGTAGGTGGTCTGCGGCAGGACCCTCAGCTCGTGCCGGTTGCAGAGGTACGTCGAGTCCTGCGTGACGATGCAGTACCGGAACAGGCTGAAGACGGCCGAGTATTCCTTCTTGAGGCGAAGTTCGAGCTCGGCCTCGTACTCGTCGAGCTCGTCGAGGTGAGACATGGGCGTCATTCTAGCGCCGGAGCTACCAGATCCCGCACGGCGCGCCCGTCCGGGAGGGTCAGGTCTGGATCGAGCTCGGACAGCGGCTCGAGGACGAACTGCCGCTCTGCGAGCCGCGGATGTGGAACGGTGAGCCCGGGCTCGTCCACCGTCTCCTCGCCGTAGAGCAGCAGGTCGAGGTCGATCGTCCGCGGACCCCAGCGCGTCTCCCGCGAGCGGTCGCGGCCGAGCTCCCGCTCGACCTCCAGCAGCTCGTCGAGGAGCGCCCGGGCCGAGAGGTCGACCTCGAGCGCCACGGCGCCGTTGAGGAAGCGCGGCTGGTCCTCGTACCCGACCGGGTCGGTGTCACGCAGCGTCGAGACGGCCACGATCTCGATTCCGGGCTGCTCCCCGAGCAACTCGACCGCGCGGCGGATCGTCCCCTCGCGGTCGCCGAGGTTGCTCCCGAGCCCGACGTAAGCCCTCACTTGTGTTTCACGGAGCGACGGTTCTCACGCGCGGGGATACCGGTGGAGCCGCGGGTCGGAGTTTGTGCGCGTGAAACACAAGCTGCACCTAGCGGCGCCGCTCGACGGTGGCGGCCGTGTGCTCGACCGGCGCGTCGAGCTGCACCTCGGGCTTGCGTACCCGGACTCGAACCTCGGAGACGGGGAAGTTGTCGAACAGGTCATCGGCGATCGCGGCCGCGAGAGCCTCGATGAGGTTGAAGCGCCGACCGTCGCTGATGGAGCGGATGCGCGCGACGACCTTGGTGTAGTCGACCGTGTCGACGAGCTGGTCGGTGCGGATGCCCGCGTCGTGCGCCACGAGCCGCACGTCGAAGACGAACCGCTGGCCCGCGGTCCGCTCCTCCTCGAGCGCGCCGTGGTACCCGCGCAGCTCGAGGCCCTCCACCTCGATGACGACTTCGCTCACGTCAGCACCGCATTCGCGACGGCCAGACCTTCCACGTGCTCGCGCACGTCGTGGGCACGGAAGAGGGACGCGCCGCGCTCGAACGCGAGCACGGCCGCCGAGACGCTCGCCGCGACGGGGCCGGTGAGCGCATCGGGGTCGCCCAGGAGCCGGCCCAGGAAGCGCTTCCGCGAGGCGCCCACCAGCACCGGACGACCGATGGCCGTCAGCTCGTCGAGACGGTTCAGCAGCTCGACGTTGTGCTCGACCGTCTTGCCGAACCCGATGCCCGGGTCGAGACAGATGTGCTCCTCGGGGATGCCCGCATCGACCGCGACAGCTAGGCGCTGCTCGAGGAACGCCTTCACATCGGAGACGACGTCGTCGTAGCGTGGGTCGTCCTGCATCGTGCGCGGCTCCCCGAGCATGTGCATGAGGCAGAGGTACGCGTCGCCTTCGGCGACCACCCCCGCAAGCTCAGGGTCGCCGCGCAGGGCCGTGACGTCGTTGACCATGCACGCGCCCAGCTCGATCGCGCGGCGCGCCACCTCGGCCTTCGAGGTGTCGATGGACACCGGCACGTCGACGAGTCGTTCGATCACGGGCTCCACGCGAGCGAGCTCCTCCGCGACCGGTACGCCCTCGGAGCCCGGGCGGGTCGACTCACCGCCGATGTCGACGATTGCCGCGCCCTCGGCGATGAGGCCGCGCGCCTCCGTCACCGCGGCGTCCGGCCTGAGGAACATCCCGCCGTCGGAGAACGAGTCGGGTGTGACGTTCACCACGCCGAGCACCGACGGCCGGGGGAAGGCCTGCTCGAGCGGGGGTCTCACGCGGCAACCGTATCCTACGAGCCTTCGAACTCCGCATGATCGACCTCCACTCGCACATCCTCCCCGGCCTCGACGACGGGTCGCGCACCGTCGAGGACGCCCGCGAGCTCGCCCGCCGGGCCGCCGAGGACGGCGTGACGGCGATCGCGGCGACACCGCACGTCCGGAGCGACTACCCGACACGCCCCGAGGAGATGGAGCGCGGCGTCTCGGGCCTCCGCGAGGACTTCCTGCGCGAGGGGATCGATGTCGAGGTCCTTCCCGGAGGCGAGGTGGACCTCGGCATGCTGGCCACCCTCGACGACGACGCCCTGCGCCGATTCACGCTCGCGCAGTCCGGCCGCTACCTCCTGGTCGAGTTCCCGTACCGGGGCTGGCCGGCCGGCCTCGAGGAGATGGTGTACGGGCTCGGGCTCCGCGGTGTCCTCCCCGTGCTCGCCCATCCGGAGCGCAACCGTGAGGTGCAGTCCGACCCCGCACGCCTCTCGGAGGCGGTGCGCCTGGGCGCGCTCGTGCAGCTGACCGCGGCGTCGGTGGACGGGCGCATCGGGCGCTCGTCACAGGCGGCCGCATCGAAGCTCCTCGAGCTCGGCCTCGCCCACGTGCTCGCGAGCGACGCGCACACACCGGACATCCGCGAGGCGGGGCTCGCGGCGGCCGCCGACGAGCTCGGAGACGACCTCGCGGGCTTCCTGACGGTCGAGGCACCGAGCGCGATCGTCGCCGGCCAGCCCGTCCCCGAGCCGCCGCGGAAGGCGCGTAGACGCCGCTGGCGCCTGCTCTTCTGAAATCCAGGACGCCCTGCCGGACAGGTAACGGAAGACACCGTTCCCGACCCGGAGGACGCTGAATGCCGGAACCCCAAGACCACGAGGCGCGCTTCAACCGCCTCTACGAGCGCCACCTCGACGCCGTCCGGGCGTACGCGTGGCGGCGGGCGCCGGGCCTGGCCGACGAGATTGTCGCGGAAACGTTCCTCATCGCCTGGCGACGCCTGCCCGACGTGCCCGACGACGCCCTGCCGTGGCTGATCGGCGTCGCACGAAACGTGCGCGCCAACCTCCACCGCTCCGACCGGCGCCAGGACGCGCTCGTCCAGCGCCTCGGCCCCGAGCCCGCCGCGGGTGCCGACCCGCTCGCGTCCGTCGACGAGCGGGAGGCGCTTCGCGGCGCACTCGCTGGTCTCTCCGAGACCGACCGCGAGGTCCTCCTCCTCACCGCGTGGGACGACCTCGACCGCGGCCAGGTGGCGAAGGCGCTCGGGTGCTCGCGCGCCAACGTCGCCGTGCGGCTCTTCCGGGCCCGGCGCAGGCTCCAGGCCGCCCTCGGCGAGAACGACTCCACCCACCCCATCCCCGGAGGTGTCTCCGATGCCCGCTCCTGACGTTCTCGAGCTCCTGCGCCGAACCGACCCGGCCCGCGAGCTCCAGCCCGCATCGGCAGACGTACGCGACCGGCTGCGGCAGGCGATCCTGGCCGAGCCCGTCCCGGCCCCTTCGCGGCGGACGCCCAGGCGCAGCACGCGCCTCGTGCTCGTCGCGGCCGCCGTGGCGTTGTTCCTGTCCGCAGGGGCATGGGGCGTCTTCAGCGCCCTCGACTCGCCCGAGACCGTGCGGAGCGACTTCGAGGACGTGACGAAGACGATCCCGCTCCCGCCGGGTGCAACCTGGAAAGACCCGAACCTGGACGAGAACGGCCTGTACGGCCAGAGGGCGGGGCTGATGCACGCCCTCTACCAGGCGGAGTGCGCGTGGTGGCGCTACTGGGACGAAGGCGACGCAGCCCAGAAGGCGGAGGCGCTTGCCGGCTTCCGGCAGGTCCGGACGCTCATGCCGCTCCATCCGGACGGCGCCTCGGAGGACGTCGGCGGGTACGACGACAGCTCTCTCCGCTTCATCGACCAGATGATCGCGGAGGCCGCGCGCGGCGACGGGACGAACGTGCGCCAGTTCCTCCTGGCCAACTGCTGATGCGTCAGTCGCCTGCGATGAAGAAGCGCCAGGTGCCGTCCGGCTCGATGCCTGCGCGCCAGCCGAGGTAGCCGCTGCCGGCCCCCGAGTAGTCGTCGGCGAGGTCGCCGAGGATCTCCCGCTCGTGGGCGGTGAGCTCCTCCTGGGCCTTGTCGTAGGCGAAGGGCCAGATGTACGTGCCGCCGGAAAGCGTGTAGGGCATGCGCAGGATGCGGGCGAGGGTCTCGATGGGGCTCTCGCCCGACTCCTGCTCGACCTGCTGCCAGTACGCAATCGGGCCGCCCTCGTCCGGGAGGCCGAACGTGTACGAGAAGCCGGACGCTGGGATCAAGGAACGAAGCGCCTCGTAGTCGCCGGCCTCGGCGGCGGCGAGCAGCGCGGCGTGGGTCTCGGCGACGGCGGGCGGCAACCCGGCCGCGGGCCCTGCGACGGTTTCCGTCTGCGTCACCGTCTCGGTCGCGGTCGACGTCTCCGTCCGCGTGTCGGTCTCGGTGACGGTCGTCGTCTCGCTCCCTCCGCAGGCGGACAGGGCGAGGGTGCCGATGAGAACGAGGAGCGTGCCGCGCACGCGCATTGGTAGGAGGCTAGTTGGCGCCTTCGGGCTCGGGCGGCGGCTGCATCGTCGCGCCCGGGAGCGGGAAGGGCCGCGGCTTCGGCTCCGTCCGCGGCTTCTTCTCGGCCTCGTCCTCGGCCTCCGGGGCTGTCTCGGCCTCCGGGAAGACGGTTTCCGCCGACTCGCCCGCGAGGAGCCGTTCGAACTGGTCCTTGTCGATCGTCTCGCGCTCGATGAGCAGCTCGGAGAGATTGTGGAGCTCGGTCATGTGCTCCGCGAGCACCTTGCGCGCGCGGTCGTGAGCCTCCTCGATCACACGGCGGATCTCGTCGTCGATCTCGCGCGCGATCTCCTCGGAGTAGTCCGGCTCGGAGCCCATGTCGCGGCCAAGGAAGGGCATGTCGTGGTTCCGGCCCAGCATGCGCGGGCCGAGCTTCTCGCTCATGCCGTAGCGCATGACCATGTGCTTCGCGGTCGCCGTGACCTTCTCGATGTCGTTCGCGGCGCCGGTCGTGACCTCGTGGAAGACGAGCTCCTCGGCAGCACGGCCGCCGAGTGTCATGCCCATCTGATCCATGAGCGCCGACTTCGTCGTCAGGAACTTGTCCTCGGAGGGCAGCGAGATCGTGTAGCCCAGGGCCTGGCCTCGGCTGATGATGGAAATCTTGTGAACCGCATCGCAGTTGGGCAGGTAGTGCCCGACGAGCGCATGGCCCATCTCGTGGTACGCCGTCACCTTCCGCTCGTGCTCGGAGAGGAGGCGGGTCTTCTTCTCCGGGCCGGCGATCACCCGCATGATCCCTTCTTCGAGCTCGAGCTCGCCGATCGTCTTCCGTCCGCGGCGCGCTGCGAGGAGCGCTGCCTCGTTGACGAGGTTGGCGAGGTCGGCGCCGGTGAAGCCGGGCGTCCCCGCGGCGAGCGTGTCGAGGTCGACGGAGTTGTCGATCGGCTTGCCCTTCGTATGCACCTCGAGGATCTTGCGGCGGCCGTTGCGGTCGGGGCGGTCCACGACGATCTGGCGGTCGAAGCGCCCGGGCCTGAGCAGCGCCGGGTCGAGGATGTCGGGGCGGTTCGTGGCTGCGATGAGGATGATGTTGTCCTTCATCTCGAAGCCGTCCATCTCGACGAGGAGCTGGTTCAGCGTCTGCTCGCGCTCGTCGTGGCCGCCTCCGAGGCCGGCGCCGCGATGGCGGCCAACGGCGTCGATCTCGTCCATGAAGATGATGCAGGGGCTCGCCTGCTTGGCCTGCTCGAAGAGGTCACGGACGCGCGAGGCGCCGACGCCGACGAACATCTCGACGAAGTCGGAGCCGGAGATGGAGAAGAATGGCACGCCGGCCTCTCCCGCGACGGAGCGCGCGAGCAGCGTCTTCCCCGTGCCGGGCGGCCCGTAGAGCAGGACGCCCTTGGGGATGCGCGCGCCGAGCGCCTGGAACTTCTTCGGGTTCTCGAGGAACTCCTTGATCTCGTGCAGCTCCTCGACGGCCTCGTCCACGCCGGCGACGTCCTTGAAGGTGATCTTGGGCGAGTCGGGCGCCATGCGCTTGGCGCGGCTCTTGCCGAAGCTCATCACCTTCGAGCCGCCGCCCTGC
>DASSCF010000095.1:0-12132 GCA_035698025.1 Gaiellaceae bacterium
CGACCCCCCGCGACGGGCTCGCCCGCAGGACGTGGTCGACCGTGGCCCCGAAGACCGGGTGCCCGCGGCGCGCGCGACGGCGGGCCGCGCCGACGACGACGAGCTCGGCGCTGCGCCCCGCGGCCTCCTCGACGATCGCCGGCCCGGCGCGGCGCGCGCGCACGAGCCGCGGGACGGCGCGCACGCCGTAGGCCTCCACGAACGCCCGCGCCTCGTCGAGGAGGAGGTGCGCCTCGTCCTCCTCTTCGGGAAGCTCGGCGTCGAGCGGGAGCTCGAGCGGAATCTCGAGCACCCTGAGCACCGCGATGGTCGCACGGCGCTCCGCGGCGAGCCGTGCCGCGGCCGCCAGCGCCTCCTCGGACTCGGCCGACCGCGACACGGGCACGAGGATCGCCCGGTACTCGATCTCGAGCCCGGGCCCGAGCACGATCTGCGGCGCGCGCACGGTCTCGCTGAGCCCGGCGTGCACGAAGCGGCGGCGGTAGACCGCGTACGCGGCGAAGCCGAAGAGGAGCCAGCCGATGCCGGCCCAGCGCGTGACCGGCTCCTGGACGACGATCACGAGCCAGGCGATCAGCGTCCCGACCCCGCCGAGCATGGCGAAGAGCGGCCAGTCGACCTTGCCCACGCGAAGGTTCGGCCGGGCCTGGAACGGGACCTCCTCGGCGGCGAAGCGGTAGCGCAGAGCGACGATCGACGCGTGCGCGATCGTGAACGAGAGCGTCGCCCCGAACGAGTACATCGTCCCGAGGAAGTCCGTCTCCCCCGGCAGCAGCGTGAGGATCGGGATGACGCCGGCGAAGAGGACGAGCGCGAGCCACGGCGTGCGGAAGCGCGGATGCAGACGCCGGAAGGTCGCCGGAATCTGCCGGTAGCCGGCCATTGCATACGTGATGCGCGAGGCTCCGATCACGCCGGCGTTCGTGGCGATGAAGAGGATCGTCGCGGCGAGGATGCCGACGTAGACCTCGAGGCCGTGCAGCAGCGTGCCGTTCTCGATCCCAAGGTTCTCGACCACGCCGAGGATCGGGTCGTTCGTGAAGCCGCCCTCCTCCGGCGGCAGGCCGAGGTTCGTGACCCAGTCCCCGTCGGGCTGCTGGTAGACCGGCAGCGCCGAGAGCGCCACGAGGGGGAGCGTCAGGTAGATGGCGAAGACCGCGGCCGCGATGAGCTTGTAGGCGTTCGGCACGTTCCGCGGGGGGTCGCGAACCTCTTCCGCCAGATTCGACACGGTCTCCACGCCCGTGTAGGCGAGCATCGCCACCGGGATCGCGATGGCGAAGTCCTTCCACGTCGGCGCCACGCCCCAGTGGACGTTCGACCTGAGGATCTCCGGGCTGAAGACGAGCACGAAGCCGATGACGACGAGGAGCGCCTGCGTGGCGAAGTCGACGACCGCCAGGAGGACGTTGACCCGCGCCGCCTCCTGGACACCGACGATGTTGACCGCCACGAGCAGGACGACGACGACGGCCCCGCCGACGATGTCCCAGGGGTTCTCCTTCAGCGGCTCCCAGAAGACCGAGAGGTAGTGCGGGACGAAGAAGGCCGAGATGGCGACCGTGGCGACGTACACGAGCATCTGCGACCAGGCGGCGCCGAAGCTGACGAGCTCGTTGAAGCCGTGCCGCGCGAAGCTCGACGAGCCGCCGGCCTCCGGGTAGCGCACCGTTCCCTCGGCGTAGGTGGCAGCGGTGGCCGCGAAGATCACGCCCGCGATGACGAAGACGAGCGGGGTCAGGCCGAGCGCGAACGCCGCCGTGACGCCGAGCGCGTAGTAGATCGATGAGCCGACGTTCCCGTACGCGGTCGCGAAGAGCGCCGGCGTGCCGAGAACCCGCTCGAGTCCATGAGTGCGGCGGCGTCGGCGCGGCAAGGGTCGATCTTCTCAGGCTGAACAGCCGGGCACATGCCCGGACGCTGACGAGCTTAGACCCGGCTCAGGACGCCTGGGAAAACGACTGGGGGCCGGTCTGCACGATCGTCACGCGCAGGCGCTCCTCCCAGTCGCGGTGCTGCTCTTTGCAGGTCGGGCAGGCGCGCACGGTTCGCTCCGTCGTGATCTCGAGGTGGCCCCAGTAGCCACGCGAGAGCAGACCGTCCGCCTGCTGCCGTCCACAGAGGCCGCAGATCAGAAAAAGGCGGGACATCGTCTCCTTATAGCACTCTCGGCGACCGGCTTACCAGGGTCCTATGAACGGTCCGTCGACGTCGGCCGCGGTCAGGATCACGACGATCACGATGCAGACGAGCGACGCGATCAGGAGCGCGGGCAGGAGCCAAGGGACCGGGCTCTGCTCGGGAGGGAACTCGATTTGCTTCTCGCGCGGCATGCGGACTCCTTTCTAGGGCCCGGGATCGGTCGAGGGGCCGGCGAGGGGCGGCTCCTGGAAGCCCGGCCCCGGCGCCGTCGGGCTCGCGGGCGGCAGGATCCCGCCGCCGCGGAGCAGTGCGGCCTGGGCGTCGAGCTTCCTCGACTCGAGCCTGACCCACGCGATGAGGGAGATGATCATCAGGGCGATACCGAGGACCGTGAGGATGTACGTGCCCGTCGAGTCGCCGGGCCCGAAGGTCCAGTAGCCCGCGATGTCCTCGCTCCATTCCTCGAAGGGGAAGCTGTCGATCATCGACTACCTCCTCTCGTGCCGGTTTGTATGACGTCCGCGTAACCCTCGAGCAGGACCGGTGCCGCTTCGACCTCCTCGCCCGTCGGCAGGACGATTGTCTCGGGCACGCGCTCGAACTCGGGATAGAAGTCCTGCTGGAACTCGGCCATGTCGAGGCCCTCGAGCTCGACCTCGGGCGGCACGCGCAGCAGGTTCAGCTTCTTCAGCACCCAGCTCGCAAGGTACCCGGGCAGGAACGCCAACGGGAAGAAGGCGAGCATGCCCATGGCCTGGCCGCCGAACGACGACGGGATGTTGTTCACCCCGGTCGGGAAGCCTCCGGCGAAGATCCCGACGAGGAAGACGCCGTAGAACCCGCAGAAGCCGTGGACGGCCACCGCCCCGACCGCGTCGTCGACGCGGAGCTTCCGCTCGATATACGTCCCGACCCAGACGGCGACCATGCCGCCGGACGTCGAGAGCAGGTACGCGAGCGACGGGTGGTAGACATCCGCGCCGGCCGAGACCGAGATCACCCCCGCGAGACCGCCGGACAGCGTCCAGAACGGATCGCCCTTGCTGGCGAACCACCCGCCCGTGAAGCCGCCGGCGAAGCCGACCGTGATCACGAAGGCGATGGCGCCGAGCGTCGCGGGTGACAGGTAGATGTTGAGCCAGCCCGGAAAGATCGTGGACTGGATCACCAGGCACGCGGCGTAGAAGCCGTAGAAGCCGGTGAAGATCAGCATCAGGCCCATGAGGGTCAGGTGCGTGTTGTGAGGCCTGAACGCCCTGGGTCTGCCCTGCCGGTCGAACTTCCCGATGCGTGGTCCAAGGTTCAGGAGCACGCCCAACGTGAACGCTCCGGCGACGCCGTGGACGACGAGCGAGGCGATCGAGTCGTGGAAGCCGTAGTTCGTGACCAGCCAGCCGCCGGCGCTCCAGCCCCAGGCGGCGTCCATGATCCAGACGGCCGAGCCGAGCAGCACGGTGAGCAGGAGGTACGCGGAGAGGCGCACGCGCTCGATGAGCGCGCCGGACATGATCGAGCCGGTCGTCCACGAGAAGAGCAGGAAGGCCAGGAAGAAGACCGCGCTGATGTGGTCCTGGAGGTTCGGGCCCATCTGTTCGGCCCACGGGGCCGTGGCGCCGCAGAAGCCGGGGAACTCGGACGGGCCTGCATGGCCCTGCGCCGGGCCGCCGGGCTCGAAGCAGCCGTAGATGTACCAGCCGAAGTAGTAGAAGCTCGGCGTGACGACCGCGATCGTGAGGATGTTCTTCATCGCCGTCGACATGACGTTCTTGCGACGGGCGACACCGGCCTCGTACGCCATGAAGCCGGCGTGGATCAGCCACATGATGACGACGGTGAAGAAGTAGAACTGTTCCGCCAGGACCGCCGAGTCGAGCGTGATCTTGGCGTCGAGCTCCTCGGGAGTCGGCGCCTGCGCGAAGATCGAGGAAATCAGCGATGCGAGCGACGACATCAAGCCCTCCTAGGGACGCACGCCATGAGCCCAGCGACAGAGCAAGCCGCGACAAACGTACGAGACGGGCCGGATGTGTCCCAGGTGCGGCGATCCCACCATTTGCCGCGCCGGGGTGTGGAGGGTCTACATAAGCGACGGAGGGCCGTCAGCCCTCGCGCCGGATCTCATCGATCTCGCCGGTGTCGGCATTCACGACCACCACGGTCACATTCTCGAGGGTGCCGTCGGCTTGCTTGATCGAGAGTGAGACCGCCCAGAAGGGACGCGAGTCCGCGCCCTGCGGGAGGAACCGGACCATCACCTGGTTGGGCTCGAAGTCCACCGCCTCCCGCGCGATCTCGGTCGCCTCCTCGGAGCTGACGTCCGTGTCCCGCGAGGCGCAGGTCTTCGCGGCAAAGAGGGCGATCAGGAGGACGCCGACGAGCATCGCCACCCGCACGATCGGGCGGTCGCGCGGGTCGCCCTTGGGCTTAGGCTCCGGCTCCGCGCCAGCGTCGGTAGGCAACGTAGCCCCGGAGTGCGAGGTAGCCGATGAAATGGGTGAGGAGGACGAGGGACAGCCACCAGCCCCACCAGGTGAAGTGGGGACGCGGCTCCTGCTCGCGCAGCTCGATGACCGTCAGGTAGAGGCAGATCACGAGCGTCAGGAGCAGGATGATGTCCGGCGCCCGCGGAAGCAGGAAGAAGAGGATCACGAGCACGGGATGGTTCCCGACACGGGCGCCGGGCGCAACCGTCATCGGCACCAACGAGAATCCACGCGGTGTCCGCACGCGACGTCATCGAGACCCTGGCGCTCGTCTTCGCGGCCGGTCTCGTCTCCGAGGTCGTGGCGGGGTTCCTCCGGATCCCGCGGATGGTCGTCCTCCTCGCTGCGGGCGCTCTGCTCGGCCCGGACGTCGCCGACCTGGTCGAGCTGCCGCTCGACTCGGTCGCGATCCAGATCCTCCTGACGCTCGGCGTCTCGATGATCCTGTTCTACGGCGGCCTCGGGCTCTCGTTCGCCGTCCTGCGCCCAGTGGTCGCCGGCCTCGGGCTGCTGGCGATCCCCGGCGTGCTCATCACAACGTTCGTCACCGGCGGTGTCGCCGCGCTCGCGTTCGACGTGCCGCTCGAGGTCGGCCTCCTCATCGGCGCCGTCCTCGCGCCGACCGACCCCGCGATTCTCATCCCGCTCTTCGAGCACATGCGGATCCGCCCCAAGGTGACGCAGACCATCGTCGCCGAGTCGGCGCTCAACGACGTCACGGGGGCCGTGCTCGCTCTCGCGTTCGCCACGATCGTGATCGAGGGCGAGGGCTCGCTTGCCTCTCCGCTCGGCGAGTTCCTCCTCGACCTGGGCATCTCGACGGTGCTGGGGGCAGCGCTCGGCGTCGTGCTCGCGGTGGCGATCTCGACGCGGAGGCTGGGCATCTGGCGGGAGTCGCCGGTCATCGCCGTGCTTCTGGTTGTCGTGGCCGGCTACTTCGCCCTCGACTACGCCGGCGGGAGCGGCTACCTCGGTGCGTTCCTCGCCGGGCTGATCGTCGCCAACATGGACCGGCTCGGGCTAGGAATGCATTCCCACCGTGAGGACGAGATGCGGCTCTTCACCTCGGCAAGCGCCGACATCGTCGTCGTCTTCGTCTTCATCACCCTGGGCGCGAACCTCCCGTTCGACACCATCGCCGACGAGGCGCTCCCGGCCCTGATCACGCTGGCCGGCCTGATCCTCCTCGCGCGGCCGCTCACGATCCTGGCCTGCCTCCTCCCAGACCGGCGCGGGCGCTGGAGCCGCGAGGAGCTCATCTTCCTCTCGTGGACCCGCGAGACCGGGGTGGTCCCGGCGGCGCTCGTCGGCGTCCTCGTCGCCGACGGCGTCGACTACGAGGCGGAGCTCGCCACGGTCGTCGCGCTCGCCATCGTCGTCACGCTGCTCCTTCAGTCGACGACGAAGGCGTGGCTCGCCCGCCGCCTCGGCCTCGACGACACCCCGGTCGCCTAGTCCCCTCGGGCCACGTCGTGGGGTCAGACCCCAGGGCGTGTCCGCCCCGGACGAGTGTGGACGCCGCCGGCCGCGCCGAGCAGGCGAAATGAGAAGCGCTCCCCAGGCATGGCCCGCCGAAAAGGCCATGCCCGGGGTCAGACCCCCGGACGTGGCCGGACGGGACAGTGGCCGCTAGACCTGCACCTGGCCGCCACAGCGGCGGACGGCAGGCTCGTCGAGCGAGACCTCGATGCCTTTGCCTTCGCCCCTCACCACGGCGACGACATCGGAATCGACGAAGAGCGGCGTGAGCTCGGCCGGGGCACCCTCCGGCGGCGCCTGTCCGATCGCGCCGACCTCGGCGGGATTCGCGCACAGGTAGTCGGCGAGCCTGGGCCAGCGGAGGCCGAGAATCGTCCAGAGCGCCGTTGTCTGCTGCGCAGCGGCGCCGCCTTCGAGGTTCTCGCCGCCGAGCGTCTCGATGCCGCGCGCCATGCCGTAGGCATTGACCAGCCGCTTCATCGCGCGCGGATTCGAGTCGAGGAGGGGCGCGAAGGGCTCGAGCGCGTGATGGACCTCCTCGACGACCGCGGGCGAGGCCAGCTGAATGGCCGCCGCCTCACGCCGGGCGAGTTGCTCGGCCGGCGTCGCGCCCGGGTCGCGGCCGAGCTCAGCACGGATGGCAGCCTCCGTTTCGAGGCCGGCAAAGGCCTCGTCGGCGACCGCTCGCGCCTGTACCAGCTCGCCACGGTCGACGGCCGCTTGTCCGGGCCGCAGCAGCCGGCCCCAGTACGCCTTGTGCACGACGGGCGGCGGCGGCGGAAGCGTGACCGAGAGCTGGAAGGTCTTCTCGAGGAAGAGGTAGCCCAACGGCCGCCCCGGCTCGTCGTTCGCGCTGACGAACTCGCCGTACTCCGCCTGGTAGCTGTCGGAGAGCCAGTCACGGTCGGCGGCCACCACGTACGCGACGGGCTGGTCGCGGAACAGGGTCTGTATGCCCTCGAGCAGCTCGACGACCTTGTCGCCGCGACAGCGGTCGAGATCGTCCACGAGGATGATCACGGGACGGCCCAGCCAGCGGACGAGGTCGGCGAAGTGCTCCTGCACCGTCGCCATCGGATCCCTCGTCTGATCGACGAAGGCCCGCGCGCCGCGCGGCGATGCGGTGAGGAGCCAGCGGCCGGCACCGCGAACAACCGCCCAGAGCGTGACGATCGGGGCGACGATCGCGGTGATCGCCAGGACGATTCCGGTGAGCGTGCTCGACTCCGTGTCGCGCGCCCACAGGTCGTCGATCCAACCGAACCACCACACCGCCGCCGCGCCGAGGAGGACCGTGACCAGGATCAGGAAGCGCGGCCATCCGATCCAGAGCCGCCAGACCCACTCTCGAGCGACGAACCGAAATGCGCGTAGCTTGTCGATCGCCCAGAGCTGAGTCCGCCCTTCCGCGTAGAGCGCGCTCATCAGCCACCACCAGGGTGGTGCAATCCGCTGGTGGCGCCAGGCGTTGAACTCGATCGCGATCCACGGGTCGTCGCTGTCGGGCCCAAGCTCCTTCCTGAGGAAGTTGAGGAGCGACGTCTTGCCCATGCCCCACGGCGCGTGAAGGTGGACGAGGAACGCGCCCCGCTCCTGCCGGCGCATGTCGCGAATCCGCGCGGCGAGAACCCGGGCGATTCCCTCGCGGCCAAGCTCGTCCACGGTCGCCGGGTTGTCCGCGTGCGTCGGGACGGTCTCCTCGACCGACTCCGTGGTTCCCGAACCGGGTGTCGGCGGGGGTGGCGGCGGCGGTTCCTCCCGGCCCGTCAGGAGCGCCAGGCCTCGCGGTGTGAGGAGCGATTCGACCGGCTCGCGAAACTCGGCGATGAGCGCCTTCTCGAGCCCGACGTCCTTGTACGCCTCCCGCGCCGTCGGATCGAGCAGGCCGAGCCCGAGCACGACGGCGCGGCTGTGCAACTCGGGCTGCGCGGTCTCCGAGAACAGCGTCCGCACGTCGCGAAGCCAGTCGTCCACGAGGCGCTGCGGCCCGTCGGTGCCCACGTAGACCCGGCCGAGACGGTTGCCCCCGTAGTCCGGATGGACGCTCGCGACCGCTCCGGCGATGGCGAGCGCGTTGACCGGCTGGTCCCCGTGCTCGAGGGCCCGTCGCCGCGCTTCGGTCACGGAGGACGACAGCGCAGGAAGCGGCTGCTGCGTGAGAACCTCGATGAGGAATTCGTGGCCGTCAGGCTCGAAGAGGTTGATGACCTGCCGCTCAGCCAGGAAGCGCGGCCAGTCCGCAGCGTTCGCCCCGCCCAGGATCACCGGCACGACCAGGAAACCGGACTCCTGCGAACGGAAGTGAATGCCCTCGATGTCGGCGGCGTTGCCCAGGCGCTCGTCGCGGGCGAGCACAACGGCCGCGTCCGCATCCGGAAGATGCGTGACGCGCTCGAGCGACGCCTCGCGGAGCCGGTCGATCAGGTCGAGCGCAGCGGCCTGGTCGGACTGGTCGAACGAGATGAACACACGCCGTGGCGGGGCCACGGCGCGAGTCTACGACCAGGGATAGGGAGAATTCGAGACCGGGTGGAGATCGCCCGTCGCGAAGCGCTCGAAGCGGAACGGGTGCAGGAGGCTCGAGTGGTCGCCGAGAATGACCTTCGCCACCTCGCGGCCGACCCCGATCATCTTGTACCCGTGGTTCGAGTCGAGGATCGTGTAGACGTTCGGCCGCATGTAGTCGAAGACCGGGAAGTTGTCGACGGTGAAGGCGCCGACGCCGCCCGAGCGGGCCATCTTGTACTTCGGCCGGCAGCCCTCGAAGCGGCTCATCGCATGTGAGAGCGCGGCGCACCACATGTCCGGGAACTTCGCGTCCACGTCCGTCGTGGACGGGTAGGGATCGAGCTCGACGTCGCCCTCGACGGCGAGCGGCGAGGCGCCTCCCTGCACGCCGTGGCGGTCTCGCTTGTAGTAGATCCCCCAGAGCTCGTCGGTCACCAGCTCGCCCTCGTCGGTGTAGAGCGGCGCGTCCGTGTCGAGGTGGACGACCGGCGGCGCGCTGCCGTCGGCAGTGGCGAACATCTGCGGGTCGACCTGGATCTCGCCCTCCTGGAGGTTCCAGTACGTCCACATGGGCTGGTCCTCGACCACCTCGCCGCCGGGCGTACGCACGTCGATCGCCGGCGGCAGCTCCAGCATCGACCAGAAGCGCTTCGCCCACGGCCCCGGCGCGACGATCAGCTGCTCGCCGATCTCGACGCGGCCGCGGCTCGTCTCGACCGCGCCGACGGTGCCGTCCCCCTCGAGCTCGAGCGCCCTGACCTCGACGCCGGTGAGGATCTCGACGCCCTCCTCACGGCACTTCCCGGCCAGGCCGAGGACGGACTCCTTGTTGAACGCGAACCCACCCTGATGCTCGTGCAGGCACGCGGTCACGCCCTGCGCACGCCAGTCGGGGAAGATCGCCTTCATGTACGCGTCGACCTCGGCCTCGCCGGTCACGAAGGTCGAGCGGTAGCCGATCGCCTCCTGCCGCTCGTACGTGGCGGCGAGGTCGGATTTCTGGGCGGTCGGGCCGAGCGCCATATAGCCCACCGCGTTGTAGGCGTAGGCCTCGGGATCGGATTCCCAGACCTCGACGCACGCCTGCATGAGCTCGCTCATCGCGGGCTGGAAGTAGTTGTTGCGGACGACCCCGCAGGCGATCCCCGAGGCGCCCGCGCCCGGCTCCGACTTCTCCAGGACGACCACGTCGGCACCCGAACCGGCGCCGCGCGTGCGCAGCTCCTTGGCGAGGTGGTAGGCGGTGGAGAGGCCGTGGATCCCGGCTCCGACGACGACGAAGCGGGGCGAGGCGGGCAGGTCGGGCATCGTGTGTTGCCTCCTGGGCAATAGCGTTTCAAACTGTCATACTGACCGTACCATGGCCCGCACGGGAAGACCAGCGACCAGGCGGGTGGCGGCGGTCGAGCGAGCGTCCGCGGTCATCGACGTGCTCGCCGACGGCGGCGAGCTGGGCACGAACGAGATCGCGCGCAGGACACGCCTCCACCCCAGCTCGGTCTCGCGCCTCCTCTCGACCCTCGCCGACTCGCGGCTCGTCGAGCACGTCCCGGACTCGGGCCGCTATCGCCTCGGGCTTCGCTTCGTCGACCTCGGGAGCACCGTCCTGGCCCGCCTCGACCTGCGCGAAGTCGCGCGGCCGCACCTGCGGGCGCTCGTGGACGAGACCGGCGAGACGGCCACGCTGTCGGCGCCCGGCGACCCCGACGCGATCACCGTCGACTTCGTTCAGAGCGCGTCCTCCGTGCAGAGCGTCGCACGGGTGGGGCGCCCGAGCGTCGCGCATGCGACGGCGACGGGCAAGGTGGCGCTCGCGTTCGGCGACGTCGCTCTGCCGCCGGGCCGCCTCGCGGCGTTCACCGAGCGCACGATCGTCGACCGCGCGGCGCTGGGCACCGCGGTCGAGCGCGTCCGCGGGCAGGGCTGGGCGCAGGCCCGGGGCGAGCGCGAGGAGGAGCTGAACGCGCTCGCTGCTCCCGTGCGCGGAAGCCGTGGCGAGCTCGTCGCCGTCCTCGGGATCCAGGGCCCGGCATCGCGCTTCGGCGAGGACGCAATGGCGAGGGCGCTCGAGCCGCTGCTCGGCCGTGCAGCGGCCGTCTCCGACGCTTTAGGCTGGCGGCCAACGGCCAAGGAGGGATCGTGAGCACCGACGCAGGGACCATTCGCACAGCCTTCGACGGCGTCCAGCGCGAGCTCGGCGCCGAGTTCATGGAGTGGGAGAACTGGTACTGGCCGACCGAGTTCGGCGACGCGGTCGCCGAGCACCACGCCGTCCGCCAGGACGTCGGAGTCTGGGACGAGTCGCCCCTGCGCAAGTGGGACTTCTCCGGGCCGGACGCGCTCGCCGCGGCCGACCGGATCTTCACGAACGACATGCTCGGGCTGGACGTCGGGCAGATCCGCTACGCGCCGTTCTGCGACGAGAACGGGAAGATGGTCGGCGACGGCACGGTCTTCAAGTTCACGGACTCGAGCGCCTGGGTCATCACCGCCCTCGACTCTGACCTCGACCACATGCGCGATGTCGCCGACGGGCTCGACGTCTCGATCGAGCCGATCACGGAGAAGCTCCCCCACGTCCAGCTCCAGGGCCCGCGCTCGCGCGAGGTGCTCGCCGGCCTGGTGGACGAGGACGTCGAGAGCCTGGGGTACTTCCGCTTCCTCCCGCACCAGGTGCACGTCGGCAAGGTGCCCGCCTGGGTCTCACGCACCGGCTATTCCGGTGAGCTCGGCTACGAGATCTTCACCGATCCGGACTACGCCGAGGAGCTCTGGGGCGTCCTGACCGAGGCCGGCGCGAAGCCGTACGGCCTCTCCGCCGTCGAGACGCTTCGCATCGAGTCCGGGCTGATCTTCATCGGGTACGACTACTTCCAGCACGAGACCGACCCGTTCGACATGTCGCTCGACAAGGTCATCCGCCTCGACGCGGGCGACTTCCACGGCAAGGCCGCGCTCGCGCAGACCGCGAAGAGCCCGCCGAGGCGCATGGTCACCCTGGTCGTCGACGGCTCGGACGTGCCCGAGTACGGCGCCGCCGTGACGAAGGACGGCGAGCCGGCCGGCACGCTCACGAGCCCGGCCGAGAGCCCGTCGCTCGGCAAGGTGATCGGGATGGCCGTCCTGGAGACGCAGTTCGCGGGCAAGGGCGAGACGGTCGACGTCGCCCTCGGCGACGGCACGGTCTCGGCGACGGTCGACGACTACCCGCTCTACGACCCGCAGAAGACGAGGCCGCGCAGCTAGGCGCGCGGCCGCTGCCGTTCGGGGTCGTAGAACGGGAGCGAGGCCACCTCGCCGTCGGCGTCCCCGACCCGAACCCGCGTGCCCGCGCCGGCCGCCGAGCCGCCGACGACATAGAACGCGAAGATCAGACGCTCGCGCGGTCGAGCCCGAAGTGAGCGTAGGCCTCGCGCTCCAGCTCCTCGGAGATACTGGCCTCCGGGTCGCTGTAGTCGGGAGCGCTCTTCACCTGCTCCTTCGTCCACGGAACGCGGATCGCGCTGCCGGCCACGTCGGC
>DASSCF010000096.1:0-25394 GCA_035698025.1 Gaiellaceae bacterium
AGGGCGAGCTCCCGGATGCTCTCGCGGCCTGGGCGGGCACCGAGAACCTCGAGGAGCGCGTCGACGGCGCCGAGCGGATCGACCCTGTTGTCCTCGAGCAGCTGCGCGCCCGGTAGCGCCGCTGCGATCATCCCGGGATGGAGCCCGATCCGCCGTTCGAGGTCGAGCCTGAGCTCGATGGTGACGAGGAGCTCGAGCACCCGGTCACGCCGCTCGAGCTCTTCTTCGATCTCGTCTTCGTCTTCGCGCTGACCCAGGTCACCGGGTTCATGTCCGACGACCCGACCTGGGCGGGCGTCGGGAAGGGCATGCTCATCCTGGCGGCGCTCTGGTGGACGTGGGGCGCCTACGCGTGGCTCACGAACGAGATCGACCCCGACGAGGGCTCGGCCCGGCTCGCGGTCTTCGCGGCCATGGGCGCGATGTTCGTCGCCGCCCTCGCGGTGCCGAACGCATTCAGCAGCGACGCGGTTCTCTTCGGCCTCGCCTTCTTCATGGTGCGCGTCCTCCACATCGTGCTCTTCGCCGAGGCGACGCCGCACGTCGACGTCCGGCAGGCGGCGTACCGGCTCGCGCGAACGGCGATACCGGGGCCGGCGCTCATCGTCGTCGCGGGCTTCCTCGACGGCCGCGCGCAGATCGCGTGCTGGTTGCTGGCGCTCGCGATCGACTACAGCGGCCCATACATCTTCGGCGTCCGCGGGTTCTCCGTCTCCGCGGAGCACTTCGCCGAGCGCTACGGCCTGATCGTGATCATCGCGCTCGGGGAGTCGATCGTCGCCATCGGGATCGGCGCTGCCGGCATCGAGCTCGACCCGACCGTCGTGATCGCGGCGATCCTCGGGCTCGGCGTGGCCTGCGCGCTCTGGTGGGCGTACTTCGACATCGTCGCGCTCGTCGCGCGCAAGACGCTCGTCGAGGCGCACGGGCACGAGAGATCGAGGCTGGCGCGCGACCTGTACAGCTATCTCCACCTGCCGATGTTCGCGGGCATCGTCCTGGTCGCGCTCGGCGCGAAGAAGGTCCTCGCGCACGTGGACGAGCCGCTCGACACGGTGCCGGCATTCGCGCTCTGCGGCGGCGTCGCCCTCTACCTCCTGAGCCACGACGCGATGAGGCTCCGCAGCGTCGGCAACGTCAACCTCCGGCGCTGCCTGGCAGCAGCGACGAGCGCGGCGCTGATACCGGTCGCCGTGCGCGTGGACGGAGTCGTGGCCATCGCGCTCGTCGCCGCGGTCTGCACCGCGCTCATCGCCTACGAGACGCTGCGCTTCAGGACGGCGCGCGCGCAGATGCGCACGGCCGTCTGAGGCGCCGCCGCAGCACCCTGCGGCCTAGGCGGCGGCGGCGCCCCGCACGGCCTTCAGGAAGCGGAACGTCCTGCGGGGCCGATCGACGGAGCGTGCGGCCGCTCGTGCGTCGATGAGATCCCGCTCGTCCGCTACCTGCCGGCGGCGCGTCTCGAACTGAGTGAGGGAGATGTTTGTCATGAAGAAGAGTCCTCCTGCTTTCTTGACGCTTATTCAAGCTGCGCCGGGCAGCCGGCACAGTGGGGCGGGCAGGCGTCTGGCCGGAGGGTTAGCCGCACTGCCAGAACCCGGGTTAAAGCAGAGAGCCCACCTCGTCTCAGGTGGGCTCTCGCCTTCGTGTAGTCCTCGGGGCTCCAGCGCCTGCGGCCAGGGCGGGAGCCCCTTGTAACACTTGAACGTAAGACCTGTATCGGACGGATCGAGCGCTGCCTGAAGTCCTTCGAATGAGGGACGTGCAGCTCGTCGTCCGGAGGGAGTGGAGCCAGCGGGATTCGAACCCGCGACCTCTTGGCTGCCAGCCAAGCGCTCTCCCAGCTGAGCTATGGCCCCGCGGCGTGCTTCTCCAGTGTAGTCGGCCCCTTTTGCTCCCGCGCGCGGGTTGGCTCGTCTAGCCCGCGGCGGCGAGCTCGACGGACGGCACGTCGCCCCAGAGCTCCTCGAGCCGGTAGTACTCGCGCGCCTCGGGCGTGAAGACGTGCAGGACCACGTCGAGGTAGTCGGCGAGGATCCAGCTCGCCTCGCGCTCCCCGGCGACGGTGCGCGGCGTCAGGCCGTCGGCTTTCTTGATCTCCTCGCGGACGGCGTCGTAGATCGCCTTCGTCTGTCGGGGGTTCTGCCCCGTGCAGATGACGAAGTAGTCCGTGTAGGAGCAGACCGGCCGCATGTCGAGGATGACGACGTCGGCGGCGAGCTTCTCCTGGGCGAGCTCAGCGATCCGGCGGGCGTGCTCGATTGGTGTCAGTGGCCTGGCATCCCGTGGTTCAACACTTCTCAGGGTAGCTCATCGTAGAGACCATCCTCGACGACGAGGCGCGCGACGCCGGGCGGAACGAGCGCGTCGATCGGCTCGCCGTGCGCGACGCGGCGGCGGATCTCCGTCGAGGAGACGTCGACCGCGGGGATCTCGAAGAGCTCGACCCGCTCCGGCCGGCGCAGGCGCGCGAGCACGGCGTCCAGCTCCTCGTGCGGGTAGCCGGGACGCGTGGCCACGCCGAGCCGCACGTGTTCGAGGATCTGGTCGGGATCCTTCCAGGCGTGGAAGTCCGCGAACTCGTCCGCCCCGACGAGGAAGACGACGTCCCCCCACTCCTGCTCCGCCCAGCGGGCCGTATCCACCGTGTACGAAGGCCCGGCGCGCTCCAGCTCGTGGCGGGAGAGCTCGACCTCGGGCAGGTCAGCGAAGGCCTCCTTCGCCAGCCGGAAGCGCAGCTCGGCGTGGGACTCAACCTCCTTGTGCGGAGGATCGCCCGTGACCACGACGACGAGGCGGTCGAGGCCGAAGCGGTCGGACGCCGCCCTGGCCAGCGCGAGGTGCCCGTTGTGCGGCGGGTCGAACGCGCCTCCGAGGAGCCCTGTCGTCATTCGTCCTCGAACTCGACCAGGGCGTCGGCCTTCACGCCGGCCGCGCGCAGGTCCTCCTCGGTCGCCTCGCCGCGGACGCGGTAGCCGCGGTCGGTGCGGAAGATCCGGGCGCGGCGCTGTCGCGGCGGCCGCGGGTTGTAGACGAGGAAGTCGGCCATCTCCTCGTCCCTGACCAGCGTCGGCGGGCTCTCGGGCACCAGCTCGAAGAGCGCGCGCTTGAGCTCGTCGATGCCCTGGCCGGTGGCCGCGGAGGTGGCGAGCGTCGCGAGGACGCGCGGGTCGTCCACGGTGAACGCGCGCGGGTCGGCGACGAGATCGATCTTGTTGAGCACGACGATCTGCGGACGGTCGGCGAGCCCGGCGCCGTAGGCGGCCAGCTCACGGTCGATCGCATGGAAGCGCTCCTCGACGTCCTCCTGCGCCTCGATCACGTGGACGAAGAGACGCGCGCGCTCCAGATGGGCCAGGAACTCGTCGCCGAGCCCCACCCCCTCGCTCGCCCCTTCGAGAAGCCCCGGGACGTCCGCGACGGTGAGCTGCCGTCCGTCTGCCGCGTCCACGGTCCCGAGCACGGGGGCGATCGTCGTGAACGGGTAGTCGGCCACCTTCGGCTTCGCGTTCGAGATGCGGCGCAGGAGCGACGACTTCCCTGCGTTGGGGAACCCGAGCAGCGCGGCGTCGGCCAGGAGCTTCAGCCTGAGCTCGAGCGAGGCCTCCTCGCCGAGCGTGCCGAGCTCGGCCAGCCGGGGTGTCTGGTGCGTGGGCGTGGCGAAGCGCTTGTTGCCCGCACCGCCGAAGCCTCCGTGCGCCACGACGGCTCTCGCGCCCGGGTGCGCGAGGTCGACGAGCAGGCGTCCTTCCTCGTCGAGCACCTGCGTCCCGACCGGGACCGGCAGGACGACGTCCTCGCCGTCGGCTCCTCGCTTGTTTGCGCCCTCGCCGTGGCGGCCGCGCTTGGCCTCGAATCGCCTCTGGCGCTGGAAGTACGACAGGTCGCGGCGGTCCGGGTCGGCCACCAGCACGACGTCGCCCCCGTGGCCGCCGTCGCCGCCGTCGGGGCCTCCCTTCGGCACGTACTTCTCGCGCCGGAAGCTCAGCGAGCCGTCGCCGCCGCGCCCGCCCTTGACGCGGATCCGCGCGCGGTCGTTGAACATCGCGCTCCTAGGAGACGGACACGATCCGACCCGCGCCGCCCGTCTGGAAGGCAACCTTGCCGTCACGGGTGGCGAAGATCGTGTGGTCGCGGCCCAGCCCGGTGCCCGGGCCCGGCCGGAAGCGCGTGCCGCGCTGGCGGACGACGATCATTCCCGCCTTGATGTCCTGGCCGTCGAAGACCTTGACGCCGAGTCGTTTGGACTCGGAGTCCCTGCCGTTCTTCGACGAGCCCAGTCCTTTCTTGTGCGCCATCTAGCTGTCCTCGCTCTTCTTCCTCGGTGTGCTGCGCCGTGTCGGCGTCTTCTTCTCGGTCGACGCCGCGGGCTTGCGGGCTGCCGGCTTGCGCGCGGCGGGCTTCTTCGCAGCCGGCGCCTTCGCGGCGGTCTTCGCCTCGGCCTTCGCGGGCTCCTTCTTGGCCGCGGTCGAGCGCGAGCTGCCGATCGACTGCACCTCGATGCGCGTCAGGCGCGCTCGGAACCCGTTCCGGCGCTTGTAGCCCGTCCGCCGCCGGTGTTTGCCGACGATGATCTTCTTGCCGAGAACGTGCTCGGCGACCTTGACGGTCACCTGCTGGCCCTTGAGGTCGTCTCCGAGCTTCGCCTCACCGTCCCCGCCGAGCATGACGAGGTCGGGATGGAACGTCTTGCCCTCGTCGTGGGGCACGCGGTCGACAAGCAGGTGCAGGCCTTCCCGCACGCGGTACTGCTTGTTTCCGATTGAGATGACGGCGTAGGTCATAGACGCTCCAGAACAGGAAACGAGCGGGCTGCGCCCGCTTCGCCGGACAGTCTAGCCAGCCTCCTCGGCAGTCGCAATCGGCTCGGTGGCGCCGTCTTCCGGCGTCGCCGCGGGCTTCTTCTTGCGCTTGCGCCCGCCTCGGGTGCCCCGGCGCGTCTTCTTCTTGGGCTTCTCCGCCCCGTCGCCTTCGGCGGCGGTCGCGCTCGGCTCGGCCGCGGTTTCCGCGGCCTCGGCGGCCGGCTCGGGCGCCTGCTCGACCGGGCGGCCGTTCGTCTCGGCGACGGGCTCGGCGGCAGCGGCGCCGTCGGCGCCGGCCGTTGCCGTCGCGGCCGTCTTCTTCTTGCGTCCTCTCCCCCCGCGCGTCCCGCGGCGGGTCTTCTTCTTCGGCTTCGGCTCGGCCGGCTCGTCGCCGTCGACCGCAGGCGCCTCCTCGACCGCGTCGCCGGGAGTCACGGGCGCCTTGGCGCGGCTCGGGCGGGCCCTCGGCTTCTTCACGGGCTCCTCGATCTCGCCCTCGTCGACGAACTCGTCCTCGAGCACGATCGGCGCAACGGGAGCCTTGGCGCCGCGCTTCGGCTTGGGCTTGGCCTTCTCCTCGACCTTCGGGGCCAGACCCTCGATCTCCGTCTCCTTGCCCTCGGCGAGGATCTGGAGGCGGTCGAGGCGGAAGGACTTCTTCGTCTTGAAGGCGTAGCGCCGCTCGGTCTCCTTCTCGAGCTCCTCGAGGCGCGACCCGCCGGGGCCGATCAGGATCGCCGCCACGTCTGAGTGCATCTCGACGAGGAAGGCCTCGGCCTTCGAGCCGGCGATGTGGTGGCGCAGCTTGCGCTCGGCCTCGACCGCATGCGTCTCGGGCGAGACGATCACACCGTCGCCGGCGCAGGTCGGACAGGCGAGCGTGAGGATCTCGCGAGGGCCGTCGGTGACGTTCTGGCGGGTCATCTCGACGAGCCCGAGCGGGGAGATCTCGACCACGTAGGTCTTCGTCCGGTCGCGCGCGAGCTCGCGGTTGAGCGCCTCCTCGACCTGCTGGCGGTTCTTCGGGTTCGCCATGTCGATGAAGTCGATGACGATGATCCCGCCGATGTCCCGCAGGCGCAGCTGGCGGACGACCTCGCCGACCGCCTCGAGGTTGTTCTTCGTGATCGTGTCCTCGAGCCGCCCCTGGGACGACTTGCCGCGGCCGCCGACGAAGCGGCCGGTGTTGACGTCGATGACGGTGAACGCCTCGGCGTAGTCGAAGATCAGGTAGCCGCCCGAGGGCAGGTCGACCCGGCGGCTGAGCGTCGAGTTGACCGCCTCGCGCACGCCCGACTTCTCGAGCAGCGGCTCCTTGCCGCTGTAGCGCTCGACGCGGGCCGCGAGCTCGGGCGACGTCCGCTTGAGGTAGCCGACGATGCGGCGGTAGGTCCGCTCGTGGTCGACGACGACCCGCTTGAAGTCGCGGATGAAGAGGTCGCGCACGATGCGGAGGGGCAGCTCGGCCTCCTGGTAGACGAGCGCAGGCGCCTGCGTGCGGGCCGCGCGGCCGCGGATCGTCGACCAGAGCTTGAGCAGGAGCTTGAGGTCGCCGGAGAGCTCGTCCTCGGAGGCGCCCTCGGCGGCCGTGCGGACGATGAGCCCGCCCTCGGGCAGCTCGAGGCCCTTGCAGATCTTCTTCAGGCGCTCGCGCTCGTCGTCCTCGAGCCGGCGCGAGACGCCGATCCCGTCGCCGTACGGCGTGTAGACGAGGAACCGGCCGGGCAGCGAGATCTCCGTCGTGAGCCGCGCGCCCTTCGTGCCCATCGGGTCCTTGACCGCCTGGACGAGCACCTCCTCACCGCGGGAGATCAGCTCCTGGATGCGCTTCCCGTGGCGCTTGCCCTCCAGCTCGGGCACGACGATCTCGTCGACGTAGAGGAACCCGTTGCGCTGGAGGCCGATGTCGACGAACGACGCCTCCATGCCGGGAAGCACGTTGTCGACGACCCCCTTGTAGATGTTGCCGGCGACCGACCGCCGCTCCGGCCTGCCGAGGTAGACCTCGGCGGGCTTGCCGTCTTCCAGGACGGCGACCGTCTGCTCGCCCACCCCGACCGAGACGAGGATCTCCTTCGCGACGTCGGGGAGCTCGACCTTCGGCGGGGCGGCCGCTCTGCGGGACGGCTGCTGCCGCCTGCGCTCGCGCTGCTGTGAAGACGCCTTGCGCTGCGGCTTCTTCTCCTCGACCTCCGCCTTCTCGGCGGTCGCCGCGGCGGCGCCTTCGGGCTTCTTCTTCGCTCGGCCGCGCCCGCCGCGGCTTCCGCGGCGCCGGCGCGCCGGCGCGCCCGGCTTTCGCTCAGCCGCCTCGGCAGAATCCCGCCGAGCAGGCTGCTGCTCGACGGACGTCTCGGGAGCGGCTGCCTCTTCCGGCGCCCCCTCCCCTCGCTTCTTCCAGCGAAACCAGGACACTCATGACTCCTTTCGGGCGCACGCCGCGCTCGGCGCCGTCCAGGCGCATCCCGAGCCGCAGCATGTCTGCCTCAAATCTCATAGGTCTTTGCGCCGGGTGTCCGCCTGCCCGAAATCCGGGCTCGGTTGCTCCGTGCGCATCCCCTTCAGGGTAGCAGCAGGCCTGCTTCCGGCCGCCTACGCCGCGGCCGGGCGAAGGCCCGTTCGCTTCCGGTCGACGGCCCGCAGACGCTGGTTGAGACGCGCCCAGGCCCAGGGCTCGACCTCGTCGTACCGCCCCGTCGCAGCCTCGGCCTGAGTCGCCTCGAGGTACTCGAACCACGCATCTGCTTCCTCGATCAGAAGCGCTTCCTGCGTCTCCACGCTGTCCATGCGCGCGAAGGCTAGGACCGGGACCGGACGGACCCCCCGAGCATTCTTGTGCCTCCCGCCGCGAAGTACGCCGCGGCGGCCTCTCCGAGTGCACGCGTCGCCGCGTAGGCGACGCCGCCCTTCACGGCCCAGCCGAGCCCGGGCACCATGCCGACGAGCTGGCGCGCGACCGTGCGGAACCCCAGCCCCGCCGCCACGACCGTGAGGATCTCGACCGCCCGCTCCCGGTCGAGCTCCGCCCCGTGCGCCGCCGCGATGCGCAGCACCATGCGGATCTGGTTGAGCGTCAGGACGGGGAAGTCGGCGCCGGGGATGAAGATGGCGACGCCCAGAAAGCCGTTCTGGAGCGAGAACTTCTTGACGATCTCCTCGACGACCGCAGGCCGCACGATGGGCAGCCGCGCGGCGAGCTGGTAGTTCGCCTCTTCCGCGCGGGAGGCGATGCGCTCCGCGATCTCCTCGATCGGCAGCGGCTCGCCCGGCGCGACGGCGACGAGGTCCGTGTCGAGGACGTACGGGACGTAGGGCGGCTCGCCCGGAGGGACGCCGACCAGCACGCAGATCACGCCGACGCCTTTGCGGATCGCGAGCCTCAGCGACTTCTCGTCCTCTTCGGTCGGCTTCGGCCCGTCCACGGCGTAGACGACGACTCGCGAGCCCTCGACGTCGTAGGCGGTGAGCGGCTTGCCCGAGTGGTCGCGGACCGCGTCGGCGTCGCCGCCCTCGACGAAGGCCTCCCGGATCGCCTTCGCGTGCTCCGGCGCGCCGGCGGCGACGATCGGCCGGAAGTCCTCCTCGGCCGCGCGGAGCTCCTTGAGCACGCTCCAGACCGACAGCGGGCTGAGCGGGAGCCGCGGCACTAGCGAGCGGTGTCGAGACGGCCGCGAACGTGGATCGCCTCGAGGATCCCGATCATGACCAGCGTCGTGATCAGCGAGCTACCGCCGTAGGACACGAGCGGCAAGGGGATGCCGGTCACGGGTGCGATCCCGATCGTCATCCCGACGTTGATGAAGAGCTGGATCAGGAGCGCGAAGACGATCGAGCCTGCGACGACCGCGGAGAAGAGGTCGCGCGCGACGGCGATGATCTTCACCCCGCGCCAGATGATGAGGGCGTAGAGGATGAGCAGGATCGTGGCGCCCAGGAAGCCGCGCTGCTCGGCGAGCGACGAGAAGATGAAGTCCGTGGAGTGCTCCGGGAGGTAGTTGAACCTCGTCTGCGTCGCGTTGGCGACACCCCTCCCGTCCAGGCCGCCGGAACCGACCCCGATGATCGACTGGTTGACGTTGTACGTGGAGCCGCTCGGGTCGACGTCGGGGTCGACGAAGCCGATCAGGCGATCGCGCTGGTAGGGCTCGAGGACCTCCACGCCCGCGGAGGGAAGGAACCAGAGCAACGCCCCGGCGAAGAGGGCGGCGATGACCCCCAGCACCGCCAGGTGCCGCCACGGCGTCCCCCCGAAGAAGAGCGCACCGAGGACGCACGCGCCGTAGACGAGCGAGGTGCCGAAGTCGGGCTCCTTGAAGACGAGCGCCGTCAGCGGGAGCGCGATGGCCACGATGCCGAGCGTCGTCCTCCACTCGTTCATCCGGTGGCGGCGCTCGGCGACGAAGCCGGCGAGCGTGAAGATGAGCGCCAGCTTTCCGAGCTCCGACGGCTGGAAGTTGAAGAAGCCGATCTCGATCCAGCGCTTCGACCCGCGCACCTCCTCGGCGAGCACGAACACGGAGAGGAGCAGCACGAGCGAGGCGGCGTAGAACGGGATGCGCAGCCGCCGGTAGGCCTCGGGGTTCACGGCCGTCGTCAGCGCGAGCAGGAGCCCGCCCGCGGCCACGTAGATGAGCTGCCGGTAGACGTAGTAGTCAGGGTCGCCCGGGATGTCGTTGCGGGTGACCGACTCGAGCACCCAGAGGCCGTAGGCGACGAGCCCGCCGGCGGCGAAGAGAAGCAGGTAGTCGACGTGGCGCAGGAACGCGCCCAGCTCCCAGGCGGCGGCCTGCGAGCGCGTGGGCTGCGGGATCCGGTTGACGGGGGTGGCCATCAGTCGGACTCCTGGATCGTCGCCGAGTAGCTGCCGGGCTCGATGTTGAAGTAGTCCTCGAAGACCTTCAGCGCGACCGGGGCCGCCGCCTCGCCGCCGTGGCCGCCGTTCTCGATCAGGGCGCACACGGCGATCTCGGGCTTGCCGAACGGGCCGTAGCCGCACCACCAGGACTGGTCACGCAGGCCCAGGAAACCCGGGAGCTTCGCGACCTTCTCCGCGGTCCCCGTCTTGCCGGCGATCGGGATCGGGAAGGCGCCGAACGTGTTCTGCGACGTGCCGTAGCTCGCGTGCGTCGCGTCGAAGAGGCCCTCCTGGACGACGCTCAGGTTGTACGGGTCGATGTTCAGGTCGACCGGCGGCTTGGGCGTGAAGGGCCGCAGTACGACGGCGGGCTCGCCCTCGTTCCGCGGCTCCTCGACCGCCTTGACGAGGTGCGGCTCGACGAGCTTGCCGCCGTTGGCGATCATCGCGTACGCCCGCGTCATCTGGAGCGGCGTCACCAGGAGGTCGCCCTGGCCGATGGCGAGCTGGACGGACTCACCGCTCGTCCACAGCTTGTCGATCTCGGTCTTCTCCGTGCGCCTCTCCCACTCGGGCGTCGGGACGACGCCCTCGGACTCGGGGCCGAGGTCGACGCCGGTCGGCTTGCCGAAGCCCATCTGCCGCGACCAGCGCTGGAGGGGCGACCCCTCGAGGCGGTAGAAGCGGAGCCCGACGTCGTAGAAGTACGTGTCGCAGGAGTTGGCGAGCGCCGTCGAGAGGACCATCGGCTCGTTTCGGTACGGGTCCCAGTTCATGAAGGTCTGCTTGTCGACGACCATCTTCCCCGTGCACTGGATGACCTCCCCGGCGCTCAAGAGGTCCTGCTCGAGCGCGGCCAGCGCGGTGATCGGCTTCCACGTCGAGCCGGGCGGATAGGTGCCGTCGATGGCGCGGTTGAGCGTCGGAAAGTTCGCGTTCTTGTCGGCGAGGGCCTTCAGGTCCTTCTCGTCGACCGTGCCGACGTAGACGCTCGGGTCGAAGGTCGGGTTGGACGCGAGCGCGAGGATCTCGCCCGAGTTCACGTCCATGGCCACGAGGGCGCCGCCGTTCGCGGCCCACTCGCCGTTGTCGTGTGCGAGCCGGACGCCGAAGGCAAGCGCGTCCTCGGCCGTGCGCTGGAGCTCGTCGTCGATCGTGAGGCGAATGCTGTCGCCGGACTCCGGCATCTGGCTGAACTGCCGCTCGCTCGTCACGCGTCCGAGCGCGTCGACGTAGACGCGCCCCAGGCCCGGCTGCCCGCGGAGGTAGGAGTCGTAGGCAGCCTCGATGCCGGTCTGGCCGATGCGGTCGCCGGGCGCGAGCGTCCCGCTCTTGCGCGCCTTCAGCTGCTCGGCCGTGATCTCGGACTCGTAGCCGAGGATCTGCGCGGCGATCGCGCCCTTCTCGTAGCGGCGCAGGTAGGTCTCGGTGATCTGCACTCCGGGGAACTCGGTCTGGTGCTCGAGGAGGAACGCCGCGCGACGGTCGCCGACGTCCGAGCTGATCGTCACCGGGGTCAGCGGGTCGCTCGCCAGCTGCTTGGTGACCTTCGCGCGCACGACCTTGGGGCGCATGCCGAGGACGCGGGCGAGACGGATGATCATCGCGTCACGCTTCGCGTAGGGCACGTCGTCGAGCGCGGCCGGCCAGACCTGGACGAGCGTCCCGGGCATGTTCGTGACGAGCACGTCTCCGTCGCGGTCGACGATCGGGCCGCGCTGCGCCTGGAGGCGGAAGCTGCGGATCTGGTTGTTCTGCGCGTCGGCGAGGTACTGGTCGCCCGAGATCACCTGGAGCGCCCAGAGGCGGAAGAAGAGCGCGCAGAAGACGATGATCGCGAGCACGCCGAAGATCCCGAGGCGGAGCGCCATCTGCGGCGAGAAGCGGTACGGCTCCTCGACGCGCGGATCCGGCGGGAGGAAGCCTGGGCCGCGGGTCGACTCCCTGACCAGGCTAGACAGCGGGGCTCACCTCGCGGCGAATGCCCACCTGCGGTGGGAGGAACCTGGCGCAGAGGCTGTACAGCGGGTAGGCGAGGAGCATGTTGAGCGCAAGGCTCGGCAGCAGCACGCTCACGAAGAGCTGCGAGGCGGCGATCGTCTCGCCGAGCATGAAGTGGAGCACCGCGGAGCCCAGCGTCACGCCCGTCGTCGCGAGCGCAACCGCGATCAGGAGCGGGTGGACCGACGTGCGCGTCGTGACCTCCCCGAAGCGGCCGGTGCAGTACCCGGCGATCGTGAGGAGGAGCGAGCTCATGCCGAAGGTGACGAAGGACGAGGAGTCGAGGACGAGACCGGCGACGAAGCCGCCGACGGCGCCGAAGACGGGCCCTCGAAGGAGCGACACGGCGACGAGCGTGACGAGCACGACGTCCGGATGCCCCTCCCCGACCTCGATCCACTCGGCGATCGAGACCTGGATCAAGGTGGCGAGGAGGATCAGCCCTCCCGCCTTCAGTGCGTCGATCCCCGTCACGGCTGGTTCGTCTGCCCCTGGTTCGCTCCCCGGTTCCGGTTTGCGCGCGCGGGGCGCGGCACTTCCTTGAGGACGATCACCTCGGAGAGGGAGTCGAAGTCCACGAACGGCGTCACCTGCACCCGCTTGTAGAGGTCGACGTCCTGCTGGCCGACCGACTCGACGACCCCGATCGGGATGCCCTCCGGGAAGAGCGACTCGAGCTTGCGGGTCGCCCAGCCCGCCGTGACGACGAGGTCGTCCTTCTGCACCAGCTCGTCCTTCTCGACCTGGTCGAGAACGAGGGTGGAGGCGCTCGGCCCGGCCCTGACGATGCCCCACGCCCCGCTCTCGGAGATGGACGCGGTGACCGCGCTGTTCTGGTCGGTGATCAGCGTCACGCTCGCGCTCGTGTCGGTCACGTCGGTGACGACGCCGACGAGCCCGTCGCCGGTGACGACGGGGGCGTTCTTGGCGATGCCGTCGTTCTTGCCGCCCGCGATCATGATCTGCTGCGTGAACGGGTTCGGAGGGCGGCGCACGACCGTGGCCACGATCGCCTCGAAGTCCGTCGGGAAGCTCGGCCCGCCGATGTAGGTCGCCATCTCCTCGAGGCGCTCGATCTGGCGCTCGGCCGTCTGGTTGGCGATCTGGGCGCGCCGGAGCTCGTCGTTCTCCTCCTTGAGCCTCTCGTTCTCGGACTTGGCGTCGAGGAGGTCGGAGACGTAGCCCCAGCCGTCGCGGAAGGGGCGCGAGATGCGCTCGCCGGCGACCTCGAATGGCATGAGGACGGAGACGCCGATGCGCTGCGCGGCATGGAGCGGCCCGTCGTCCGACTCGCGGAAGTGCAGGGTGATCAGCGCCAACGAGACGAGCACGAGCACGGCGGCAATGAGCCGCGCTCTGAATGCGCGTCCCGATCGCGAGGAAGGGCCCTCACCGCGCCGGACGGGTGCGTCCAGCACCGGGAGCCGTGCTGTGCGTTGCCGAGGCACGGAACCGACCAGTGTAGTGAATCGCCCGGAAACCGCGAACCCAGGTGGTGCCTGGGGTCGGGCGGTCTAGCGGCGGCGGCCGTTCCGCTGGCGCGCCTTGGCCGAGCGGTGGATGACCTCGAACTCCTCCAGGCTGCGACCGGAGCCGACGGCCACGCACGTGAGCGGCGACTCGGCGAGCTGCACGGGCATCTGCGTCTCCTCGCGCAGGCGGTCGGCGAGCCCGGTGAGCAGGGCGCCGCCTCCGGCGAGGACGATGCCGCGGTCCATGATGTCCGCGGCGAGCTCGGGCGGGGTCTTGTCGAGCGTCGACTTGATGGCGTCGATGATCTGGCCGACCGGCTCGTCGAGCGCGCGGCGGACCTCCTCCGAGGTGATCACGACGGTCTTTGGGAGGCCGGTGAGCATGTCGCGGCCCCGCACCTCGGCCGAGACCTCCTGCGGGAGCTCCCACGCGGAGCCGATCTCGAGCTTCAGCTCCTCGGACGTCTGCTGGCCGATGAGGAGCTTGTACTCCTTCTTGATGTGGGCCATGATCGCCTCGTCCATCTCGTCGCCGCCCACGCGGATGGACTGGGAGACGACGATGCCGCCGAGGGAGATGACGGCGACCTCGGTCGTGCCGCCGCCGATGTCCACGATCATGTTCCCCGTCGGCTCGGAGACCGGCAGGCCGGCGCCGATCGCGGCGGCCATGGGCTCCTCGATCAGGTACGCCTGGCGCGCGCCGGCGCTCAGCGTGGCCTCCTCGACCGCGCGCTTCTCGACGCCGGTGACGCCGCTCGGCACGCAGACGACGACGCGCGGGTGCGCGAAGCGGTTGTGGTGCACCTTCTGGATGAAGTGGCGGAGCATCTGCTCGGTCACGTCGAAGTCGGCGATGACGCCGTCCTTCAGCGGCCGGATGGCCGAGATCGTCCCGGGCGTCCGCCCCAGCATCCGCTTGGCCTCGATCCCGACCGCGTGCACCTCGCCGGTGCGCTGGTCGATCGCGACCACGGACGGCTCGGAGAGCACGATTCCACGCCCGCGCACGTACACGAGGGTGTTCGCAGTCCCCAGGTCGACGGCCATCTCACGCCCGCCCATGCCGCTTAGGTAGCCCCAGAAGCTCATGAAGAGTCAGGTGAGTGTAACGACATGCCTGAGCACGTCCACAACGGCCACGTCCGGGGGTCTGACCCCGGGACGTGGCTCAACCGGCCCTGAACTACGTGCCAAGACAGTGTCGCCCGCTCCTCGTGCAAGACCCCGCGACGTAGGGTCGGGGACGTGGCGCGCCAACTCCGGACACAGAGCTCAGGCGACGTCGTCCACGTGACCGCACGCGGAAACCGACGCCAAGAGATCTTCCGGGACGACACCGATCGAGCCCGCTTGATCGCCCTGCTCGATGCCGCTTGCGAGCGAAGCAAGTGGCGACTCCACGCGTACTGCCTGATGCCGAACCACTATCACCTCGTCATCGAGCTGGCCGAACCGACGCTCTCCGATGGCTTCCAGTGGCTGAACGGCGTCTACGCGCAAGCGTTCAACCTCCGTCATGGATTCACGGGCCACCTTTTCCAGGGCCGATTCCACTCGGAGACCGTCCAGTCCGACGGGCATCTCCTGGAGCTGTCCCGTTATCTGGCGCACAATCCCGTTCGCGCTCGGCTTTGCGCCGACCCCGCGGACTGGCGATGGAGCAGCTATCGCGCAACGGCCGGGATCGCTCGGCCCGTCCGTTTCTTGGCGGTCGATCGCGTGCTCACCTACTTCGGTTACGAGCCTGAGATTGCCCAACGGAGGTTCCAGAGCTTCGTCAGTGATGTGCGTCCGCCACGTCCAAACGAGCCACGGCCTGGGGTCAGACCCCCGGACGTGGCTCTAGCCGACGTTGTAGGCGCCCGGGTAGCGGGCTGAAAGGTGGCCGATCAGGACGGCGGCTGGGAGGCCCACCACGTTGAGGTAGTCGCCCTCGATTCGTTCGACGAGGGCGGCGCCGCGGGATTGGATGGCATATGCGCCCGCACGGCTTCGCCACTCCTCCGTGGCGACGTAGCGCGCGACGTCTCTCGGGGTCAGCTCGCGGAACTTGACGTGCGTCTCGGCGTGGTCGACGACCTGCCAGCCGGGCGCCAGGAGGCACAGGCCCGAGACGACGACATGCGTCTGGCCGCTGAGCCTCGTGAGCATGTCGACCGCCTCGCCCTCGCCCTTCGGCTTCCCCAGGACCGCGTCGCCGAGCACGACTGCCGTGTCCACGCCCAGGACGGGGCGCTCGCCCGCCTCGTCCGCGACCGAGCGGGCCTTCCCCTCCGCGTGCGCCCGCACGAGGTCGACCGGCTCGAGACCGCCGTCGTCCTGCTCCTCGTAGCGCGGCGCGAAGACGTCGAAGGGGATCCCGAGCTGCTCGAGGATGGCCCGCCGCTGCGGCGAGGTCGACGCGAGGAGAAGGGGAAGAGCCGGCGGCGCGCTCAGGCCGTCACACGAGCTCGCCGTCGGTGAACCAGAGCGCGATCTCGCGCTCCGCCGACTCGAGCGAGTCCGAGCCGTGCACGAGGTTGTCCGGCATGGCGAGCGCGAGGTCCCCGCGGATCGTGCCCGGGGCCGAGTCGACAGGGTTCGTCGACCCCATCGTCGTCCGCACGACCTTCACCGCGGACTCGCCCTCCAACACCAGAGCCAGCGTCGGCGACGAGGTGATGAACTCGACGAGCTCGCCGAAGAACGGCTTCTCGCGATGCTCGTCGTAGTGCTCGCCCGCAAGCGCCTCGTCGACGTGGACGAGCTTTGCGGCACGCACCTCGAGGCCCCGCTGCTCGAACCTGGCGAGGATCTCGCCCGCGAGCCGGCGCTGCATCGCGTCCGGCTTGATCAGGACGAGTGTGCGTTCCGCCACCGTCGCTCCTCCTCGCGGATCCGGCGCATCCGCGCCTCCTCGGGCTCGGCGCGCTTCCTCGCCTTCCAGAAGATCCAGCTCACGTACGCGAGCACGAACCACGGGACGATCATCGCGACGAGCGCGATGATCGAGATGACGAGAGACCCCTCGTCCCCAGACGACGAGTGCTGCGCGAAGAGCTCCACGCTCTCAGACTAACCAGAAAGGTTCTCGACGGCGCGCGGCGACTCGACCGGCGTCTCGCAGAACGGGCAGATCTGCCAGAGAGGCTCCAGCGGCGCCTTGCAGCGCCTGCAGGAGTCCTTCAGCTTCGTCGTGCAGACCGGGCAGGCGAGGAAGTTCGGCTCGATCGCCGCGCGGCACACGGGGCACCGCTCGACCGAGTCGAGGTTCTCCTCCATCGCCTTGATCTCGAGCTCGCGCTCGCGCACGTCCTCGAGGTATTCGGGCGGCCGGAACAGCATGTAGATGAGCGGCCCGACGAACGGCGGGAAGATGCCGAGCGCCACGGCCATCGCCAGGAGCCACGGATCCTCGATGCGCCGCCGCGCGTCCTTGTAAACCCAGTACGCCGAGGCCAGCCAGAAGACGACGAGGAAGAACAGCGTGACGTTGCGGATGACAAGCCACTCCTCCGAGTCGAAGAAGTCGCCGACGAAATCCAGGGGGTTTCCGTCGTCCTCGGTCGTGGTCGTCGTCTGAGCGAGGAGTATGCGCATCGTCACAACAGAATCTTTCCGACGAACCACCCGGCGCCAAACGCGATCGCGATGATCGTGAAGAGCACGATCGCCGCGAGGGCGAAGACGCTCAGCCGTTCGCCGACGCTTGCCATGGTAGACACGAAGGGCGGACGGAGGCCAGGTCCATGAGGAGGTAGAGCGAACCGGTGACGAGAACCGCGCCCTCCTCCCCTGCGATTTCACGCGCGCGTGCGTGGGCGACGACCGGGTCGGCGACGGCCTCGACGTCGTCGAAGAACGCGCGGCCGAGCTCGGCGAGCTCCTCGGCGGGAAGCGCGCGCGGGCTCGAGGACTCGGTCGCGACGAGCCGGCGGCCCAGGGCCGAGAGGGCGGCCAGCATCCCGGCCGCGTCCTTGTCCGCGAGGATGGACACCACGAGCGTCCATTCTGCTCGCGGCGCGCGCCCGAGAAGGTAGCCGACCCCCGCGAGGTTGTGCGCGCCGTCCCGGAGCTCGAGGGGCTGCTCGCAGACGATCTCGAGCCGGCCGGGCACGTGGACGTCGGCGAGCGGCGCCGGATCGACGGTGCGGCCGAGGAAGCTCTCGGCCGCCGCGTGCGCGAGTGCGGCGCTCGAGCCCGAGACGACGGTGACCGCCGACGCGCCGGCCGCTCGCGCCGCCCCCTCCCACTCCGCCTCACCGAGAACGACGAGCGCGCCCGGAGAGATGACCGCGAGCTTCTCCCCGGCGATCGCCTCGCGCGTCGGCCCGAGCACGTCCACGTGCTCGAGCGCGACGTTGGTGAGGACGACGACACCCGCGTCGAGGACGTTGGTCGCGTCGTGCCGCCCACCGAGCCCCGCCTCCACGACGGCCACGTCCACCTCGGCCGACGCGAGCTCGGCCAGAGCCGCGGCCGTCAACGCCTCGAACTGCGTCGCCTCGACCGCCTCGGCCTCGGCGCGCACCCGTCCGAGCGCGGCTTCGAGGTCGGCTTCCTCGCCGCCCACGCGGAGCCGCTCGGTCCAGGAAACGACATGGGGGGACGTGTAGGAGCCGACCCGGAGGCCCTCCGCGGCCAGCAGGGCCTCGGTCATCCGCGTCGTCGTCGTCTTGCCGTTCGTCCCCACGACATGGATCGCCCGCAGTCGGCGCTCGGGGTTGCGGAGCCGCTCGAGGAGCTCCCGCATCCGCCCCAGCCCGAACTCCTCGGGCCACGGGCTGAGCGACTCGAGCCAGGTGAGGTTGCTGTCAGCCGCCGAGCGCATCGAGCTCGCGCCGGTACCGCTCGAGCTTCTCGCGCTCGCCCTCGACCACATCGGCCGGAGCGTTCGCGACGAAGTTCTCGTTGGACAGCATCCCCTCGGAGCGCGCGACTTCCTTCCGCAGGCGCGCCACCTCGTCGTCGCGGCTCCCGTTGACCGGCAGCTTCTCGGGCTGGACGACGATGTCGAAGACGCGCTTCGCGTCGCCCTCGAGCTCGACGACGACGCCGCTCCGGCGCGCGATCTCGGCCGCGTCACGCACTCCCTCGAGCGCGTCCACCTCGCCGGCGAAGCGCTCGTCCGGCTCGGGCCAGGGAGCGACGACGAGCCGAGTCTCGCGGTCAGGGAGCTCCGACCAGATCTCCTCGGTCACATGGGGCATCACGGGGTGCAGGAGCTTCAGGAGCCGCTCGAGCGCCGCGAGGGCCGTGGCCGCCGCGTCCGGGTCGTCCTCGTAGAGCCGCGGCTTCGCCGCCTCGGCGTACCAGTCGCAGAAGTCGTCGAACGTGAGGCTGTAGAGCTCCTTGACGGCGGCGGCGAAGTCGAACCGCACCCAGGCGCTTTCGATCTCCGCGCGGGCGGCATCGAGCCGGCCCAGGATCCAGCGCTCCTCGAGGGCCTGCGGCCTGGCCTCCGGCACCGCGCCTTCCGTGTTGGCGAGGATGAGACGCGAGACGTTCCAGAGCTTCGTCCCCAGCTTGCGACCCTCGACGATCGCACCCTCCGAGAAGCGCACGTCCTGCGTGGAGGACATCTTCAGGAGGCCGTAGCGCGTCGCGTCGGCCCCGTGCTCGGCGATCAGCTCGAGCGGGTCGATGCCCGTCCCGAGGCTCTTGGACATCCGCCGGCCGTCGGGCGCGAGCACGGTCGAGTGGATGATCACGTCGGTGAAGGGGACGTCGCCGACGAGCTCGAGCCCTGACCAGATCATCCGGTTGACCCAGAGCCTGATGATCTCGCGCGCGGTCGAGTCGACATCGCCCGGGTAGTAGCGCCGCAGGTCCTCGGTGTCCTCCGGCCAGCCCAGCGTGGCGAAGGGCCAGAGCGCGGACGAGAACCACGTGTCGAGCACGTCGGGGTCGCGCTCGAGCCGGCCCGACCCGCACTCGGCGCAGGCCTCGGGCGCCGGCCAGGCGCACGTGGCGTGGCCGTCGGGGCAGTACCAGATCGGCAGCTGATGCCCCCACCAGAGCTGACGGGAGATGTTCCAGTCCGGGATGTCCTCGAGCGAGCGGATCGCGAACTGGTGCTGGGACTCGGGGTGATAGCGCACGCGCCGCTCGCGCAGCGCCTCGAGCGCCGGCTTGCGCGGCTCCTCCATGGCGCACCACCACTGGAGCGAGACGAGCGGCTCGATGCGCGTGTGGCACCGCTCGCACGTGCCGACGTTGTGGCGGTAGTTCTCCTGCTTCTCGAGCTGGTCGCGCTCCTTCAGCCAGGCGACGACGGCCTTGTCGGCCTCGGCCTGCTCCAGATCGGCAAGGTCGCCGGCCTCCTCGTTCATGCGCCCGTCCGGACCGATGACCGTCAGGGTCGGAAGGTCGTGCCGACGCCCGATCTCGAAGTCGGTCGGGTCGTGCCCGGGCGTGATCTTGAGCGCGCCCGTTCCGAACTCGGGGTCGACGAGCTCGTCGGCGACCACGGGGACGCGCCGCTCGACGTACGGAACCACGACCTCCTTGCCGAGGGCATCGCGGTAGCGCTCGTCCTCCGGGTGCACGGCCACGGCCACGTCGGCCAGGATCGTCGCCGGGCGCACGGTGGCCACCGTGATCGACCCGGAGCCGTCGGTGAACGGGTAGCGCGCGTACGTCAGCCTGTCGTCCATCGGCTCGTGGACGACCTCGAGGTCGGAGATGGCCGTCTCGTGGAACGGGCACCAGTTGACGATGCGGTTCGCGCGATAGATCCAGCCGCGGTCCCAGAGATGGACGAAGAAGCGCATGACCGCCTCGATGTAGGCGTCGTCCATCGTGAAGCGCTCGCGCTCGTAGGCGAGCGACGCGCCGAGGCGACGGTACTGGCCCATGATCGTGCGGCCCGTCTCCTCGAGGTGGCGCCACACACGTTCGACGAACGCCTCGCGGCCGATCTCCTTGCGTGACGTGCCCTCGCGGACGAGCTGCTTCTCGACGACGTTCTGCGTCGAGATCCCCGCGTGGTCGTACCCCGGCTGCCAGAGCGTGTCGAAGCCGCGCATGCGGTGCCACCGGACGAGCACGTCCTGGAGCGACCCGTTGAGCGCATGGCCCATGTGGAGCGCGCCCGTCACGTTGGGAGGCGGGACGCAGATGACGAACGTCTCGTCGCGGCGCGCGGCGACGCCGGCCCGGTAGAGGCCCTCCTCCTCCCAGGTGCGCTGCCAGCGCTCCTCGAGGCCCGCAGGCGAGTAGGTCTGCTCCATCGACAGGATTGTACGGCGGTGCCCGCGCCGCTCAGCCGAGGGCTGAACGGATTGCCGCGACCAGCTCGTCGTGGTCGAACGGCTTCTGGAACAGCGCGACGGCGCCCGTCTGCTCCAGCGACTCCCGCTCCAGGGAGAGGTCGCGCGCGGTGATGATGATCACCGGGATCCCCTCGAGCGCGGGCATGGCCTGCATGCGCTCCATGACGACGCGGCCGTCGCCTGCGGGCAGGCCGAGGTCGAGCAGGATCAGGTCGGGCTCCTCCTTGCGCGCGGAGTTGACGGCTGCGATCGCATCGCCCGCGAAGACGGCCTCGAAGCCTTCGCTTTTCAGGCGGTGACCCAGGAGCCGCCTGATGTCCTGATCGTCGTCCACGATGAGGATCTTGGCTTCGGCCATCCCACTCGGGCAGACTTGTAGCATGGAAGCAGGTCGACGGTGAGCCAGATCACCCAGGATCCTCTCGCCGCTGGGCGCGAGGCGATAGCCCGGCTGGACTGGGTCGCGGGCTACGAGCTCCTACGCGCGGCGGACGAAACCATGGAGCTCGCCCCCGAGGATCTCATGCTGCTCGGTGAGGCGGCGATGTGGAACGGCCAGATGGAAGTGATCCATCCGTACTTCGAGCGGGCCTACCGCGGCTACCTCCAGCAGGGCAACACACTGCGGGCCGCCTACGTCGCGACCCTGATCGCGCACGGCCTGAAGAACGACCTCCAGATGTCGGTCGCAAACGGCTGGATGAGCCGCGCGAAGCGGCTGCTCGACCTCGAGGACGAAGCTCCGGAGCACGGGTACTGGGCACTGCAGAAGAGCCTCGTCGAGCTCGGCGAGCACAACTTCGCGGAGTCGCTCGCCCTCGCCAAGCAGGCCGAGGAGCTGGGACGGCGCTTCGGCGACCGCAACCTCGAGATCCGCGCGCTCCAGCGGCAGGGGAACGTCCTCATCGAGCAGGGCGAGGTCGCCGAGGGGAAGCTCTTCCTCGACGAGGCGAGCACGGCCGCGCTGGCCGGCGAGCTCGACCCGTTCTCGACGCTCGTCGTCTACTGCAACACGATCGGCGCCTGCCGCGACGTGGCCGACTTCGAGAGCGCCGGCGAGTGGGCGGAGCGCGCCAGCGACTTTTGCGAGTCGGGCGGGATGAACGCTTTCCCGGGCATGTGCCGGGTCAACCATGCCGAGGTGATGAAGTTCAAGGGCCGCCTGTCCGAGGCGCAGGAGCTCGCCGACAGGGCAAGCGAGGAGCTGCGCATCTGGAACCCGCGCATCGCGGGCGCCGCCTTCTACGAGCTCGGCGAGGTCAGGCTCAGGCTCGGCGAGCTCGCGCAGGCCGAGCAGGCCTTCCGGGAAGCCGACGAGCTCGGGCGGACACCCGAGCCCGGGCTCTCCCTCCTCCGCCTCACGCAGGGAAACGCCAAGGGCGCGTTCGCGTCGATCCGGAGAGCGGCCGGTGACGAGTCGCTCAACCTCCCGGCCCAGGCCCGCCTCCTCCCGGCCGCGGTCGAGATCGCCGTCGCGGCGGGCGAGGTCGACAAGGCCGCGGGATACGCGGAACGGCTCGGCTCGATCGCCAACGTCTACGAGACGTCGGCGCTCAGGGCGTCGGCCGCGTTCGCCCGCGGGCAAGTCGCACTGGGCCGCGGCGAAGCAGACTCGGCGTTCCACGAGTTTCGCGACGCGCGCATGATCTGGGACTCGAACGGCGCGACCTACGACGTCGCGCGCGCACGCGAGCAGCTCGGCAGAGCCCTGCGCGACGGGGGCGACGAGGACGCGGCGGTCTGGGAGCTCCAGGCCGCCGCGGCCCGCTTCGAGCGGCTGGGCGCGGCCCGCGACGCCGATCGCGTCGGGGAGCTCCTCATGAGGGACGTCTCGACCGAGGTCATGAAGACCTTCCTCTTCACGGACATCGTCGGCTCCACGGAGATCGCGAGCGCCGTGGAGTCGGACCGCCAGTGGGTCAACCTCCTCCGCCGGCACGACGACGCACTCCGGGCGATCTTCGCGGACTTCCAGGGCCAGGTCGTCGACCACACGGGCGACGGCTTCTTCGCCGCCTTCGAGGAGCCGGCCGACGCGGTCGGCGCCGCCGTCGCGATCCAGCGAGCGATCGACCAGGAGTTCGAGTTCGACATCCGCATCGGCGTCCACTCGGACGGGGCGTTGCAGACGCGGGAGAACTACCACGGCAAGGGCGTCCATGCGGCGGCCCGCATCGGCGCCGCCGCCGGCGGCCGCGAGGTGCTCGCCAGCAAGGACACGATGAGCGGCCTGCCGCAGTTCGCCACCTCCGAGCACCGCTCCATCACCCTGAAGGGCTTCAAGGACCCGGTCGACGTCTGCTCGGTGGCCTGGGCGCCGGGTTAGCCGCCTCCGACTGAACCGTCCTCCGGGTCGGTTGCGAAGGGACTTCACCCCCACCGCATCGACCTAGGAGGAGATGATCATGTCCAAACTGACACGCTGGGCGCTCGTCGCCGGCGCGCTCGTCGCGCTCGTCGTCCCGCTCGGAGCCGCCGCCGACGGCGGCAGCGACGGGCGAAAAGGCGAACGGCGCGTGCTCTTCGCGACCGACTCGCAGGGGAATCTCCTGCAGTTCGACTCGCGCTCGCCGCGCTCCGTCCGCTCGAAGGCGATCGCGGGCCTGCCGACAGGCGTGGTGCTCGGCGGCATCGACTTCCGACCCGCCACCGGCGATCTCTACGCGCTCGGAAGCGACAAGGTCGTCTACCGCGTCAACGTCGCCACGGCAATCGCCGTCGCCGAGGGACCTGCCTTCGAGCTGGCGCCCGACGCGCTCAACAGCGGCAACATCGGCTTCGACTTCAACCCGACCGTCGACAAGATCCGGGTGACGAGCGATGCCGACGACAACATCCGCCTCAATCCGGACGAGGGCAACCTGCTCTCCAAGGACACGAGCCTCACCCCCGCAGACGTCATGGTGGTCGGCTCCGCGTACACCAACTCGTCCTTCACGGAGTTCGCGACCCGGCCGACCGTGACCGAGCTGTACGCCCTCGACATCGCCCCCAGCAAGGACCGGCTCTGGATTCAGCGGCCTGCCAACAACGGCACCCTGATCATGCCTGTCACGCTGGGGTTCGACCTGGGCCCGAACGCCGGCTTCGACATCGCCGGCGCCGACAACGTCGGCTACGTCGCGGGCACCCGGGCGGGTCGCAGCGCAGCCGAGCTGTGGCGTGTCGACCTTGACACCGGCAAGACGCGGTCGATCGGCCGCATCGGCAAGGGCGTGGCCATCACCGGCCTCGCCGCCTGGCAGGACCAGTAGCAAGCAACAGCGGGGTGGGCCCACCCGGGCCCACCCCGCGAAGCTCGGGACTAGGGCTCGTCCCAGACGAGGACGCCGTCCACGACCGCGAGCCTTCCGTACGCGGTCGTGGTCGTGTGACCCTCGTCGTCGATCGAGTAGCGCCCGAGGATCGAGTCCCTGTCCTTCGTCCCACGTGCCGCGCGGGTCACCGCCGCGCGGTCGCCGCCTTCGGCCGCGATCGCGTCGAGGACGAGTGCCATCGCCTCGTAGCCGTAGAGGGCGAAGGGCGCGCGCTGCGCGACGAAGAAGCGGGTGCGCTCGGCGGCGGAGGCGTCGATGCCCTGCGCGAGCCACTCCTCGGCGACGCCCTCGGAGCCGAGGAGCCACATGCCCGGGTCGTGTCCGTGCAGGTCCCGCCAGAGACCGATCGCGCCGGAGCCGGCGACGCCGACGTAGAGCACCGCATCGGCCTCCCCCACGTCCTCCGCCCACGGCTCGTCGTGGTTCCAGACCGGGCGAGTCCGTACCGTCAGCCCTCGCTTTCTCGCCGCCTCGTCGCACATGGCGCCGACCGCGACTCCGTAGTCGGCGTCGTGGTCGTGGACGATCAACAGCTCGCCCGCGCCCACTCGCGTGAGCCAGGCCGCGATCGCCCTCGCGCCGACCCCGTCGTGCGGCATCAGGCGGACGAGGGTCGGCCCGCGAAGATCCGCGAACGTGGCCACCGGCGCCACCGTCAAGAGCCCCGCCTCGCCGAGGATCGGGGCCGTCTCGAGCACCTGCGAGGAGTGGAAGTCGCCGACGTAGGCGACCGCCGCTGCATCCTCGACGGCCTGCCGCGCGTTGGCCGCCGCCTGCTCCTCGCGGTCCTCGCCGAAGGAGTCGAGCGTGACGAGCTCCACGTCCGCGTACGCGCGCTCGAGCGCGAGCTGCATCCCGCGTAGGAGGTCGCGTCCCAGCCGCGCAGCCGGCCCGCTCAGAGGCAGGCTGGCGTAGACCCGGTGCACGTGGCGGTCTAGGCGGACTCTTCTTCGAGCTCGTCCAGCGCGAGCGCGTGCCCTGCGCTCGTGACGAGCGTCGGGCGGAGGTTGCGCTCGATCGTCTCCTTCGTGATCACGCACTTGGAGACGTCCTTGCGGGACGGGAGCTCGAACATGACGTCGAGGAGCGCGAGCTCGATGATCGAGCGGAGCCCTCGCGCGCCGGTCTCGCGCTCGAGCGCCTTGTCCGAGATCTGCCAGAGCGCGTCGTCCGTGAAGACGAGCTCGACGTTGTCATAGGAGAAGAAGCGCTGGTACTGCTTGACGAGCGCGTTCTTCGGCTCGAGCAGGATCTGGACGAGGTCCTCGCGGGTGAGCTGGTGCACGGCCGAGACGACGGGCAGGCGGCCGATGAACTCGGGGATCAGGCCGAACGAGAGCAGGTCCTCCGGCATCACCGACGAGAGCAGCTCGCTCGACTCGATCGACTTGCGCGACTTGATGTCCGCGCCGAACCCAACCTGGTTCTTGCCGATGCGCTTCCCGATGATCTTCTCCAGCCCGGCGAACGCGCCGCCGCAGATGAAGAGGATGTTCGTCGTGTCGATGGAGAGGAACTCCTGGTGCGGGTGCTTGCGGCCGCCCTGGGGCGGAACGCTCGCGACCGTGCCCTCGAGGATCTTGAGGAGCGCCTGCTGGACGCCCTCGCCGGAGACGTCGCGCGTGATCGACGGGTTGTCCGCCTTGCGCGCGATCTTGTCGACCTCGTCGATGTAGATGATCCCGGTCTCGGCC
>DASSCF010000097.1:0-20319 GCA_035698025.1 Gaiellaceae bacterium
TGGGTCGAGATGACGATCTCGTCGGCGCCGAATCTCCGGAGCGCGTCGTCCATCGCCTGGATCGGGTCGGCGTCGCCGACCTCGCCGCGCGCCTCGACCCCCTCGGCTGCGAGCGCTCCCAGCGACTCCTCCAGCCGGTCGTGGGCGAGCGCTCGCGCGCCGTCCTCGTCCGAGGCCCAGTGGCGTAGCGGCGAGTTGAGGGCGGGGCAGACGACGAGCACGTCGACGTCGCCCTCCGCCCGGCGCACGACCTCGCCGCGCAGGGCGCGGCCGGCGACGGTCTCGTTGGCGACGACGAGAATGCAGCGCCGGTCGCCGCCCACCGGGGCAACCACGGGGTGCTCGGCCTCCTTCGGCGCTCCCTTGATGTAGTACGCGAGACCGGCGGCGAGGACGAGGAAGACCACGAGTGCCACCCAGCCGCCGAAGAGGACGCCCGCCACCGCGACGACGGCGAACAACCCCGCGCACACGAGCACGAAGCTGAAGGCCTCAGCTTCGCTCCGGAACGGGTTGCGCATGGCGCGCCTCCTTGTGCCGGCCTACAGCGCTAGATCACGTAGACCGTGACGTACACGACGATCCACATTACGTCGACGAAGTGCCAATAGATGCCCGGCAGCTCGACGCCCAGGTGCTTCTCCGTCTCGGGGCCGAAGTGTCCACGCGTCGAGCGGATCAGCGCATAGAGCAAGAGGTTCAGCCCGACGAAGACGTGGGCGCCGTGCAGCCCGGTGAGCCCGTAGAAGGTCGACCCGAAGGCGTTGTCGTACGGGGCGAAGCCGAGGCGGGTGTACTCGCGCGCCTGGATGAGCAGGAACGTGAGCCCGAGCAGGAACGTGAGCGTGAGACCCGCGATCAGCCCCGAGCGGTTGCCGCGCTTCACCGACTGGAGCGCCCAGTGCATGGTGAAGCTCGAGGTGACCAGGATGACCGTGTTCAGGAAGGCCAGGTAGACGGGGAGCTCGTAGCCCTCCGGCGGCCACCCGCCGTCGCCTCCGACCACGACGCGCGCGAAGAAGTACGCGCTGAAGAAGGAGCCGAACAGCATGACCTCGGAGGCGATGAAGAAGTAGATGCCGAGCAGGCGCGAGTCGACGCGCGAGCTCTGGTGCGCCACCGGCGGGTGGTCGTGTGCGTGGTCGACGGTCGCCATCAGGGAATGAGCGCCTCCGCCTGCTCGGGCGAGACGACGACGTGCTTGACCGGGAGCTCCGCACCGCTCTCGATCCGGCCGACGACGTTGCGGCGGAGCCAGCCGGAGCTGGCCTCGGGGAACGTGGAGACGATGATCTCGTCCACCTGCTCGTCGTGGGCGGCGTTCAGCGCGGCGGTGACCGGATCGGGGTCGCCGAGGTGCCCCGTCGCCTCGATGCCGAGCCCCTTGAGCTCGGCGAGCGCAAGGTCGAGGCGCTTCTGCACGCCCGGCTCGTCGGCCGGGGCGACGAGCGTGAACTCGACGGGGCCCGCCTGGGCACGCTCGCGGAGCGCCTCGAGGAGCGGCCCGCCGACGATCGTCTGGTTCGCGATCACGAGCACGTGCGCCCGCTCGCGCCCGGAGCTGAGGTCGACCTCGACGTGCGAGACCGGGATCCCTCCCGCAGCCTTGCGGGCGCGGTCGACGAGCCCTGCGCGCAGCCAGCTCGAGCGGACGGCGCCCGGATGCGTCGAGATGATCACCTCGTCGACCGGCGCGTACTGGTGGAGGCCGTCGCGCAGCGCCTGGAGCGGATCGGGGTCGACGACGGCGCCACGGGCGGCGATGCCCGCCTCGTGCAGCAGGTCGAGCGTCCTGCGCAGGCGGCGCTCGGCGCTCGAGCGGCGGCTTTCTTCGTAGACGACGTAGCCGGCGCGCGGATCGTTCTGCGGCGAGATGACCGTCACGCGGATCGCGCCCCCGGCGGCGCGCTCCTGGATCGCGTCCAGGAGCGGCTGGCCCGCGACGGTCTCGTTCGCAAGGACGAGGATGTGGCGCGGCCGCTCCTCGGCCGACTCGGGCGCCTTCTCCGCGTAGGGGTCGACGTCGCTCATGCCTCGACCTTCTCGCGTGGCTCGACCTCCGCACGGTCGCCGTTCAGCACCGCGTGGCGCGCGCCGCGGACGCCGTACTCGTACGGGCTCCCGACCACCTGCGGGATCTCGTCGAAGTTGAAGACAGGCGGCGGCGAGGAGACCTGCCACTCGAGCGTCAGCGCGCGCCAGGGGTTCGCGGGCGCCCGCTCGCCGCGCCGCCAGCTCACGATCATGTTGTAGAGGAACACGATCGTGGAGGCCCCCAGCCCGAAGGACGCGATCGAGATGACCAGGTTCCAGTTCCCGAACTCGGGCGAATAGTCGGCCACCCGTCTCGGCATCCCTTGCAGGCCGACCCAGTGCATCGGGAAGAACGTGACGTTGAAGCCGACGAACGTGAGCCAGAAGTGGATCTGCCCGAGGCGCTCGTTGTACATCCGGCCGGTCATCTTGGGGAACCAGTAGTAGATGCCGGCGAAGATCGTGAAGAGCGACCCGCCGAAGAGCACGTAGTGGATGTGGGCGACGACGAAGTACGTGTCGCTCGCGTGGATGTCGATCGGGATCGAGCCGAGGTAGATGCCCGAGAGGCCGCCGATCACGAACATCGACACGAAGCCCAGTGCGAACAGCATGGGCGTCTTGAAGTGGAGACGCCCCTCCCACAGCGTCGCCAGCCAGCTGAAGACCTTGATCCCGGTCGGGACCGCGATCACGAGCGTGGTCACCATCATCGGGATGCGGATCCACGGCTGCATCCCCGACACGAACATGTGGTGCGCCCAGACCGAGAACCCGAGGATGAGGATCGCCATCAGCGAGAGGGCCATCAGCCGGTAGCCGAAGATCGGCTTCCGCGCGAAGACGGAGATCACCTCCGAGGCGATGCCGAAGCCGGGCAGCATCATGATGTAGACCGCCGGGTGCGAGTAGAACCAGAAGATGTGCTGGTAGGCGATGATGTCGCCCCCCAGCTCCGGGTTGAAGAAGTTCGTGTGCAGGACCCGGTCGAACATGATGAAGAACTGCGAGCCGGCCACGAAGGGCGTCGCCAGCACGACCAGCGTCGACGTGGCGAAGTTCGCCCACACGAGGAGCGGCATGCGCCAGAAGGTCATCCCGGGCGCACGCATGGTGATGATCGTGACCAGGAAGTTGAGCGCGGTCATGATCGAGGACGCACCGGCCCACTGGACGCCCATCTGGAACATGAGGTTGCCGTCCGCCTGGTTGACGGCTAACGGGACGTAGTTCGTCCACCCGGCGGCGAACGCGCCTCCGTCCGGCACGAGGTAGCTCGAGAGCATGATCAGGCCGGCGATCGGCAGCAGCCAGAACGAGAGCGCGTTCAGGCGCGGGAAGGCCATGTCCGGCGCGCCGATCATCAGCGGGATGACGTAGTTCCCGAGCCCCGCGAACGCCGGGATGATGAAGAGGAAGATCATCAGCGAGGCGTGCACCGAGAACAAGCCGTTGAACGTGTTCGTGTCCACGTACTGCATCCCGGGGCGCGCCAGCTCCGCGCGCATGAACATCGCCATCAGCCCGGCCGCGACGAAGAAGAAGACCGTCGTGACCAGGTACTGGATCCCGATCACCTTGTGGTCGGTGTTCACGCGGAAGTAGTCCCTCCACGTTCGCGCGCCGTGGCCCGAGTGGTCTTCCGGCCGCGTCGGCTTGCCGGAGATCCAGTAGGCCCAGTAGTCGAAGCCGCCGATCCCGGCGAGGAACGCAAGCGGGACGACGACCGTCCAGGCGACGATCAGGACCTGCAGCTCCCACAGGGGCTCGAACCCCATGGCCGAGCGCGCGCCGATCACGAGCAGGGTCGCGAAGACCCAGCCGAGGGGCATCGTCCAGAGCACCCGGAGCCAGCCGGGCCCGGTCAGACGCCGCATGCCCCGTCGCGGAGGCGGCGGCGCGTGGGCCGTCGTGTGCTCGGCGTGAACGTCGACAGCCATCAGTTGCCGCCTCCGGTCGCCTGGAGCAGATACTCGACGAGCCCTTCTAGCTGCGGTTCCGTGAAGACCTCCCCGAAGTTGTCCGGCATCGCGTCCTCGTACCCCTCCGCGATGCTAGCGCTCGGGTCCACGATCGACTCCATGACGAAGTCGGCGTCGACGCCCTGGAGCGCCTCGTCGAGGTCCGGCCCGACCTCGCCGGTCGTCCCCGCGTCCGCCAGGGTGTGGCAGGACCCGCACTGCTGGGTGAAGAGCTCCTTGCCCTGCACGGCTCCGCCTTCGCGGGCGAGGCGCTGCTGCTCCTCGACCCAGGCCTGGAAGTCGGCCATGGAGAGGACGCGCGCGCGGGAGCGCATCGTCGCGTGCCCGAGGCCGCAGAGCTCCGTGCAGACGACGTCGTACTCCCCGATCTTCGTCGGCTTGACCACCGTCCGCGTCGTCACTCCCTGGACCGCATCCTGCTTCATCCGCCATTCAGGTACCCAGAACGAGTGGATCACGTCCTTCGAGGTGATCTCGAACTCGACGGTCTGGTCGACGGGGACGACGAGCTCGCCGGTCGTCAGCGGGCGGCCGCCCTCCACTTCGATGTCCGGGTACGTGAACGTCCACGCGAACTGCTCGCCCGTCACCGCGATCACCCGGTGGTCCGAGGGCACGTCCTCCGCCTGCGCGAGCGCAACGCCCGAGTAGATCGCGATCGCCGTGACGAGGATCGTGGGGATCAACGTCCACACGATCTCGATGCCCGTGTGCCCGTGGATCGGGCTCCCATCGTCCATGTCCCCGGGAGGCGCCCTGAACTTGTAGACCGCGTAGACGGAGACGCCGGCGACCAGCGCGAAGATGACGACGCAGATGATCGTGACGACCCAGTAGACCGAATCGACGATGCCGGCCTGCTCCGACGCGGCATCGGGAAGCCACGGGATGAAAACCGCGACGACAGCCAGGGCAGCGCCGACGGCCACCCCGACCAGCGTCATCTGGATGATCGAGCGCTTTCGCACGTAGCAAGCAGGGTCTCGCGGCCCGCGAGAACCCTAACGCAACCGTATCCATGCTTGAGGCTCGACCGTTCTCCTCCTGAACCCCGAAGGAGGCAATTCGAACCATGGGTATCGGCGCAAGCATCTTCCTCGTCGCCGTCGGCGCAATCCTTGCCTTCGCCGTGACCGCGGAAGTTCAGGGCATCGACATCGCAACCGTCGGCTGGATCCTCATGATCGTAGGCATCGTCGGCTTCCTGCTCTCGCTCCTCTTCTGGTCGACCTGGGGCGGCGTCGGAGGTTGGCGGCGCGAGACGACGGTCGTCCAACAGGATCCGTACAACAGGCCTCCGTACTAGAGGCCGCCTCTCGCTTCCTCCTCCCCGGCCGAGGGGCGGGCGTCTCGGGTCCGCCCCTCGGCGCTCCGGCAACGAAAACGGGCACCTGCAGGTGCCCGTCTCGCTGGACCATGAAAAAGGGCGCCGCGCGCTCTTGTGCGAGGCGCGGCGCCCGGCTCCCGTTCCTAGAAGATCAGGATCAGGATGATGATTACGAGAATCAGTGCGAGAAGACCGCCACCGATGTACATGCTCTCCTCCTAGTTGGTTCGCGCTCTTAACGGAGGAGGCCCGCGAAGAGTTGCGGGCTCGAGCCGAACGGCACTAGTCGTGCAGGACGCGGCCTTCCATGCCGCCCGCCACGACGATCACCTGGCCGGTGACGTGACCGGAGAGCTCGTCGGAGGCGAGGACGACGATCTGGCGCGCGACGTCGTCCGGCTGGGCCACCTTCCGCAGGGCCATCGTTCGCGTCACGCGGTCGATCAGGCCCGGGTCGTCGAGGGTGGAGCGCGTCATCGGTGAGACCGTCCAGCCCGGACAGACGACGTTCACCCGCCCGAGCGGGGCCACCCGCACGATCTCGTTCTTGAGGCTGAGGAGGAGGCCACGGACGATCGCCGACTTGGCCGAGGCATAGTCGGCGTGGCCGGCCTCGCCGTAGATGCCCGCCGTGGAGCCCACGAGCACCAGGCTCCCGCTGCCCGAGGCCTCGACCTCGCGCAGGAAGCCGCGGGCGGTGAGGAACGTGGCGGTGAGGTTCGCGGCAAGCGTCTCCTGCCAGCGGTCGAGGGAGAGGTGCCAGAGCGGAACGTCCTCCTCGGGCCAGACGCCGGCAACCGCGGCGCAGACGTCGAGCCCACCGAGGGCCTCCCTGGCCTCGGCGAACAACCTGTCGGCTTCGTCCTCGCGGCGGAGGTCGGCCTGGAGGAGCACCGAGCCCTCGCAGTCGGCCGCGACCACCTCGGCCCGTTCGAGCCCCTGGTGGTAGTGGATGCCGACGAGCGCGCCCTCGGCCGCGAAGGCCCGCGCGCAGGCAGCGCCGATCCCACCGGACGCACCGGTCACGAGCACGCGCTTGCCTTCCAGCCCCGTCTCCACCCAGGGGGAATGCTGACACCTCGGGCGGGAAATCTCGACCCGGGTGCGTCAGGAGCTGTCGGAAAGGGGTTCCGCGCCGCAGCTCGGCCCACGGGAATCGGGCGAGGACACCGCGGGTCGAGCCGTGGCGCGGCCCGGTGAGGCTACGAGCGCCGCCACTCGAGACGCTTGCGCTCGTCGATGCGGGAGTCCACACCGTAGAAGAGCGCAAGAGGCCCGACTAGCAGGAGAAAGAGTGCGATGAGGGCGACTTCCATACCCTCAGCATCGGCCTGTTGGTCGATAAGCACAAGTCAAGTTATGATTCATGTTGATCATGCGATCTGATGGATGGCTCGGGGTGGAGCTGCGGCATCTGGCCGCCCTCCAGGCGGTCGCCGAGGAGGGCTCGTTCGGGCGCGCCGCGGAGCGCCTCGGGTACACGCAGTCCGCCGTCAGCCAGCAGATCCAGGCGCTCGAGCGCGTGGTCGGGCAGCGGCTCGTCGAGCGGCCCGGCGGACCGCGCCGCGTCTCCCTGACGGAGGCGGGCGAGCTCCTCCTGCGCCACGCAGCCGGCATCGTCGCGCGCCTCCAGGCGGCGCAGGCCGATCTCGCGGCCTTCACCGAAGGGTCGGTCGGCACCCTGCGCGTCGGCACGTTCCAGAGCGTCGGCGCCCGCGTCCTGCCGCGACTGCTGCGGACGTTCACGGAGACGTGGCCTGATGTGGCGGTCCAGCTCACCGAGGCCGCCGACGACGGCGCGCTGCTCGACGCGGTCGAGCGGGGCGAGCTCGACTTCACGTTCGTCATGCTCCCGGCCGAGGAAGGGCCGTTCGAGAGCATCGAGCTCATGCGCGACCCCTACGTGGTCGTCCTGCCCACCGACTCCCCGCTCGCCGGGCGCCCCAAGCCGCCCTCGCTGCGCGAGGTGGCCGCGATGCCGCTGATCGGCAACCGGCAGTGCAGGAGCGTCCACCAGATCGAGAACCGCTTCCACGACGCCGGCCTCGAGCCGCGCATCGTCTTCCGCTCGGACGACAACGGCACCATCCAGGAGCTCGTCGCCGCAGGCGTCGGCGCCGCGCTCGTGCCGCTGCTCACGGTCGATCTCAACCATGACGGCACCGTGGTCATCGGGCTCGAGAGCGTCCCGCCGCGCCGCATCGGCCTCGCCTGGCACCGCGACCGGTACCGCTCGCCGGCCGCCCGCGCCTTCGTCGACCTCGCCGCAGAAGTGTGCGCCCGCGTCGAGACCGACCTCATGGGCGAAGCGGCCGCGGCCGCCTAGTCCCGCTCGAGCGACTCCGCGATCTCGATCGCCCGCGCGCGGTCGATCTGGCCCTCGATGCGGAGGAGCGTGCCCTCATGCTCCAGGAGGAGCGTGTTGCCCGCGAGGCGGCCCACGTCCTCGCCGATGTCGCCCGACTCCGTCCGGAAGACGACGAAGTGCGGGCCCCCCTCGAGCCAGAGCGCGCGGTTCCCGCCGATGGTGAGTTGCTCGACGGACGTGTCGGCGTCGACCATCTTGTCGAGGTAGCGCGTGTCGATCGCGCCGTCGAACTCGGTCACGAGGATCCCGACGCCCGTGTACTCCGAGCGCGGCACGCCGTCCCCCGGCCCGTAGACGAGCGTGAGGCGCAGGCCGTAGTCCTCCTCGGCGGCGTAGGCCGCGTCGGGCCTGCCGAGCGCAGCCGGCACGAGCAGCCGTTCGTCCTCGACGGGCAGCGGTTCGCCGAGCAGGAGCTCGGAGCCGGGCGCGGGCTCCGTCGGCACGGTCGGGAGCGACTCCACGCGCTGGACGGTCGCGCCCCGGAGCCCGAAGAAGTCAAGGATGGCCGTGCGCGCGGGCGGGACGGCCATGGCCGCGCCGATCGCGAGGGCCACGACGGCGAAGGAAAGCACGAGCGTGCGCCGGCGCGGGCGGCGGCGCTCGGGCCGCAGGCCCTCGAGGCGGCGCTGTACCGCCTCCGAGACGTCGGGCGCCTCGGGGAAGGCCACGGCGTCGCCGAGCAGCCGAAGCGAGCGCTCGAGCTCGGTCATCGCTCCACCTCCATCCGCTCGCGCAGGCGGTCGAGCGCCCTGGACGTCCGCGACTTCACGGTGCCGCGACGCCAGCCCAGCGTCGCGGCCGTCTCCTCCTCGGAGAGCCCGAGGAAGTAGCGGCACGCGATCGCGAGGCGATCGTCCTCACGGAGGTCGTTCACGGCCGCCAGGAGCTCCTCCCGCAGCTCGGCGTCGAGAAGGGCCGCCTCGGGGGACGGGACCGCGCCCCCCGAGAGCGGATCCTCGGCCACGCGCAGCGCAAGCCGTTCGCGCCGACCGGCCGATCTGCGGCGATTGCGCGCCTCGTTGGCGACGATGGAGAGAAGCCAGGGGCGAAACGGCGCTCCCTGGCGGAAGCGGCCGAGTGCGCGGTAGGCCTTGACGAAGGCCTCCTGCACGGCGTCCTCGGCATCGGCTGCGGAGCCGGTGATGAGGTACGCGGTGCGAAACGCGATCGACTGGTGCTCTTCCACGAGCGTGCCGTACGCACGCGTGTCTCCTTGCTTCGCCAGCGCAACTCGGTCGTCCTCTGCCAGTGGCCGGTCCCCCACTGCACCCGTTCTACACCGAACGGTGGCCGGGGGTTCCGGGGCTCAGCGCCGCGGGACGAGCTGGTAGATCGTCCCGCGCGCGGAGAGGAGGTAGAGCTCGCCGTCGAGGTCCTCGGCGAACGAGGTCAGGTCGGGCACCTCGAACGGATGCCCGCGGCGCGCAACCCTCCGGCCTTCCTGCGCGAGGCTCCAGATGGTCCCGGAGCAGTAGTCCCCGTAGAAGTAGCGAGCCCAGGCCTGCCGCCGGATGAGCGTGCCGCGGTAGACGAAGCCGCCGGTGATGGAGCAGCCCCCCTCGTGCGTGTACTCCGAGATCGGCTCCACGACCGCGCCCGTCGGCGTCAGCTGCTTGTCCTCGAACGGCTCGGAGCCCTCGAAGACGTCCCAGCCGAAGTTGTGCACGTCGTCAACCTGACCGGCGGGCACGAAGTCGACCTCCTCGATCGCGCTCTGGCCGACGTCGCCGATCCAGAGGTCCCCGGTCAGCCGGTCGAACGAGAACCGCCACGGGTTCCGCAGGCCGAGGCCGACCATCTCCCACTCCGCTCCCGGCGTGTCGACGTCCAGGCGCAGAAGCTTGCCGAGCCGGGAGGAGAGATCCTGGGCGCGGTTCTCGGGATCGCCCCCGGCGCCGCCGTCGCCCATCCCGACGTAGAGCAGCCCGTCCGGTCCGAAGGCGAGCTGGCCGCCGTTGTGGTTCTCGTACGGCTGGGGGACGATGAGCACCAGGCGCGTCGGGACGGGCTGCGGCCCGTCGGCCCGGTACTCCCGCACCCGCGTGTCGCCCTGGGGGCCGGTGAAGTTGACGTAGAAGAGGTGGTTGGTCTCGTACTCGGGATGGAAGGCGATCGAGAGCAGGCCCTGCTCGCCGCCGTAGGCGATCTCGCCGACGAGATCGAGGAACGGCGCGGGCAGCAGCCGGCCCTTCTCGACGATGCGGACGCGGCCGATCTGCTCGACGACGTACAACCGGTCCGGCTCGCCCGGCGCGGCGGCCGCGTGCACGGGAGCCTCGAGGCCCGTGACGAACCGGCGGAGCGACAACCGGCCGCCGCGGCCCGGCGGGGCGGTGTCCTCGTCGCCCTCCCCCACGGTGGCGGTCGGAGCGGTGCTCGTCGACTCCTCCGCGCCGGAGGACGTCGGCGGCGCACTCTCGGGGACGTCGTCGGAACCGCCGCTGCAGCCGGCGAGCAGCAGAAAGGCGAGCACGACAAGAAGAAGGCGACCCCCCACCATCCCGCCAGGTTACGGATGCGCCCCGAAGGGCGCGGCAGTCAGGCGCCGGCTGCGGCGGGGAAGAGCGGCTCGCAGGCCGCCACGCTCTGCCGCAGGGCGGAGAGCATCTCGGGGACGCCGGTCGATGAGCCCTCACCGGCCCGCAAAGCAGCGTGCACGCGGCGCTTGGGGCCGAACGCAATCGGCCTGACGGCCACGCCGGGGTTCAGGCGCGTGAGGCCCATGTCCGGTGCGAACGCGACGCCCGCCCCGGAGGCGACGAGGCTCTGCATGGCGGCGTAGTCGTCGAACTCGAAGCGGATGCGCGGGTCGAAGCCGGCGGCGCGGCAGGCGCGCTCGGTGAACGGGTGGCATGACGACCGCGGCGTGCTGCAGATCCAGGTGTCCTCCGCGAGGTCGAGCAGGCGCACCGCCCGCTGGCGCGCGACCGGATGCCCCGCGGGGAGCACGATGCGCATCGGCTCCTCGAGGAGCGTCTCGATCGCGATGCGCGGGTCGTGGGGCAGCGGCACGTGGTCGTACTCGAAGACGATCGCGAGATCGAGCTCCCGTGCGCACAGGCGCGCGAGCGAGATGAGCGGGTCCGACTCGGCAACGGCCACCTCGACGTCGGGGCGCACTGCCGTGAAGCGGGTGAGCGCGCCCGGGACGATGGTCACCGCGGCGGTCGTGTTCGCGCCGACGCGAAGCACCGGCGTGGAGCCGGCAAGGTCGCGCAGCTCCGTCTCGGCGGCGGCCAGCCGCTCGAGGATCGCCTCGGCGTGCTCGACGAGCCGCCAGCCGGCCGGGGTCAGGCTGACGCTCCTCGGCCCACGCTCGACGAGCGCCACGCCCGCCTCGCGCTCGAGCTTGGCGACCTGCTGCGAGACGGCGGACGGCGTGAAGCGGAGCGACTCCGCCGCCCCCGCGATCGACCCGCGGAGCGCCACTTCGCGGAGCACCCTGAGACGCCTGACATCGAGCATAAGCAAAGCTTAACCAAGGACGTAGCAACATGACTGGTCGAGGCGTGCGGCTGCTGGCAGCGTTCATGGAGTGAGAGCACTGCGCACGCTCGCCTATCCGCTCAAGCTGGCGTCGGTCCGCATCGCCAGACGGGCGCCGACGGCGCTCCTCGCGGCCGCGGGCGTGGCCGCAGGCGCGGCGATGATCGCCACCGTCCTCGCCGGCACCGTCGTGGCCAAGGACGAGAGCGTCGGCAGGGCGATCGAGGAGATTCCCGCGGCGCAGCGGGCGTTGCGTGCCGGCTGGTTCGGGATCCCGGCCCAGACCGAGGGGTACTCGACGCTCGACGAGAGCGCGCGGAGCTCGCTCTCGGGCGTGACCGCCGCGGAGCCCTCCGCACTCGTCCTCTACCGGGAGAGCACGATCGCCGGCCGCTACATCGGCCTCGGCGCCGTCGACGGCCTCGACCGCTGGGTGACGCTCCGCTCGGGGCGCCTCCCGCGCACCTGCGAGCCCGAGCGCTGCGAGGTGGTGCGCCTGCGAGGCGCCGGGTCGCTCCCCAGCGTGGAGGGCCTACGGCTCGTCCAGGTCGGGACGGCCGCCGTCCGCTCGCCGGTGCTCTTCGGCGACTTCGTCGCGCCCGCCGAGACCGAGCGCGCCCGGGCGGCGCTCAGCCCCTTCTACCGCGACGCCATCGACTATCACCGGCCCGCGCCGCCGCCCCTCGTGCTCGCCGAGGGCGTCGAAGGGCTCGTCGGATCGCCCGAGCTCGAGAACGTGTACCGCAGCTACGCCTGGGTCGTCCCGCTCGGGCCCGGTGACGTGCGCGCGTGGAACATCGACGGCTTCGCCGAGGACGTGGCGCAGGCTCGCTCATCCTTCCAGAACACGTCCTTCGCGGCCGATCTGACCGCGCCCCTCGCCGATCTCCAGACGGCATCCGAGTCGAGCGAGGTGGCCGGACGGAGACTCCTCCTCGTCGGCGGCGAGTCGGCGGCGCTTCTCTTCGCGTTCGCGATCCTGGCCGCGGTCAGCATGCGCCGCGACACCGAGGCGGCGCGGCGGCGGCTGACCTGGTTCGGCGCCAGGCGCTGGCAGCTCTCCCTCTTCACAGGCACCGAGGCGGCGGCAGTCGCCGTGGTCGGCACGGCCGTCGGCTGGGCTCTCGGAACCGCGGCGGGCGCGGTCGTGGCCTCGCGCGCGGACGCGCCGGTGGGCGAGGTGCTCGCGCACTCGACCCTCTCGAGCACCGGACTGCTCGTCGCGGCGGCCGTCGCCGGCGCGCTCGCCCTCGTGCTCGTGGCGGCGCTGCGGGCCAAGCCCATCGGCTTCGGCCGGCGCTCGTTCTCGGCCCTGGACGCGGCTGCGCTGGGCGCGGTCGCGGTCATCGCCGTCACGTTGCTCCGCGGCGACCTCGACCAGGAGACACTGGCCCAGGAGTCGGGCACGGCGGCCGCGCTCGTCCTCCTGCCCGGGCTCGTCACCTTCGTCGCCGCGGTGATCTGCGCGCGCCTTCTGCGCCCGGGCCTCCTCCTGCTCGAGCGCGCCTCCCGCGGACGATCGGTCGGCCTGCGCCTCGCCGCGCTCTCGCTCGCGCGCCACCCGGGCCACGCGGCCGTCGCAGCTGCGTTCCTCGTCGTCAGCGTGGGCCTCGCAGTCTTCGCCGAGAGCTACCGCTCAACGCTCGCGCGCGGTCAGGAGGAGCAGGCGGCCTACGCCGTCCCGCTCGATTTCACGCTGCGGGAGGACCTGACCCGGTTGATCCAGGTCAGCGACGCCGCCCCGCCCGAGCGCCTCGCCGAGCTGGGAGGAGACGTGCGCGTCGAGCCGGTGCTGCGCCTCTCGGGCAACGTCAACCGCGCCGGCGGCCGAACGGGAATCACCATCCTCGGGCTCGACCCCGAGGCGATCCCGGTGCTCCGCGGCTGGCGCGACGACTTCAGCGCGCTCTCGCCCGCGACGCTCGCGAGCCGCGTCGAGACCGCCGGCGACACGGCGCTCCGAGGGCCCACGATTCCCCAGGACGCCTCGCGGCTCGAGGTCGACGCCCGCGGCGAGGGCGTGAGCCTCACTGCCAGCGTGCAGACGCCGGCCGGCGGCTACGAGCACCTCGTCCTGGGCGAGGCCGAGCGGGACGGCTCGACCCTGCGCGTCGCCGTGCCGCCCGAGGCAAAGGGCGGACGCATCGTCGCGGTCACGCTCAACCCGCCGGTCAGGGTCCAGGAGCGCGGCGGCGAGGGCAGGCCGCGAGAGCTGGAACTCACGGTCGGCCCCCTCAGGGCGCAGACCCCCGCCGGCCCCGTCGTGGTCGACCGCTACGAGGACTGGATCGGCGTCAACGGCATCGAGCCGGTTCCCGAGGGCGCCGAGGTGAAGCTCACGGGGACGCTCAGCGAGCAGGCCGCAACGAGGTTCCGCCCCACGCAGGCGACCGACGAGGAGCCCGTGCTCGCGATCGCCTCGCCCGACGTCGCCGCAGCGGCCTCGCCCGGCGGAGAGCTCGTGCTGCGGATCGCCGGCGAGCAGGTCACCGTCCAGGTCGCGGCCGTGGCGGAGCGGTTCCCCGGCACGCGCGACGACTTCGTGGTCGCCGACCGCAGGATGCTCTCGACCGCCCTCAACGCCACGCGCCCGGGCGCAGCGGTCTCGAACGAGGTCTGGCTCGGGGCTGACACCGAGCCGGCGCGCGACGCGCTTGCCGCCGAGCTCGCCCGCCGGCCGTTCAACGTGCTCGCCGTGGACTCCCGCACGGCGCTCGAGCGCTCGCTGCGCTACGACCCGCTCGCACGCGGGACGCTCCTGACCCTGCTCGCCGCAGCGATCGTGGCGCTCGGGCTCGCACTCGTGGGCGTGCTGCTTGGGGTCGTCTCCGACGTGCGCGACGAGCGCGGCGACCTCGACGACCTGGAGGAGCAGGGCGCCAGGCCCGCCCTCCTGCGCCGCGTCGTCCGCCTGCGCAGCCTGGTCGTCGTCGGCGTGGGTCTCGTGGGAGGGCTCGTTACGGCCGCGATCCTGGGCGTCCTCGTCGTCGACCTCGTCGCCGTCACGGCCGACGCGCGCGCGACCGACCTTCCCCTCCACGCGACCGTCACGTGGCCCGTGCTCGCGGTCGCCCTGGGCGGCGGCGCGCTGGCTGCCGCGACCCTGGTCACCGCCGCCTCCCGACGAATATGAGCGCCGCCGTCGACATCCGCGACCTCGTCCGCGTCTACCCGGCGCCGGAGGGAGGCGTCGTCGCCCTCCAGGGGTTGACGCTCGAGGTTCAGGAAGGCGAGATCTGCGTCGTCCTCGGACCGAGCGGCTCCGGCAAGTCGACGCTCCTCCGCATGCTCGCCGCGCTCGACCAGCCCACGGCCGGGAGCGTGCGGGTGCACGGACGCGACCTCGCGCGGCTCGGACGGCGCGGCCGGGCCCGTTACCGGTCGGAGTTGCTCGGCTACGCCGACCAGCACTACTGGCGTGCACTCGCGGCCGAGCTCGAGATCCGCGAGCTCGTGTCCATCCAGCTCGGCCTCGACGGCGCCACCGCAGTCGAGCGCCGGAAGCGCGCCGACGAGCTCCTCGAGCGCGTCGGGCTCCTCGACCGGCGCCACGCGCACCCCCGCGAGCTCTCGGGAGGCGAGCAGCAGCGGGTCGCGGTCTGCGCGGCGCTCGCCCACAAGCCCCGGCTCTTCCTCGCAGACGAGCCGACCGGCGAGCTCGACGCCGCGAGCGCGCGGCTCGTCTACACCGCGATCTCCGAGCTCGCCAAGGATGGGGGGACGACGACGGTGCTCGTGAGCCACGACCCGGAGTCGGCGGCCATCGCCGACCGGATCGTGCGCGTGCGGGACGGGCGCGTGAGCGAGGAGGCGGCGCTCGCCGACGGCCGCGACGAGGCGATCGTCGTCGGCCGCGGCGGCTGGCTGCGCCTCTCGGAGGAGCTGCTGCGCCGCACCGGCATCCGCTCGCACGCGACCGCGCGGCTCCACGAGGAGGGCATCGTCCTCGAAGCCGTGCCAGGCGACGACGCCGTCCAAGCCGCCGAGGAGGAGCCGGCGATCCTCCGGCCGGCGGGCGAGGGCGACGTCGTCGCCGAGGCGCGCGGCCTCTCGCGCACGTACGGGAAGGGAGCGGCCGCCGCATCCGCGCTCCTGGAGCTGGACGCGGCGTTCGTGGGTGGCCGCCTGACCGCGGTCACGGGCCCGTCAGGCTCTGGGAAGACGACGCTGCTGCGCCTCCTCGCCGGGACGGATGTGCCCACGTCGGGCGAGGTCCACGTGCTCGGCGAGGAGCTCTCGGCGCTCGACCGCGACGGGCGCGCCCGCTTCCGCGCGGAGCGCATCGCCCTGGTGAGCCAGGAAGCCGGCCTCGTGCCGTTCCTGACCGCTGCGGAGAACGTCGAGCTCGGCCTCGCCCTGCGGCGCATCGACGCCGCGGAAGCGAGAGCGCGAGCCGCCGAGGCGCTCGCGGCCGTCGGGCTCGCCGCGGAGGCCTCGCGCCGGGTCGAGGATCTCTCCAGCGGCCAGCGGGAACGGGTCGCGGTCGCACGCGCTGTTGCCGCACGACCCAGCCTGCTCCTCGCCGACGAGCCGACCGCGCGGCTCGACCAGGCGAACGCCCTGGCCGTTGCCAGGCTGCTCCTCGACCTCGCGCGGGACACCGGGGCCGCCGTCGTCTGCGGCACGCACGACCCGCTCCTGATCGAGCACGCAGACGAGCGCCTCGACCTCGGCGCGCGCAGCCGCGCGGCCTTCAGGGCCTCGGCAGCGTCCTAGGCTTCGGCGACGAGCTTCGTCTCGACCGCGAGGAGCGTCCTGGCTCCGCCGGCGGCCTTGGCCCGGTAGGCGGCGAGGTCGGCCGCGCGGAAGACGTCCTCCGCGGACGACTGGGCCGGCGTCACGCGCGCGATGCCGCCCGAGAAGCTGTAGTGGCCGCGCCCGATCTCGGCGAGCATCTCCTGAGCCCGCTCGGCCACGTGGACGGCGTCCTCGGCAGTGGAGCCGGGAAGCACGATGGCGAACTCGTCGCCCCCGATGCGGCAGGCGACGTCGGTCGAGCGGATCGAGGCGCGCAGCGCGTCGGAGAGCGTTCGGAGCGCGGTGTCCCCGGCCACGTGGCCGCTGACGTCGTTGATCCGCTTGAGACCGTCGAGGTCGACCACCAGGAGCGTCAGGTCCTCCCTTGACCGGAGGCTGCGGGCGACCGCCGCGTCGAACTGCTCCTCGAAGAGCCGGCGGTTGTAGAGGCCGGTGAGGTTGTCCCTCGCCGCCGTCTCCTGGAGCTCGGCGAAGAGGACGGCGTTGCGCACGGCGATGGCGACGATGTCGCAAAGGGCTCGGCAGAACTCGACGTCGTCGTCGCTCCACACGCGGTCGTTCACGTCCACGATCTCCATCAGGCCGATCGTCTCGCCGCGCGCGACGAGCGGGAGCATCAGGAGCGACTTCTGGCCCTGGTGCTCGAGCAGCGCGCGCTCGGCGGGGTCGTGGGTCGGGTCGGAGACACGTATCTGGACGGCCTCCTGCGTCTCGAGCGCGTGGCGGGTCGCCGGGTAGTCGACCAGGTGGTAGACCTGGCCCCCCGTCGTCGTGATCTCGTCCACGCCCTCCCGGTACTCGACGAGCATCACGAGCGCACCCTTGACGGGGTCGTAGTGCGAAAGCTCCGCGGCTGTCGCGCCGGTCAGCTCGGCCGCGCGGGTCGCGAACTCGCGCAGGATGTCTCGGAGCTCGAGGCTCGAGGAGAGGCTTCTGGACACGTCCAGGAGCGCCTGAAGGCGTTTGGCTTGGGCCATTCGGTAGAGAATCGGCTTCGCAGCCGCCGCGCTTGAGAGCGAGAGCGCTAGGCGTCGCGAAGGTGCTCGTCCGGCTTGAGGACGAGGTTCAGGATCAGGTTCACGATCGAGACGATGATCGCGCCGCCGAGCGTCGCCCAGAAGCTCCCCGTCTCGAAGCTGGGGACGATCCAGTCGGTCAGGTAGAGCATGAACGTGTTGATCAGGATCAGCGCCAGCCCGAGGGTCAGGATGACCGCAGGGAGGGCGAAAAGGATCACGAGCGGCCGGATGAAGACGTTCACGACCGTGAAGACGAGCGCGGCGATGAAGAGGACCCAGAAGTCGTCGCCGTAGTCGATCGGCGAGATGATCCACGCGGCGACGAAGAGCGCGACGACGTTCGCAAGCCAGGCGAAGATCAGCCTCGGGAGTACGGCGCGCATCGGCGCGCATCGTGTCAGATCCCCTGCGGGGCTGCGGCTGGACCCGGCTCTTGTTCGTCGGCCCGCGCGGGTGAGATGATCGCCTCTGGAGGACTGGGTTGAGGCCCTCGCACCGGCTACTCTCTGCGGCCGTGCTCGCGGCAGGGCTTGCCGCGGCCGGGGTGGCGGCAGGGTCGAACGTCGCCTACACGAGCCTCGGCTCGACCACGTCGCACATCTGGGTCATGGAGGGTGACGGGTCGGGGAAGGACCGGCTGACGTCCGGCTCGGTGAACGACTTCGGTCCCATCGTCTCCCCGAACGGCGCCCGGCTCGTCTTCGTACGCCGGCGCACGGCGCGGCACGACGACCTCTGGCGGCTCGACGTGGACGGGACCAGCCTGCGCCGTCTTTCATCGACGGACGCCACCGAGATGGGCCCGGTCTGGGCGCCCGACGGCGAGCTGATCGCGTTCGAGTTCCAGATCGGCGCGGGCAGGTCCGAGCTCGCGGTCGTCGAGCCCGACGGGACGGGGAGGCGCCGGCTCACGAACAACACGATCGACGACGTCGACCCGACCTGGTCGCCGGACTCGAGCCGCATCGCGTTCACCCGCTACGTCTCGCGAACGAACGCGGAGATCTACACCATCGCCGCCGCGGGCGGAGGCCTGGTTCGGCTCACCAACCATCGCGCGGCCGACCACAGCCCGGACTTCTCCTCGACCGGGTGGATCGCGTGGGTGCGGTCGCACTCGGGCGGCAGCCAGATCCGGCTCGTGCGCGCCGACGGGAGCGGCCGACGCCTGCTCTTCTCCACACCGCGCGGGGTGACGTCGCCGACCTGGTCGCCGAACGGCGCCCTGCTCGCATTCGAGCTCTGGGACGGGGAGGACACGGAGCTGTACGTGATCCGGTTCGACGGGACCGGCGTGCGGCGGCTGACGAACAACGACGTCCCCGACTTCGGGCCGGTCTGGGGCCCCGGGAGCGGCCGCATCGCCTTTACGCGCTACACGACGACGAGCAACGACGTCTGGTCCATGCGGCCGAACGGCACGGACAAGCTGCGGCTGACCACTGCGACTACGCACGAATCGGTCGCCAGCTGGGGCGCCGATCCGTGAGACTGGCCGTGTGGCCACCTATGTCCTGATCCACGGCGGCGGCAGCGGCGGCTGGGACTGGCACCTGGTCGCACCCGAGCTCGAGGAGCGCGGACACGAGGTGATCGCACCCGACCTCCCGAGCGAGGACGAGAGCGCGGGCCTGTGGGAGAACGCGGACTCCGTCGTCGAGGCGTTGGGCGACAGGCGCGATCTCGTCGTCGTGGGTCACTCGCTCGGCGGCTTCACGGCGCCGCTCGTCTGCGCGAGGGTGCCGGTAGATCTACTGGTTCTGGTGGCCGCGATGATCCCGGCGCCGGGCGAGACGGGGATCTCGTGGTGGACGAATACCGGCTACGAGGACTCCGGCGAGGAGGACGTCTTCTACCACGACATCTCGCCCGAGCTGGAGGCGGAGGCGAAGCGCCACGAGCGCGGCCAGTCGGAGCGGTCGATGGTGGAGCCGTGGCCCCTCGACGCCTGGCCGGACGTGCCGACGCGCGTCCTCCTGTGCCGCGGCGACCGCATGTTCCCGCCGGACTTCCAGCGCCGAGTCACCCGCGAGCGCCTCGGCATCGACCCGGACGAGATCGACGGCGGGCACTACATCGCGCTGAGCCGTCCACGCGAGTTGGCGGAGCGCCTGCTGGAGTACCGGGCTGAGCTCTCGGAGAAACCCGCGAAAGCCCCATAGAATTCGGCGAGATGACCGCCGAGCAGGACATCGCGAGCGTCGCGAGCCAGCTGGCCTCGCTCACGCACACCGTGGAGGAGATGGCGGGCGAGCTCAAGGAGGTTCGTGAGCGGGCTGAAAGCGATCGCGAGCGGACGGACACCCAGCAGGAGCGCATAGACCTCGCGGCACGCGAGCTGGCCGATGTCAGCGAGCGTCTGCAAGCCGCGGCGAACGCGCTCCGAGAGTCGATCTAGTTGCCCTACGTCGGGTAACGCCGGCGGCTCTGAAGCAGGGCGTGGTTGAGCATCGCTTCGTCGTCGTCCTCGTGCGCGACGACTACGACCTTGTTCCAGACACCTCGATAGATGATTCGCTCGCTGTACATCTGAGTTCGGAAGCCCTCCCGGTACACGGAGGGAAGGGCGTCGGCGGCGCCGTACATGCGCCGTCCCCCGTCGCTCCCACGAACGACTGCGACGAGCTCGTGCGTCTCCTCGTAGTCGTCGGTTGCGACGAACTCGGCCAGCGGCTGTTGCGGGGATCCGCTGCTCAGGAAGGCGACGACGTACTTCCGGTCGCGTCCCCACTTGTTCTTGCGAACTGTCTCGCCAAGTCCGATGTGGACAGCGCCCTCGGAACGCGTCGTGCCCATGAAGACCCGGTAGCGGGCGTAGAGGTCACGCTCTTCCGGCCACTGGTACGACTCGCCCTCCCGCTCCCGCACGAGCCGCCAACCCTCTGCGAGATCCGCCCCCCGCCCGCCTACGGGAACGGCCCCCTCGGCGGGTGCTCGGTCAGCATCGACGGGCGTGATGATCGGATTGCGGAAGCCCGCCTGCGCGAGCTGGGTCAAGAGTGGGCCGAGCTCGCGATCGGGAACGCGTTGCAGGGTGACCGAGAATGGACTCACGTTCGCTCCGATTAGATGGTTACGTAGATCCACGTAGCATCGTAAGAGCACGTTATCAAGAAGTCTGCTATGGTAGTTGACACGTAAGGCCCCGCACATAGAAGCCGTCGAGGCTCCGACTCTCTTCCTCTTCGCCTGTCACACGGGCCCAATGCAGTCCAAGGACAGCTCGCACACGAGCTTTCCCCCTCAGTACGAGAGTTAGGAGCATCGAATGCATGTCACCATGAGGCGCTACGAAGGTGTCGATCAGAATCGCACCGACGAGCTCACCAAGAAGGTCGGCGAGAC
>DASSCF010000098.1:0-40126 GCA_035698025.1 Gaiellaceae bacterium
CGAGGCGGCCCGGATCCTAGCCGGCGCCGAGCGCCCGGTCACCTGGGCCGGCGCCGGCGTCCTGCGCTCCGGCGCCTGGGATGAGCTGCGCGCGGTCGTCGAGCGGCTCGGTGCCCCCGTCGTGTCGACGTACATGGGCAAGGGCGCATTCCCCGAGGACCACCCGCTCGCGGTCGGCTCTGCCCACGACGAGCCCGCCGTGCGCGAGCTGCTCGCCGGCGCGGACGCGATCCTCGCGGTCGGCACCGAGCTCGGCGCAGAAACGACCGGGCAGTATTCGCTGGAGCTCCAGGGCCGGCTCGTCCACGTCGACGCCGACCCGACGCGGATCGGCGCGACCTACGACGCCCTCGGGCTCGTCGGCGACGCCCGCGGCGTGCTCGCAGCGCTCGCCGAGCGTTTCCCGACCGGCGAGAGCACAGCCGGAGAGCAGCGGGTCGCCGATGTACGGCGGCGCATCGAGGCCAGGCTCGACGAGCAGGGCCACGGGCTCGAGCGAGGCCTCGTCCGTGCCGTCCGCGAGGCGCTCCCGCGCGAGGCGGTGAGCTCCTGGGACATGACGATCCTGGCCTACTGGGCGGCTGCGCACTTCCCCGCCTACGAGCCGCGGAGCTTCCTCTACCCGCTCGGCTCCGGGACACTCGGCTACTCCTGGCCGGCCGCGCTCGGCGCCTCGCTCGCCGAGCCTGGCCGCCCCGCGCTCGGCGTGGTCGGCGACGGCGGGTTCAACTACGGGCTCGCCGAGCTCGCGCCCGCCCGGCAGTACGGGCTGAACGCGAAGCTGCTCCTCGTCGACGACGGCGGCTACGGGATCCTGCGCGAGTACCAGCGTGACCAGTTCGGCGAGACCTTCAGCGTCGACCTGGTGGAGCCGGACTTCCGCGCGGCGATCGAGTCCTTCGGCGTGCCGGTCGTGTCCGTGGAGCCGGACGGCGTCGCCGACGCGCTTCGGGCGGCGTTCGCCGAGGACGGGCCGGCGGTCGTCCACGTCCCGACGTTCCTGGAGATGTGGACGTGACCGACTGGAGCCGCATCGTCAAGCAGTCGCTGATCGGCCTCGAGCCCTACCGCCCGGGGGCGAGCCTCGACGAGCTCAAGGAGGCCTACGGCCTCGACGAGATCGTGAAGCTCAACTGGAACGAGGGCCTCGACGGCCCGTTCCCGGGCGTCGAGGAGGAGGTCGTCGCCGAGCTCGAGCGCGCCTGGATCTACCCCGCCGAGGCGTACTCCGACCTGCGCGACGGCGTCGCCGGCTGGCTGGGCACGTCGCCCGAGCGGATCGTGCCGAGTCACGGGATCCAGGCGCTGATCGCCACGGTCGCGCACGCCTTCCTCGACCCCGGCGACTCCGTCGTCCTGACCGCGCCGACCTACGGCCTCTACGCCACGACCTGCGCCGCCGCGGGCGCCCAGGTCGTCGAGGTCCCGAGTCGCGACCTGCGGCACGACGTGGACGCGCTCGCCGCCGCGGCGCGGGAGGCGAACGCCAGGCTTGTCTGGCTCTGCGACCCGAACAACCCCACGGGATCGCTCGTGACACGCGACGAGTGGGAGCGCCTGCTCGGCGGGTTGCCCGAGCGGTGCGCGGTGATCGTCGACGAGGCGTACACCGAGTACGTCGACCCGGCCGTGCGCGTCGACAGGCTCGCGGACGTCGACGCCGGCGCGCCGATCGTTCTCATGCGGACGTTCTCCAAGATCTTCGGGCTCGCAGGCCTCCGCCTCGGCTACGCGGTCGTCGCCGAGCCGCTCGCGGAGCTCCTCGACGTCGTCCAGGAGCCATTCAACGTCAATCGGGCGGCGCTCGCCGCGGGCCGCGCCAGCCTGAGGCGCGTCGAGCTGGTGGAGGAGCGTCGGCTTTCGAACGCGGAGGGTCGCGGGCGGCTGGCCGAGGGGCTGCGGGCGGGCGGCGCCACGCCGTGTCCATCCCAGGCGAACTTCCTGCTCGCCGACGTCGGGGTCGACGACCTGACCCTGACGGAGGCCCTCGCCCGCAGGGGCTTCCTCGTGCGAGCGGGCAGCGAGTTCGGGCTGGTGGGCTTCGTACGCATCACGACCGGGCCGATCGCGCTCATGGAGCGCGTTGCCGCCGAGCTGGCGGAAGCCCGCGCCCGGCTCGCCGGCCCGCTCGGTTCAGTCGCGCCCTGAGGCCTCGGCGAGAGCGGCGTCCTTGGCCGGCCCGGCCTCACCCGCCTCGTCCGCAACGAGCACCCGCAGGGCCTCGACCGGGAGGTGCACCTGCACCGGTGTCCCCTGCTGGTAGGGGAGCGACTTGCCGGTATTCGGCACGAGCACCTGCAGCGCATCGCCGGTGGCGACGCGGACAATGACCTGCACCGCGGCACCGACGTACACGAGGCGCTCGACCATGCCTGGGAGGCGGTTGGGGCCGGAGGCAGCCTCGCGGGACTCGAGCTCGATCCGCTCCGGCCTGATCACAATCTTCGCGGGGCCGGTGACGTCGATGGCGCCACTCCCGGCGGCGAGCTCGAACGTGTCGGCCCTGACCCGGCAGCGCCCGTCGTGTGCCCCCTGCGCCGTCGCGTCCATCAGGTTGGAGACGCCGAGGAAGTCGGCGACGAAGAGCGTCTCGGGATCTTCGTAGACGTCCTGCGGAGCGCCGATCTGCTCGACCTGGCCGCCATTCATCACCGCGAGGCGGTCCGACATCGTCAGCGCCTCCTCTTGATCGTGGGTCACGTAGATGAACGTGATCCCGACCTCCCGCTGGAGCGTCTTCAGCTCGATCTGGAGCGTCTTGCGGAGCTTCGCGTCGAGCGCTCCCAGGGGCTCATCGAGCAGGAGGACGGAGGGATTCAGCACAAGGGCCCGCGCGAGGGCAACGCGCTGCTGCTGGCCTCCCGAGAGCTGCGAGGGCTTCCGGCTCTCGAGGCCGCCGAGTTGCACCAGCGCGAGCGCCTGCAGGGCCCGCTCCTTCACCTCGTTCTTGGGCCGCTTCGCCCTCCGAAGCCCGAAGGCGACGTTGTCGAACACGTCGAGGTGCGGGAAGAGCGCGTAGTTCTGGAAGACGGTGTTGACGTTTCGCTTGTGCGGGGGCGTGTACGCGACGTCAGTGCCGTCGAGAATGATCCGGCCTTCGCTTGGCTGCTCGAACCCGGCGATCATCCGGAGCGTCGTTGTCTTCCCGCAGCCCGACGGCCCGAGCAGGGAGAAGAACTCGCCCGGCGCGATGTCGAGGTCGATGTGGTCGACCGCCGTGACTTCGGCGAACCTCTTGGTCAGACCGATGAGACGTATCTCTCCGCGTGCCATCTCGCCTCCGCAGCCTCAGATCTCCAGGGCGCCCATGTCCTTGACAACCGACTGCCCCGCACGACGCTCGCCGCGGGTGAACGCACGCCAGACAAGGAAGCCGAGCGTGATCGACGCCAGCGTCAACACCATCATGATCGACGCGATGGCGTTGGTGGACGGGAGCGGCGCCGCCCGCGTGGCGCTGTAGATCTTGACCGGCACTGTGTCCGTCTCGCCGCCGCTCGAGAGCCACTGGCTGATCACGAAGTCGTCGATCGAGATTGCGAAGACGACCGCGGCGCTGGCGACGATCGCCGGCATGAGAAGGGGCAGGAGGACGCGGGTGAGCGCCGCGGTCGGCGAGGCGCCGAGGTCGGCAGCCGCTTCTTCGAACTGTCTGCCGATGGAGAAGAGCCGCCCGCGCACGATCACGACGACGTAGGAGATCGAGAACGTGACGTGGCCGAGGATCTGGGCAGTCGTGCCGGTCCCGATGAACGTGAACACCTCGGTGAAGACGAGCAAGAGCGAGACGCCCATGACGATCTCAGGCGTCACCAACGGGAAGAGCATGAGGAAGTTCGAGGTTCCGGATCCGCGCCCATGCCAGCGGGCCAGGCCGATCGCCAGCAGCACCCCGATTGGCGTCGCGATGACGACGTCCGCGACCGCGAGCTTGAGACTCTGGACGAGCGCGTTGCGAAGGGTGGGGTCGTGCCAGACGGAGTCGACGGGGTCGCCCCAGTACCAGCGGGTCGAGAAGCCCTCCCAATTCGTGCGCGAGCGGGTCGCGTTGAAGGAGAATTGCACCGCGATCAGCACGGGAACGATCGACCAGGCCACGTACCCCCATGTCAGAAGGGGTAGGAAGCGCGGACGGCCCCAGGGGTTCGCGAGCCAGCGGCGAAACCGGCCCCACGCGGAGGCCCGCGGCGCGACCGAGGCATCGGCTACCGAGCTCATGCCGTGCGGGCCTCCCGCGTCGCCCGGTGGATCGTCCACAAGTAGTAACCCATGAGGAGGGTGAGGAAGGCGGCGAGGACGATCGTGATCGCCGCGCCGATGGTCGGCTGAGGCCCGCCATGGAAGTACAGGTCGATCTGGTTGCCGATCATCGAGGTCTGGGGGGCCCCGGAGACGATGTTGGGCGTGTAGTAGTCGCCGAACATCGGCAGCGCGATAAGGACAGCCCCGCCGAGAATGCCCACCTTCGACAGAGGCAGGGTCACGTGGACGAACGTGCTGAACCGGCTCGCGCCGAGGTCACGCGCGGCCTCGAGATGACTCTTGTCGATGCGGTCGAGCGCCGCGAACAGGGGCAGGATGAGGAAGGGGATGTACCCGTACACGAGGGCGAGGATCACGGTCGACGGCCGTCCTCCCAGCCAGTCGCGCGGCTCGCTCAGGATGTGCGTGTAGGTGAGGAACCGGTTCACATAGCCGTCCGGGGCGAGCAGGTTCACCCAGGCGAGCATCCGCATCAGGTAGTTGATCCAGAGCGGGGCGATCACGAGGATCAAGAGCAGGGCCTTCGTCCTCCCGGCGAGGCGCGCGATGTAGTAGGCGACCGGGTAGCCGATCAGGAGGCTGAGGACGAGCGAGATGGCGACGTACTGGAGCGTCCGCAGCGCCACGTCGGTGAGGTTCCCGCCCGGGCCGAGTCGATGGATCACCTCGTTCAACCAGCCGACGTTCCACTCGAGCGGGTTCCAGATCGGAACCGGTTGGAAGAGGATCGGGTCGACCGTGCCCAGCGCGACCGCCACGACCGTGTAAAACGGCACGACGAAGAGGACGATCAGCCAGACGACGCCCGGGAGCGCGAACCCGGGCCAGAGCCAGCGCCGATACACGGCTTCTCTCTAGCTTCCTCCGGCCAGGAAGTCCGAGTAGCCGTCCTGCCAGAGCTTTTGCCCGTTCTGCGTCAGCGTCATGTACTGCAGCGAGTCGGGGCCGAAGTCGTCGTTCGTGAGGACGCAGTTCGCCAGGTTCTCCGGCACTACCCCGTCCGTGACCAGCGTCTCCGGGTCAATCTCGTTCAGCGGAGGCTGGTAGCCGTTGAAGTCGACGAAGTTCTCGTAGGAGACGCCGTTGTCGAGCATGAAGTTGAGGAAGTGGTGCGCGAGCACCGGCTTCTTCGTCGTCGAGCAGATCGAGAAGCAGTCGTTCTGCACGGGCACATTGCCCTTCTCGGCCTTCCAGTACGACAGCACGGAAGCCGGGGTCCCCTTGGGCAGGTAGTAGATGTAGGCGGCGATCATGTCGCCCGACCAAGCCTGGTTCAGCCAGGCTGTCCCCTCCGGGATCGCCTGGTACTGGATGTCGCCGATCTTGATGTTGCAGATGTCGTAAAGCTCTTTCAGGTCGGCCACCGCCTGGTCGATCAGGGCCGGGTCCTCGGTGTTGAGGTCAAGCTCGCCTTTGCGCAGGAGCGCCATCCCGATCGTCTCGCGCTCCTCGCTCAGGAGGGCGGTCTTCCCGGCGTAGGCCTCCGCCTCCCAGAAGATGTCCCACGGCTGCGACATCGCGGCGATGTCCTCGGAGACCTTGTCGTTCCGCCACGCGATTCCGGTCGCGTAGCAGGTGTACGGCACCGTGTAGTGCGAGTCGACGTCGTAGAACGGACTCACGAGCTCGGGCCAGATGTTCTTCGCGAGGTTGGGGACGTAGTCGATATTGATCGGCTTGATGAGCTTCCCGGCCACGGCGAGGTCGAGGTTGTCCGGGGTCATCTCCATGACGTCGGGCTGCACCGCGCCCGAGGCGAGCCGCTGTATCCCGGAGGCGATGTTGTCGAAGGGCGTGTACTGGACCTTGACCCCGTACTCCTTCCCGAACTGGGTCAGGAGCTTCTTGTAGAAATAGTCCGGGTAGTTGTAGACCGTGAAGGTCCCGCCCGTCTCGGGCTCGAGGCCAGACTCGATCGGATCCTCCCAGAGAGGCAGCTCGACACGCTTGTGCGGGCGCGCGAGCGGAAGGCCACCGGGACCGAGGGGCTCGGGCTCTCCAGCGCCGGTCGAACCGACAGTCGTCTCCTGCTCCGCCGTGGTCGAGGAGCTGCACGCAGCGAGGAGGCCGCTGGCCCCCGAAAGGGCCGAGGCGGCCACCGCCGAGCGAAGGAGGAAGTCCCTCCTGTTCAGGCCGCCGTACCTCTCTTTCGGGTGATGGGTCATCCTCAAGCCTCCTCGGTGATGTCGATCAAGGGCCGCAGCGAGAACGGCAGGGTTTCACGCTCGGCGCCCGCGTTCAAGTTGATGCGTCCGCCCTCCCCGCGGGCCCACAGGGCCCTAAAGTTGGCCAAGTGACGGCTCCACGACGAGACGAATCCCGTCCGCACCGACTCAAGGAAGAACGGTCGCGCATTCCCGGGTGAAAGCGTACGCGTCCGTTCGACGCGCCGTCGAGGATGGGCTCGCGGACACGCTCGACTTCCTGCAACGCCTCGTGCGGACTCCCAGCCTGCTCGGCAACGAGGAGGAAGCGCAGCACCTCGTCGAGGAGCGGCTCCGAGTGCTCGGATTCGCCGTCCGCTCTCTCGAGCCGAACGCCGACCGGCTTTTCGAGCGGCTGGACAGCGGCATTCCGCTCGCCTCCTACGAGGGACGCCGGTGCCTCATCGGCACGCTCGCCGGCGGTTCCGGGCGCTCCCTGCTCCTCAACGGACACGTCGACGTCGTTAGCGAGGAGCCCGCCGACCGCTGGTCGAAGCCGCCGTTCGGAGCCGAGATCGAGGCCGGCCGCCTGTACGGGCGCGGCGCATGCGACATGAAAGGCGGGATCGCCGCGATGCTACTCGGCGTGGAGGCGGCGCTCGCAGCCGGGCCGCTGCCGGGCGGGATCGTCTACCAGAGCGTGATCGAGGAGGAGTGCGGCGGGAACGGCGCCCTCACCGCCTGTCTCGAAGGCCCGTCGGCGGACGGCGTCGTCATCGCCGAGCCGACGAACGGGGGCCTCGACCTCGTCGCCGTCGGCGTGATCTGGGCGCGCATCACAGTCGACGGCAGCGCGCGCCACGCCTCGGCCTCCGACGAAAGCTCCAATCCGATCGAGGACGCCCTGGCCGTGATCGAGGGCCTGCGCGCCCTCGAGGCGGAGCTCAACGACGACCCCGAGCCGGAGTTTGGGAGCGTCGAGCGACCCTACCTCCTCAACATCGGCGCGCTCCACGCAGGCGACTGGCCCTCTACAACCCCGGGAAGGGCGGTGATCGACGTCCGCCTGGGACTTCCGATCCGCATGGACCCGGCCTCCGGCCAGAAGCGGCTGGCGGCCGCGGTGCGCCGCGCCGCTCCCGCCGCGGAGGTGGAGTTCCGCGGCTTCCGAGCGCGCGGGTATGCCTTCGAGGAAACCCCGCTCGTCGACCTCCTCTCCCGCTGCCACGAGGAGGTGCACGGGCGGCGGCCGCGGCCCGAGCCGTCCCGCGCGACGACTGACCTCCGCTACTTTGCGCCTCCGCTCGGGCCCGGGCAGGCCGTCTGCTACGGGCCCACTGGCGGCGGTCTCCACGGCGTCGACGAGTGGGTGGACATCGCCTCGGTGGCCGACGTAGCCACGGTCTTGGCGCTCCTGATCCGGCGCTGGGGCGAGCCCGGCTAGGCGCACCAGCTGACCGCGCGATTCCCTCGGGCTCTAGAGTACGGCGATGGCAACCGAGGCGACCGTCCTCGAAATCGACCGTGAGCGAATCAGGGAGCTGACCGAGCGCGAGGAGCGCCGGCTCAACGAGCGCACTGGCGGGTCGAGCGCCATGTACGAGCGGGCGCGCAAGACTCTCTCCGGCGGCGTCGCCTCCTCGTACCAGGTGCGCGACCCGTGGCCGATCTACCTTGCCGGCGGCGAGGGCGCGAAGGTCTGGGACGTCGACGGCAACGAGCTGCTCGACTTCCACAACGGCTTCGGCTCGATGGTGCAGGGCCACGCGCATCCGGCGATCGGCAAGGCGATCGCCGAGCGCTACCCGCACGGAACCCACTTCGCCGCGCCCACCGAGGACGGTGTCGTCGTCGCGGAGGAGCTCAAGCGCCGCTGGGGCCTGCCGCGGTGGCGTTACACGAACTCCGGCTCCGAGGCGACCATGGACGCGATCCGCATTGCGCGGGCCGCGACCGGCCGGGAGACGATCGTCAAGATCTTCGGCTCATACCACGGCCATCACGACTACGTCATGGTCTCGATCGGAGTCGAATACGACAAGATCGGCGACCGCGACAACTACGAGTCGCTGCCCTACGGCGCCGGCATCCCGCAGGCCGCCGCGGACCTGACCATCCCCGTGCCGTTCAACGACGCCGCGGCGATGGAGCGGCGCATCGATCGGCTGATCGACGAAGGCCGCAAGCCCGCCTGCGTGATCATGGAGGCGGCGATGATGAACCTCGGGGTCGTGCTCCCGGAGCCCGGCTACCTCGAGGCGGTGCGCGAGCTGACGCGCAAGCACGACATCGTCCTCATCTTCGACGAGGTCAAGACCGGGCTCTGCATCGCGCCCGGCGGCGCCACCGACCGCTTCGGGGTCAAGCCCGACATGGTCACGCTGGCGAAGACGCTCGGCGGCGGGCTGCCGTCCGGAGCCATCGGCGGCACGGAGGAGGTCTTCGAGGTCGTCGAGAACGGCGACGTCTACCAGGTCGGCACCTACAACGGGAACCCGCTCTCGATGGCGGCCGCTCGCGCGAGCCTGCTCGACGTGCTCACGCCGGAGTCCTACGAGCACCTCGACGCCCTCAACGACCGCATCCTCGCCGGCTGCCAGAAGGTGATCGACGACTACCGGCTGCCCGGCTACGCAGTCGGCGTCGGGGCGAAGGGCTGCGTCACCTTCGCTCCGACGAAGATCGTCGACTACGAGACCTACAAGGAGCACCAGGACGGCGAGCTCGCCGACCTCGCGTGGCTCTACAACATGAACCGCGGCGTGTTCATGACGCCCGGCCGCGAGGAGGAGTGGACGCTCTCCGTCGTCCATTCCTTCGAGGAGTGCGACGCCTTCGTCGCCGCCTTCGAGGAGATGGCGGCTGACCTGACGGCGTAGAATTCGGTGATGGAGACCGACCTCGGAGCCGCTCTGGCGGCCGGTGCGACCCTTCCGGCGGACTGGTACGCCGACCCGGCGATCCAGCGGCTCGAGGGCGAGCGCATCTTCTCGCGCACGTGGCAGTACGCCGGCCGCGCCGACCGGGTCGAGAATCCCGGCGACTTCTTCACCTGCTTCGCGGGCCAGATCCCGATCGTCGTCGTGCGCGACACCGAAGGCGTCCTGCGCGGGTTCGTGAACGTCTGCCGCCATCGCGGGCACCTGATCGCGCAGGGCGACGGGAACCGCAAGGCGCTCCAGTGCCCGTACCACGCGTGGACGTACGACCTCGACGGGACGCTCCGGAAGGCGCCGCGCTCCGAGCGCGAGCCGGACTTCGACGCCGAGGGCTTCTCGATGCTGCCTGTGGCGATCGAGGCCTGGGGGCCGATGGTCTTCGTCAACCCGGACCCGGAGGCCGGCCCGCTCGAGGGCGCGCTCGGGCCGCTCCGCGCAAAGGTAGCCGAGAGCGGCCTCGACCTCGACCGCCTGCGCTTCCGCGTCCGCAACGACTGGGAGATCGAGTGTGACTGGAAGGTCGCGATCGAGAACTACCTCGAGTGCTACCACTGCGCGGTCGCGCACCCGGGCTTCTCCAAGGTCCTCGACGTGGGCGCCGACGAGTACCTCTACGAGGCCGAGGGCCTCGCGCTGATGCAGTTCGCGCACGTGCGCGAGTCGGCCATGGCCAACGGCAAGGTCGCCTACCTCGCCGACGCCGATGTGGAGCAGGCGCAGTACCACATGCTCTTCCCGAACTGCACGATCAACATCGACCCGGGCCCGGGAAACATGTCCGTCGACGTGACGCGGCCGGCAGGCCCGGGGCGCTGCGCGGGCTCGACGGAGTACTTCTACTACCCGGAAGTCCCGGACGAGACCGCCGAGGAGATGATGGCCTTCGCCAACCAGGTGGGCACCGAGGATGCCTCGCTCGTCGCCTCCGTCCAGGTCGGCCTCAACTCCGGGATGATCCCGCACGGGCGCCTGCTGCCCTCGAGCGAGGTCCTCATCCAGCACTTCCAGCGCTTGGTGCACGACGCCCTCAGTGGCGACTGATCCCAGGCACGCCGTCCTCTTCGAGCCGCTGCAGATCGGCCCGAAGACCCTCAGGAACCGCTTCTACCAGGTGCCCCATTGCACGGGCTTCGGCGTCCAGAAGCCGGGCGCTCAGGCACGACACCGCTCCATGAAGGCCGAGGGCGGCTGGGCCGCCGTCAACACCGAGTACTGCGCGATCAGCGCCGACTCGGACGAGACGCCCTTCATCTCCGCGCGGCTCTGGGACGACGGCGACCTGCTCGCGCTCTCCCTGATGGTGGACGAGGTGCACGAGCACGGCTCGCTCGCGGGCGTCGAGCTCCACCACTCCGGTGTCCACTGCCCGCGCCGCGAGTGGCGGCTTCCGGCGATCGGCCCCTCCCAGCTGGCAAGCGACTATCTGCTCGTGACCCCGAAGGCGATGGAGCGCGACGACATCAGGCGCGTCCAGGAGGACTGGGCCGCGGCGGCGCGTCGGGCGCGCGAGGCCGGCTTCGACATCGTCTACGTCTACGGGGCGCACAGTTATCTGCCCATGCAGTTCCTCTCGCCGTTCTACAACCGGCGCACCGACGAGTACGGCGGCTCGCTCGAGAACCGCGCGCGCTTCTGGATGGAGCTTCTCGAGCTGACACGCGAGGCCACCGAAGGAGAGTGCACCGTCGCCACGCGCATCTCGGTCGCGGCGCTGAGCCCCTACGGCGTCGACCTGGAGGAGGGCCTCGAGTTCATCCGCCTCGCCGACCATCTCGTCGACCTCTGGGACGTGGCCATCGGCTCGGCAACCGAGTGGTCGAAGGACTCGGGCGCCTCGCGGTTCTTCAAGCAGGGCTGGCAGCTCGAATGGACGAAGCACGTCCGCGAGGCGACGGCGAAGCCGGTCGTCGGGGTCTCCCGGCTCACCGACCCGGATCAGATGGCGGAGATCGTCTCGAGCGGCGTCTGGGACGTGATCGGCGCCGCGCGGCCGTCCATCGCCGACCCCTTCCTCCCGCGCAAGATCGAGGAAGGCAGGCTCGACGAGATCCGCGAGTGCATCGGCTGCAACGTCTGCATCCCGAAGTCGGATCCCGGCGGCAACATCGGCTGCACCCAGAACGCGACCGCCGGCGAGGAGTTCCGCCGCGGCTGGCACCCCGAGCGCTTCGAGCCCGCGGAGAACCGCGACCGCGACGTGCTCGTCGTCGGCGCGGGCCCTGCCGGGATGGAGTGCGCGCTCGTGCTCGGGAAGCGCGGCTTCCGGCGCGTCCACCTCCTGGACGCCGGCGACGACATCGGCGGGATCATGCGCTGGATCCCGCAACTGCCGGGCCGCGGCGAGTGGGCGCGCGTCCTCAACTGGAGGCGGATCCAGCTCGACAAGCTCGGGAACGTCGAGGTCATTCCGTCCGTGAGGCTCGACGTGGAAGGCGCCCGCCAGTACGGCGCAGAGATCGTCGTCGTGGCGACCGGCGCCCACTGGGCCGCCGACGGCCTCAACCGCGAGACCCACGATCCGATCCCGGGCGCCGACGCATCGCTTCCACACGTCCTCACGCCCGAGCAGATCATGGTCGAGGGCAAGGTTCCGCCCGGCAAGCGCGTCGTCGTCTACGACTCGGACGGCTACTTCATGGGGCCAGACCTCTCCGAGCGGCTCGCCCTCCAGGGGTTCGAGGTCGACTTCGTCACCTCGCTCGAGGACATCTCCCCCTTCTCGCACGAGACCCTCGAGCAGGTCTTCCTCAAGGAGCGGCTCCACGAGGTGGGCGTCCGCATGCACCGGACCGTCAGGCTCGACCGCGTCGAGCCGGGCGGGCTCGCGCTCGAGGACGAGTTCGGCGACGCGATCGAGCTCGAGGCCGACGCCGTCGTGCTCGTCACGCAGCGGCTCTCGGACGACGCCCTCTACCACGACCTGCGCGCCGACGAGGAGCGCCTGAAGGCCGAGGGGATCGAGGCCGTCTACCGCGTCGGCGACTGCGTGGCGCCGCAGCTCATCGCCGACGCGATCTTCGACGGGCACCGGCTCGCCCGCGAGATGGACGCCGACGACCCGACGGTGCCGCTGCCCTACGTCCGCGAGCGCCCGGTGAGCGCCCTTGCCTGACGGGCTCCCCGAGATCCGGCGCGAAGGCGATGTCTGCGTCGTCACCTTCGGGCGCGAGGAGAAGCTGAACGCGATCTCGAGCGAGGTCGAGCGGGCGCTGATGGAGGCGCTCGCCGGGCCGGAAGTGCGCGAGAGCCGCTGCGTCGTCTTTGCGGGCGGCGAGCGCGCCTTCTCCGCAGGCGCCGACCTGAAGGAGGAGCGGGACGAGAGCCCCGGCGGGATCGACGCGTACTACCGCGACACGGGCGACGTGTACGAGCAGATCGCCTCGCTGCCGCAGCCGACCTTCAGCGCGATCTCCGGCTGGTGCCTCGGCGCCGGGTTCGAGCTCGCGCTCGCGACCGACTTCCGCATCGCCGACGAGACCGCCGTGTTCGGCCTCCCCGAGGTCGAGCTCGGGATCGTCCCGAGCTCTGGCGGCACCTACCGCCTGGTGAGGGCGCTCGGCCCGGCACGCGCGAAGGAGCTCATGCTCCTGAAGCCGCGCCTCGACGCCGCGGAGGCCATCCGCCTGGGAGTGGCCACCGAGGTCGTCTCTGCCGGGCAGGCGCTCCCGCGTGCGCTCGAGCTCGCCGCCCAGGTGGCAGCGCTCCCGCCGCTGGCCGTCTCGGCCGCGAAGCAGGCCGCGGACGCGATCGCCGAGTCGGGACGGGCCGCGGGCGTCCTCATCGAGCGCCTGGCCTACGCCGCCCTCGCGCAGACGGACGACGCCCGGGAAGCGGGCCAGTCGTTCGGCGAACGCAAGCGCGAGAGCTAGACCGGCTCGACGGGGTCGCCGACCCTGACGCGGCCCGGCTCCTCGACGTCCGCGTAGACGCCGAACTCGACGTGCTTCCCGTCCGCGAAGCCGCGGTACGCCGGGATCAGCCGGAGCGTGTCGAAGTCGCGCGCACCGTTCTCCGGATTCTGGGTCGTCGTCGCGCAGCGGACACATGTCTCGGCGACGGTGACGAGCGCCTCCCCGAGCCGGACGCGGCGGCCGATCCACTCGTCCTCCTCGTGCGGGTCGACGCCCGCGACGGTAACGAGCATGCGGAAGCGCCGGCCGTCGACCGGCCCGTCATGGCCCGACCGGCGCTCGAGCTCCTCCAGCGACGCCTCCGAGAGCAGCGAGACGACGTGCTCGTCCCAGGCGCCGCCCTCGGCGTCCACGCGAAAGAGGCGCAGCGGCTTGCCCACGTACTCGGAGAGCGCATCCGCGAACGGCCCGTCGACGATATGCGCCGGACGGTCCGTGTGCCACAGGTCGACCACGTGCGCGTCGCCCAGCCTGACCTCGTCCTCGACGACCGCGCCGTCGGGGAAGCGGAGCGAGAGACGGTCGGGGTCGCGCCGGTACTCGGCCACGATGGCCACCATTCGACCGTGGCGGATCCCGCTGAAGAGCCGGTTCCGCTCGTCCAGCAGCAGGAACTGGCGGTTTCCGGGCACGCCGCCACGCTCGATGAGGATCTCGTCGGGGTGGTGCTGCGCGAGCCCCTTCACGGGGGCGATGGAGAGGCGGGAGACGGTGCCCATCTCCTAAATCTACTCAGGCGGCGGGGGCGGCTCGGCGTGGCCCCAGGCGTCGGCGCCGCCGTCGACGACGATCGTCGTCCCCGTCACGTAGGACGCGGCGGGCGAGGCGAGGAAGGCGATGACGGTGGCGACCTCCTCGGGAGTGCCCAGGCGACCGGCGGGGATCGACCTCTCCCAGGCCGCGATCTGCTCGGCGCCGTAGCCCTCGAGGCCCTCGGTGAGGATCGTCCCGGGCGAGACGCACACGGTGCGGATCCCGAAGCGGCTCCATTCGCCCGCGAGCCCGGAGGCAAGGTTCTCGACCGCCGCGCGCGCCGCCGCGGCGTGCGCGAAGCCGGGAATCCCGCGGCGCGGGCTGAAGCCGACGAAGACGACGACGCCGCTGCGGTTCGGGATCATCGAGCGCGTCGCCACGGTTCGCGTCACGTCCCAGGCGGCGTCCACGGCCAGCCGGTGGACGGCGCGCCAGCCGTTCGCGGAGATCTCCTCGGCGGGCGCGATGAACTGGCCCCCCGCGTTGTTGACGAGCACGTCGACGCGCCCGAAGCGCTCGAGCGAGGCGTCCACGAGCGCGGCCACCTGATCCTGCTCGCGCACGTCGATCTGGAGCGCCAGGCACTCGGCGCCGAGCTCCTCCACCGCTGCGCGAGCCTCCTCGAGCGGCTCCGGGCGGCGCCCGCAGATGACGACCGAGGCGCCCGAGCGCGCCAGCTCGAGCGCGGTCGCGCGCCCGATGCCCGTCCCTCCGCCGGTGACGAGCGCGATCACGGGCTGTTCACGGCTCCGTCGGGCACACGGCCCTCGAGCACGGCGCGCACGGAGAGCACCGGGCGCGTGTGGCAGGCCTCGTCGGCCTCGGCGCTGTACCAGGCCACGTGCGGCGTGACGACGAGGCGCGGCCAGACGGGCGCAGGATGCTCGGCCGTGGGCGGCTCGACGGGGATGACGTCGAGCGCCGCGCCGCCCAGCCGGCCGCTCTCGAGCTCCGCGCGCAGCGCGTCGAGGTCGACGAGCTGCGGCCGCGCCGTGTCGACGAGCACGGCGCCGTCGGGCATGAGCGCGAGCTCGTCGGCGCCCAGGAGCCCGTCGGTCTCCGGCGTCAGGGCGACGTGGAGCGAGACCGCATGGCAGGCCGCGAGCAGGTCGTGGAGGGTCGCGGGGCGCGCGCCCGTCGCGGCGATCTGCTCGTCCGTCAGCGCCGGGTCGCTGCCCCACACCTCGAAGCCGACCGCCGAAGCGCGCTCCACCAGCGCATGTCCGGTGCGGCCGAGGCCGACGACGCCGAGGCGCGACCCGCGAATCCGGCGCAGCTCGCCCGCCGCCTTCCAGTCCCAGCCGCCCGCACGCACCTCGCGGTCCAGCACGACGACCCCGCGCAGCAACGAGAGGACGAGCGCGAGCGCGTGGTCGGCGACTTCCTCGATGCAGTAGTCCGGCACGCTGCAGACCCAGATCCCGCGCCGCGCGGCCTCCTCGTGGTCGACGTGGTCGAAGCCCACGCTGCAGGTTGCCACGACCCGGAGCGCCGGTAGCCGGTCGAGGTCGGAGGAGCGCACCTCCGTCTCCGTCCCGACCAGCAGCCCGACGACGTCGTCGCCGCTCCAGGGCTCGCGTGCCTCGGCGACGGTCACGCCGGTGCCGTCCAGGAGTGAGCGAACCTGCTCGGGGTCATAGCCGTCGTCGCCCACGACAACGCGCGTCTCGGCTCGGGTTGCCACGGCTGGGGTTACTATCACCGCCCCCGGCCCGGGGGCAACCGTGCACGAGAAGGAGATCGAGATCCGGTGGCGCGACCTCGACCCGTACGGGCACGTCAACCACGCGGTTTTCCTCACCTATCTCGAGGAGGTTCGGGACGAGTGGCTGATGACCGCGGTCGGTGACGACGCGCTCGGTTACGTCGTGGCACGCGTGGAGGTCGACTACCGGCGCGAGCTCACCCAGAAGGACGATCGCGTGGTCGCGCGCATCCGGCTGGACTCGCTGGGGACGTCGAGCGTCCGCACCGTCGAGGAGCTCGTGGTCAGCGAGAGCAGGGAGTTGGCCGCAGAGGCGAAGGCCGTGCTCGTCGCCTGCGACGAGCACCACCGCCCGCGGCCGCTCACGGACGACGAGCGCGCCGTGCTCGAACGTGCTTGACGCGCTCCTCAGCCCGCTCCAGATCGGGCCGGTCGAGCTGCGGAACCGGATCGTCTCGACGGCGCACCAGACGACGCTCGTCCACGACCACCTCCCGACGGACGACTTCCTCGCCTACCACGAGGCGCGGGCGCGGGGCGGCGTCGGGCTGATCGTCCTCGAGGCGACTGCCGTCGACCCGTCCGGGCTTCTCACGCCGCACACGCTCGCCGGCTACCGGGAGGACTCGGCCGCAGGTTTCGCCCGCCTCGTCGACGCAGTGCGCCCGCATGGGGCGCGACTCTTCGTCCAGCTCTTCCACGGCGGGCGTGAGCAGATCGCGAGCCCCCCGCGCACACCGGCGATCTCCGCCTCCGCGGTGCCGAGCCGCCGCTTCCACGTCGAGCCGCGGGCCGCCACCGCGGCCGACATCGAGGCGTTCATCGAAGGCTACGGGCGCTCGGCGGCGACGATGGCCGAGGCCGGGCTCGACGGGATCGAGATCTCGGCCGCGCACAACTATCTGGCGGCGCAGTTCTTCACGCCGGGCCTGAACCGCCGGGACGACGAGTGGGCCGAGCCGGCGCACTTCCTCCTCGCGGTGCTCGACGCCGTGCGGGCTGCGGCGCCCGGCCTGGCGCTCGGCGTGCGCCTGAGCGCGGACTCCGAGGCGGCCAGGGAGGTCGTCGGCGAGCTCGTCGATCGCGTGGACTACCTCAGCGTCGCGCTCGGCGAATCGTCCACCTACCTCGGCGCGATGGGCATCGTCCCGCCGCCTCCGTTCCCCGAGAACGCGATCGGCGACTACGCGGGCTTCCGTGTCGGCCCGCCGCTCGTCGGGACGTCGCGGATCGTCGACCCGGTCAGCGCCGACCGGCTCGTCGCGGGCGGCGCGTTCGAGGCCGTCGGGATGACCCGGGCGCTGATCACCGATCCCGACCTTCCGCGCAAGGCGGCCGAGGGCGACGTCGACGAGATCCTGCGCTGCATCGGCTGCAACGCCTGCATCGCGCACTACCACGCGGGGACCCCGATCGCGTGCACCCAGAACCCGCGTACCGGGCGCGAGCGAACGCTGCCCCGGCCCGGGCAGGCCGCCGAGCGGCACCGGGTCGTCGTCGTCGGCGCCGGGCCGGGCGGGCTCGCCGCAGCGGCCGAGGCGGGCGCCGCCGGGCACGAGGTCGTCCTTCTGGAGCGCGCGGAGCGGATCGGAGGCCAGTTCGCCCTCGCCGGATCCGCGCCGATGCACGAGGAGCCGGCGCTCTCGCTCGCGCGGAACTACGAGCGTCTGCTCGCCGCGGGCGAAGTTGATCTGCGGCTCGGGACCGAGGCCGATCCCGACGCGGTCGCCGCGCTCGAGCCCGACCTGGTCGTCGTCGCCACCGGCGCCCGGCCGTTCGTCCCCGACGTGCCGCTGGAGGGCGTCACCGCGATCCAGTCCTGGGACGTGCTCGCCGGCCCGCTCCCCACCGGCCGCAAGGTGGTCGTGGCCGACTGGGGCGGCGACGCGTCCGGACTCGCGAGCGCCGAGCTGCTTGCGCGCGCCGGCAACGAGGTCGCGCTCGCGGTCGGCTCGGCCACGCTCGGCGAGACGCTCCACCAGTACCAGCGCAACCTCTACGCGCAGCGCCTGTACCGCGCCCGCGTCGAGATCCTCCACCACCTCGACCTGCTCGCGGCCGAATCCGGCGCCGTCCGCTTCGCCAACCTCTTCGCGCCCGATCTTGAGACCACGCTGCCCGCAGACCTGCTCGTTCTCGCCCTCGGCCGCGTGCCGGAGCGCGGGCTCGGTGAGGAGCTGGCGGCCCGCGGACTGCCCGTGAAGGAGGTCGGCGACTGCCTCAGCCCGCGCAGCGCGGAGGAGGCGATCCTCGAAGGTACCCTCGCTGCCAGAGATCTCCAGGTCACTAAGATCCGCGGATGATCCCGACGGTTCCCGAGCTGCCCGCGGACGTCCGCGAGCTCAAGGAGCGCGTTTTCACCTTCCTGGAGCGCGAGGTCTACCCGCTCGAGCAGCGGGTCGCCGAGGCGGGCCGCATCGACCAGGAATGGGCGCAGGAGCTGCGCCGGAAGTCCTGGGCCGAGGGCTTCGGCATGCTGAACATGCCCGAGGAGGCCGGCGGCAAGGGGCTCTCGATGCTCGGCCAGGTGGCGCTCGAGGAGGAGTCCGGCAAGGCCACGAACGGCCTCGGCTTCGCCGTCGTCGACCGCGGCCCCGCCGAGCTCTGGGACATCGCCACGCCCGAGCAGCGGGAGCGCTTCGTCCGGCCCGTCCTCGAGGGCAAGTACCGCGAGGCGTGGGCAGTGACCGAGCCCGGCGCCGGCTCCGACGTCAGCGCGCTCGAGGCGACCGCCGTCCGGGAAGGCGACGACTGGGTCCTGAACGGTGAGAAGTGGTTCGTGACGAGCGAGGGCGACGCCGGCTTCTATCTCGTGCTGGCGGTCGCCGACGGCGAGCAGGTGCTCTTCTTCGTCGAGCCCGACCGGGAGGGCCTCGAGATCGCACGCACCCCCGGGTTCCTGCACGACCCCTACCTCGACCACCACCCGGAGATCGTGCTGCGCGACTGCCGCGTCCCCGAGGCGAATCGCGTCCCCGAGGGAGGCGGCGAGGGGGCGCGCGAGTGGTTCCTCGTCGAGCGCCTCTTCATTGCCGCGCGCTGCTGCGGCGCGGCCCAGCGCTCGCTCGAGCTGGCGCGCGAGTATGCCCTCGACCGCGAGGCCTTCGGCGCCAAGATCGCCGAGCACCAGGGCGTCTCCTTCCAGCTCGCCGACTCGCTGACGGAGCTGCTGGCCGCCCGGCTCCTCACGTACCACGCCGCGAGCGCGTTCGACTCCGAGCCTGACCGCAAGGTCGTCCACGGCAAGGTCGCGATGGCCAAGCTCTACGCGTCCGAGGCGGCGGGACGCATCGTCGACCGCGCCCTCCAGGTCCTCGGCGGCCGCGGCTACATGCTGGAGAACCCGGTGGCGCGCTTCTACCGCGAGGTGCGGGTCGACCGCATCTGGGAGGGCACGAGCGAGATCCAGCGCCTCATCGTCTCGCGCGGCCTCCTCAAGCGCGGCGTCGAGGCCTACTTGCGCTAATCGCGCGGCTGCAGCGCGGGCATGTAGCTCTCCTGCTCGAGCCAGTGGCCGCCGTCGATCGTCAGCGTCTCGCCGGTGATGTAGCCCGCGTAGTCGGAGCAGAGCGCGGTGGCCCAGAGGGCGACCTCGTGCGGGGTTGCCAGGCGGCCGAGCGGGACCGTGGCAGCCACGCGGGCTCGATCCTCCTCCGTCGGCCACAGCGCCGACCCGGCGCCCGCCGTGTCCGTCGGGCCGGGGCAAATGCAGTTGGCGCGGATCCCATGGGGGGCCCATTCCACCGCAAGCGTCTTCGTCATCGCCACGAGCCCAGCCTTGGCGGCTGCCGAGTGGATCGTGCCCGGCCCGCCCGTCCAGGCGTAGCTCGCGATCACACTGAGAATGGCGCCGCCGTCGCCCTGCTCGATCATCTGCTTGCCCGCTGCGCGCGAGCAGAGGAAGCCGCCGTCGAGCACGATGGAGACGACCGCGCGCCAGCCGTTCGGGGAGAGCTCCTCCGCCTTGACGACGAAGTTCCCGGCCGCGTTGTTCACGAGGACGTCCACGCGTCCGAGCTCGGCAGCCGTCGAGGCGACCAGATTGTCGACCGCATCGGGGTCGCGCACGTCCGTCGGAACGGCGAGCCCACGCCCGCCGGAGCCGGTCACGAGCGCGAGCGTCTCCTCCAGCGGCTCAGGCCTGCGGCCCGCGACGGCCACCGCTGCGCCGAGGCGCGAGAGCTCGAGCGCGATGGCACGGCCGAGCCCTGTCCCGCCGCCGGTGACGATGGCGGCCTTGCCCTCGAATGTGCCCTCGGGGAGCATCAGCCCAGGACGATACGTGCGTCGAGGCCCAGCGCGCCGTCCGGCGTGGCGAGGAGCGGGTTGATCTCGATCTCGGCGATCTCAGGGTGCTCGGCGGCGACGCGCGAGAGCGCGGCGGCGGCAGCAGCGGCAGCGCCGACGTCAACCGCGGGCCGGCCGCGCGCCCCCTGGAGGAGCGGCGCCACGCGCAGCGAGCGAAGGAGGGCCTCCGCTGCGGCCTCGGTGACCGGAGCGAGTGCGACCGCCACGTCCTTGACGATCTCCGCGTAGAGCCCGCCCGCGCCGACGAGCAGCACCGGCCCGAAGCGCGGGTCCCGCTTGGCGCCGACGATCAGCTCGAGCCCCTTGGAGAGCGGCGCCATTTCCTCGACCGAGTACGAGGGCGGGTCGAGCGCCGCATGCATCCGCTCGAGCGCCTCGTTGAGCTCGCGCGGATCGCGGAGCCCGACAGCGACGCCGCCCGAGTCGGACTTGTGCAGCTCGCCGAGCGCCTTGAGCACGACCGGGTAGCCGATCTCCGCCGCGACGGCGACGGCTTCCTCGGCGTCAGCCACGCGTCGGGCGGCGGCGAAGGGGATGCCTGCGGCGGACAGGGCCTCGCGTGACGCGTAGTAGTCCTGCTCGCCGTCGAGAGGCGCGGCGGGCTCCGGCAAGCCGGGCACCTCGCGGAGTGCCTCCGGCGTCCGGCGCGCGAGGCGGGAGGCTACGCCGACGGCGGCCTCGACATCCCGGTAGACGGGGACGCCGTTGTCGCGCAGCGCCTGCGCCGGCCCGGAGCGCCAGTACATCGTGTGCGCGAGGAACGGCACGCCGGTCTCGTCCGCCGCCCGCGCCATGCCGACAGCCGACGCCTTCTCGTTCTCCTCGAACTCGTCCGAGTACTGCGAGTAGCCGCCGAAGTAGCCCGTGAGGATCACCGTGTCGACCTCGCCGGAGCGCAGGAGCGAGCCGATGACGCGCTCGAAGCTCCTGATGTCCTGCTCGCCTCCGCCCGCGAAGTCGACGGGGTTGACGAGGGTCGCGGTCGGCGGCAGCGCCGCCGCGAGCTCGGCCTGCGTCGCGTCCGAGAGCTCGGGGAGCTCGAGGCCCTCCATGATGACCAGGTCGGAGGCGACGACGGTGTGCCCGCCGCCGTCCGCGGCCATGCCGATGCGCCGGCCCTTCGGCCGACGGTGGGAGAGCAGCCCCATGGCCACGTCGACGACCTCCTTGGGCGACGTGACGAGCTCGATCCCGGCGCCGAGGCAGGCCGCGCGGATCGACGCCAGGTCGCTGGCCAGCGCGCCCGTATGCGAACGCGCCGCCCGGGCGCTGGCCTCGGTCGCGCCTCCGGCAAGGAGCACGACCGGCGTTCCCGCCTCGACCGCCGCCTTGCCGGCGCGCGCGAACTCGCGCCCGTCGCGGAAGTCCTCCAGGTACACCGCGATCAGCTGCGTCGGCTCGTGCTCGGCAAAGGATGCGATCAGCTCGGCGGCCTGCACGTCCGCCTGGTTCCCGAGGGAGACGAAGCGGGAGAACCCGAGCCCGAACTCGGCGCCGACCATCCCGATCTCGAGCGCGAGGTTGCCGCTCTGCGAGATGAGCCCGATCGAGCCCGACTCGAGCTCCTCCGAGCAGAGCTCGAGCTGCGCGCCCGAGTCGTGGATGCCGAGGCAGTTGGGGCCGATGAGGACGGCGCCCGCGGCTCGCACGCGCTCGACGATCGCGCGCTCGCGCGCGGCTCCCTCTTCGCCCATCTCACCCAGCCCGGCGCTGATAAGGACGATGCCCTTGGCGCCTGCCTCGAGCGAGTCGTCGACAGCCTCTTCGACGCCGGCGGCGGGCACGGTGATGACGACGAGCTCCGGCGGCTCGGGGAGATCCGAGACGGACGTGTGCGCCTGGCGGCCCAGGATCTCGCCGCCCTTGCGGTTGACGAGGAAGACCGAGCGGCGGTCCTCACCCTTGATGGCACCCCGTGCGAGCCAGAACCCCCATTTCCCGGGGACGTTCGAGGCACCGACGACGGCGACCGAGCGAGGGTCGAAGAGGGCCGACAGATCCCGCGTCACTTCAACAGGTTCCGCGAGATGATCAGCCGCTGGATGTCGGACGTGCCTTCCTCGATCTCCTCGAGCTTGGCGTCGCGCATCCACTTCTCTACCGGGTACTCGCGCGAGTAGCCCCAGCCGCCGAGCGTCTGCACGGCGGCCCACGTGCACCACATGGCCGTCTCGGAGGCGTAGAGCTTCGCCATCGCGGCCTCCATCGGCACGCTCTCGCCCGCGTCGATCTTGCGCGCGGCGCGGTGCACGAGCAGGCGCGCGGCATCGACCCTCGTCGCCATGTCCGCGAGGCGGAAGGCGACGGCCTGGTGCTCCGCGATCGGCTTCCCGAACTGCTCGCGCGACTTTGCGTACTCGACCGAGTACTCGAGGGCCGCCCGAGCGATCCCCGTCGCCGAGGCGCCGAGCGTGATCCGCGAGCGGTCGAACGTGCGCATGAGCCCGTAGAAGCCCTGCCCCTCGTCCCCGAGCCGCCTGTCCTCGGGCAGCTCCGCGTCCTCGAGGAACATCTCCGTGTTCACGATCGCGCGCTGGCCCATCTTCCGCATCGGCTCGCCGAACGTGATCCCGGGGTCGCCCTTCTCGACCACGAAGGCGGTGATGCCCCGCGAGCGCGAGCCCGGCTCGACGGTGGCGAAGACGACGTAGAACTCGGCGAGGCCGCCGTTCGAGATCCAGGTCTTCTGGCCGCGGAGGCGGTAGCCGTCCCCGTCCCTCGTGGCCGTGGTCGTGATCGACGCGGCGTCGGAGCCCGACCCCGGCTCGGTCGTGCAGAGCGCGGTCAGCGGCGGGCGATCGCCGGCGATCGGCTCGAGCCAGCGGCGCTGCTGTTCCTCGCTCCCGAGCTCGACAATGGGCTCGGCGAAGAAACCGCCGGAGGTGATGAGGTTGCCGATCCCGGCGCAGCCGCAGCACAGCTCCTCCTGAACGATGCAGCCGGTCAGGCAGTCGGTCATCCCGCCGCCGCCGACCTCCTCGGGGAGCATGAACGAGGTGAGGCCGAGCGCGGCGGCCTTGTACCAGACCTCCCAGGGCGTCTCGACGTCCGCCTCGTCGACCGCGGCCGAGATCGGCCGGATCTCGCGATCGGCGAATTCCCGGCAGACGTCCCGGATCTCGCGCTGCTCGGGCGTCAGCCCGAACGGCTCGGAAGCAGTGGCCTCGTTCACGAAGGAATCCTCGCAGATGCGCGGCCGGAGAGGCCCCGCGCAGCCGCATGACGAGATAGCCTCGTGCGGATGCCAGAGTCTGCAGACGTCGTGATCGTGGGCGGCGGCGCCATGGGGACGAGCGTCGCCTACCACCTCGCCAAGCACGGGGTCACCGACGTCGTGCTCCTGGAGAAGGAGTCGCTGGCGAGCGGGTCGACGAGCAAGTCCGCGGGCGGCATCCGCGCGCAGTTCGCGGACGAGCTGAACGTCAGGATCGCGCTGCGCTCCATGGCCGAGCTGCAGGCGCTGGAGCGCGTGAGCGGGATCGGCTACAAGCGCGACGGCTACCTCTTCCTGCTCGACCGCGAGTCGGACGTCGAGCTCTTCCAGCAGGCCTTGGCGCTCCAGCAGACGCTCGGCGTGCCCTCGCAGCTCATCTCGCCCCAGCAGGCTGCCGAGATGGTGCCGGGCCTCGAGATCTCCGACATCGTCGCGGCGAGCTTCTGCCCGCTCGACGGCCACGCGACGCCCGAGGACGTCGTCCAGGCATACGCCGGCGTCGCGGCCACCCAGGGCGTCCGGATCATGCAGGCGACGTCGCTCGAGCGGATCGCAGTGCTCGGCGACAAGATCGTCAGCGTCGAGACCTCGGCCGGCCGCATCCGCACGGACACGGTCATCTGCACGGCAGGCGTGTGGTCGCGGGACGTGGGCAACCTCGCCGGCCTGGACATCCCCGTGCGCGGCGAGGCCCGCTGGATGCACTTCACGCCCGAGGACGGCGACCTCCCCGAGCGGTTCCCGTTCACGATCGACTTCTCGACCGGCTTCTACTTCCACCGCGAGGGCCAGGGGCTCGTCTTCGGCGGCCGCGAGCCCACGATCGAAGGGGTGGCCAGCCACGGGACGCGGAGGCTTCCCGTGCTCGCCGAGCTTCCCATCCAGTCGTCCTGGTGGGGGTACTACGAGATGAGCCCCGACCACAACGCGATCGTGGGCGAGGCGACGCAACCGCGGCGCTTCCTCTACGCCACCGGCTTCTCAGGGCACGGCTTCCAGCAGGCGCCGGCGGTCGGCGAGCACCTGGCCGAGCTCATCATCGGCGCGGAGCCGACTCTCGACCTCTCCCCGCTCTCGCTGGAGCGCTTCGCGAGCGGCGCGGGCCGCGAAGAGCGCTTCGTCGTCTAGTCGTGCGGCTCTTCGTCCTCGCCAGGCACGGGGAGTCGGTGCTGAACGTCGAGCGCCGCGTGAACGGCGACCCCACGCGCGAGGTGCCGCTCACCGACCGGGGCCAGGAGGAGGCCCGCCGCCTGGCCGAGCAGGTCGCGAACATCACGCTCGACGCCTGCGTGCACACGCGCTTCCCGCGCACGCGCGAAACGGCCGAGATCGCCCTCGGCGAGCGCGTGGACGTGCCGCTGGTCGTGGAGCCGCTCCTCGACGACATCGACATCGGCGACCTGGAGGGCGAGCCGCTCGAGACGTACCGCGCGTGGAAGCACGGCCACGAGCGCAGCGAGCCGTTCCCGGGCGGCGAGAGCCTCGACGACGCGGCGCGCCGCTACGCCGCCGCGTTCCGTGCGCTGCTCGAGTCGACGCACGGCGCCGTCCTCGTCGTCTGCCACGAGATCCCCGTCCGCTACGCGCTCAACGGCGCCTCCGGGTCCGATTCGCTCGACGGGCCCGCGCACGAGATCTCCAACGCCGTCCCCTATCTCTTCGACGAGAGCGCCCTCGTCGGTGCCGTCGAGGGGATCGAGCGCCTAGTCGGTAAGATCGCCGCGTAGAGACCGGGGAGCCGCTTCCTAGCGGCTGAGAGGGGGCTTGAGAGCCCCGACCCGCCGAACCTGCTCCGGGTAATGCCGGCGAAGGGAGGCAGGATGGAACCGTCCGAGCGCTCGTGGGGGATCACACCCGTCCCCGACCGGCTGCGCACGCTCTCGCTCCTGGACGTCGGGCTCTTGTGGGGCAACCTCGGCGTCAGCCTGCTCGTCCTCTTCACCGGGACGTTCCTGGCAGGGCTCGGGCTGCAGCGCGCGCTCCTCGCCACGGTTGTCGGGGCCGTGCTGGGAACGGCACTGCTCGGCCTGGCCGGCCTGATCGGCTTCGAGCGCCGGGTGCCCGGGATGGTGCTGATGCGCGACCCGCTCGGCCGCCGGGGGTCCTACGCGCCGACGGGCCTCAACGTGGCCCAGAACCTCGGTTGGGCGGTCTTCGAGCTCTACGTCATGTCGCTCGCGGCGAGCGCGCTCACCGACCAGCTCTTCGGCTTCGAGGCGCGCTGGGCCTGGGTGCTCGCCTTCGGCGCGCTGACCGCCTGGCTCGCGCTCGCCGGCCCGATCTCGTTCGTGCGCCGGTACGTGCGGCGGTTCGCCGTCTGGGCGGTCGCCGCTTCGCTCGCCTACCTCGTGTGGTGGGCGCTGGACGGAGCGGATGTCGGCGGGCTCTGGTCGGCCTCCGGCGAGGGCGGGATCACGTTCTGGCAGGGCGTCGACCTCACGATCGCCATGGCGGCGTCGTGGCTCCCGCTCGCCGCCGACTACACGCGCTTCTCGCGCAGCCGGCGCGCGGCCTTCTGGGGGACGGCGGCCGGCTACTTCGTCCCGCTCGTCCTCCTGTACGCGCTCGGCGTGCTGCTGGCGCTTTCCCGCGGCCTCGCCGAGCCGAGCGCGATCTTCACGGCGATCGCCGCGGGCGGCGCCGCCAGCGCGTTCGCGCTCCTCGCGCTGACCGTGGACGAGGCCGACGAGCCGTTCGCGAACGTCTACTCGGCCGCCGTCTCGATCCAGAACCTCGTCCCGTGGGCCTCGCAGCGCCTACTTGTCGTCCTCGTCGCCGGCGTCGCAACCCTGGGCGCGGGCGTCGTCGACATCCTCGCCTACGAGACGTTCCTGCTTCTGCTCGGCTCCTTCTTCGTCCCGCTCTTCGGCGTGCTCGCCGCCGACTTCCTGCTCGGCCCGGGACGACCGGTCGACGTGCGCTGGAGCGGCATAGCGGCCTGGGCGGCGGGATTCGCGCTCTTCCAGTGGATTCACCCGATCGGCCCGGCGTGGTGGGTCGATCAGGTCGCGCGGATCCCGGGCGCCGGCGAGGTCACGATCGGGGCGTCGCTGCCCGCATTCGCGCTCGCCTTCGCCCTGTATGCAGGCGTACGCTCCGCGCATGCGCCACTTGGGCGTCGTCGGGCTCGTCTCGCTGGATCGCGTTGACGGCGGTATTCCCCGCCTCGGCGGCGTGCCCGTGTACGCCGCGCGTGCGCTGCGCCTGCTCGGAGGCCCGGCCGTGCTGGCCACCAAGGTCGCCGACGAGGACCGCGCGAGGCTGAGCGCGCTCGGCGTTCCGGTCGTCGCGCAGCATGCCGAGCAGACGATCGGCTTCCGTATCGAGAACGACGGCAACTCGCGCCACATGGAGATCGACCAGCTCGGCGAGCCGTTCACCCCGCAGGACGTGAGCGCCTGGTTGTCACGGGCGCTCGCCAACGCCGACTGGGTGCACGCCGGCGCCCTCACGCGGGACGACTTCCCGGCCGAGACGCTCGCGGCGCTCGCCCGCGCCCACGTGATCTCGCTCGACGGGCAGGGGCTCGTCCGGCGGGCGCAGGTCGGGGAGCTCGTCCTCGACGCGGACTACGACCCGGAGGTGCTCGAGCACGTGAGCATCCTCAAGCTGGCCCACGACGAGCTGGAGGCGCTCGGGCTCGAGCTCGACGAGGCCGACCTCAGGTCGCTCGGGGTCAGGGAGGTCGTGGTCACGCTCGGGCCGACGGGCGCGGTCGTCTTCGCCGACGGGCTCGCCGAGCACGTGCCCACCATCCCGCTCGAGGGCATCGACCCGACCGGCGCGGGCGACTCGTGGACGACCTCCTACCTCGCCTACCGCCGACGGAGGCACTCGCCCGTGTCCGCGGCGCGGCTGGCCAACGGCGCCGTGAGCGCCATGCTCGGCAAGTGGCGCCGCTGATCGTCCTGGCCGGCTGCGACGACGGCACGTACCTCGTCGAGGTCGGCGCCACCGCGGAGGAGGACATGCTCGCCGGGCACCAGCCCGGAGCCGCCGTCGAGCGCGAGCGCCCACTCGACCTCGCGCCGTCGTGGGCGGCCGGGCGCGTCCTCGACGTGGACGCCGTGGGCTCGACGATCATCGTGCTCGTCGACCGGCGGCCACCCCTTCTCGTCTCCCACGACGGTGGGCAAACGTGGACCGAGCGCGGCGCGGGCCTCCCACCGGGCCGCGCAGTCGCCCTCGGCGAGAACCCGGACCACGTTCTCTACGGCTCCCGCAACCGCCTCCACGTCTCGGGCGACGGCGGCCGCTTCTGGCGCGTCCTGGCGGCCGAGCTCCCGGAGATCAGAGACGTGGCCTGGGGCTAGCCGTGTCCTCCTGGGCCACGGCCGAGGGTCTGACCCCGGGACACGACCCTGCTGGACGGCGAAAGCCGCCCGGATCGGACGGGGAACGGCCGAGATCGCAGGCCGGATGGGACATGACCCGGGGTCAGACCCCAGGGCGTGTCACCTATGGACAGGTCAGAAGCTGAACTCGCCGCGGGCGACGATGACCGCCGAGCCGCCGCACTCGACCTTCTCGATCTGATCCGGCGTGCCGTGCGCGCGGGCGTAGAGCGTGCTTGGGCGACCCACCTCGACGCCCTGGCTGATCTCGATCTCCTCGCCGAACGGGATGCGGCCGTGGCGGGCGAGGTGCACCGCCAGCGGGCCGGCCGCCGAGCCCGTCGCCGGGTCCTCGGCGACGCCGTCCGCCGGCGCGAACATGCGGTTCTTCCAGCGCTTCCCCGAGCCGGCAAAGCAGTTGACCCCGACGATGCCCGTCAGGTGGACGAGCACGTTCAGGTCGGGCTCGAGCGCCGCGACCGCCTCCTCGCTCGGTAGGCCGACGTACACGTGCCGGATCCCGAGGTCGTAGAGCTCGACCGGCAGCTCCGAGCGCTCCACGCCGACGGCCTTCAGCAGCTCGGCCTCCCGGTCGAAGGGCTCGACCCTGGGGATCGGCTGCGACATGCGGCCGAACACGATCCGACCCTGGTCGTCGCGCTCGAGCACGATCGGTACGACGCCGGCGCCCGTCTCGAGGCGGATCTCGCTCAGCTGGAGCGGGCCGCCGAGCACGAACGCCGTCCCCAGCACCGGGTGCCCCGCGAAGTCGAGCTCGGAGGTCGGCGTGAAGATCCGCACGCGCGCATGGCCCTCGCCCTCGGGCTTGTACACGTAGATCGTCTCCGAGAAGTTGATCTCCCGCGCGAGCGGCTGGAGCTGCTCCTCCGGGATCTCGCGGGCGTCCGTGAAGACGGCCAGCTGGTTGCCGGCAAGCGGGCGGTCGGTGAAGACGTCCGCGACGACGTAGCGGTAGGTCGCCACGGCGCAAGTAAATCAGCCGCCCGACCACCCCTGCGGATCCAAACGGGCTGCCCGATCGTTGTTCCTCCGTGGGGAGTCGAGTGTTCGCTCAGCTCGTCGTGCGCCTGCGCTGGCTCGTCGTGGCCGCGTGGATCGTGGGCGCCGTCGCCGCGACCCTCTACCTGCCGAGCCTCCAGGAGGCCGAGAGCTCCCGGCTCTCCGACCTCGTCCCCGAGGACTCGGAGTCGGTGCAGACGGGCCAACGCTCCGCCGAGCTCTTCGACGTCCCCGTCATCGCGCAAACCGCGGTCGTCCAGCGTGATCCCGAGGGGCTGAGCGCCGAGGCGCAGGCCCGGGTCGGCGAGCGCGCGCTGGAGGCACGCGAGCAGGAGAACGACGGCATCTCGTTCGCGCTCCCGCTCGTCAACACGCTGCGGCTGATCCCGGGCGCGCGCGAGGACGGGACGAGCGCGATCACGTTCCTTTTCTTCGAGGGCGAGTCGTCGATCGGCGAGGAGACGAGCCTCGCGCACACTTGGGCCGCGACCGAGGCCGGGCAGCCCGATGACGCGCTCGTCGGCGTCACCGGCACCGTCCCGGCCAGGCTCGCCGAGTGGGAGGAGATCGACAGCAACCTCGCCTGGGTCACGCTCGCAACGGTGCTGATCGTCTTCGGGATCCTGGGCCTGAACTTCCGCGCGCTCGGGGCCCCGCTCGTCACGCTCGCCGCGGCCGCGGTCGCCTACCTCGTCTCGATCCGGATCGCCCCGTGGGTGGGCGAGCAGGTCGGCGTGGCGATGCCCAGCGACGTGGAGCCGATCATGATCGTGCTCCTGCTCGGGATCGTGACCGACTACACGGTCTTCTTCCTCGCGGGCATGCGTCGCCGGCTCCAGGAGGGAGAGCCGCGGGTCGACGCGGCCCTTCATTCGACCTCGCTCAACCTCCCGATCGTCGTCACCGCGGGCCTGATCGTCGCCTGCGGTGCCGCCGCCCTCCTCGCGGGCCGGCTCGAGTTCTTCCGGGCCTTCGGCCCCGGGATGGCACTCACCGTCCTCGTCGGACTGGCGGTCTCCATCACGCTCGTCCCGGCGCTGCTCGGCATCTTCGGCCGCGCCCTCTTCTGGCCCTCGGTCAACCGGTCGGAGGTCGAGGCGGCGGAGGAGCATCAGGGAAAGCGGCACCGCCGTTCGTGGCGGGACAGCCTCGCCGAGTTCGCCACCTCGAAGCCGGTCGCGCTCGTCGTCCTGGCGATCGCGCTCGGCGCGGTCGCGCTCGCAGGCAAGGGGCTCTCGGAGATGGAGCTCGGCTTCACCTCGATCCGCGGCCTCCCCGCGGACGCCGAGGAACGGCAGGCCGCCGAGGCCGCCGGGCAGGGCTTCGCGCCCGGGATCCTCGCTCCGACGGTGCTCCTGGTCGAGCAGGAGCAGGGACCGCCCGACATCGACGCGCTCAACGGCGTCGAGCGCGCGCTGGAGAAGGAGCCAGGAGTCGCGGGTGTCGTCGGGCCCGGCGATCGCATCGCCAGGGAGATCCCCAGCCTGGTCGTCTCCGAGACCGCTCCGGCGGCCCGGTTCCTCATCGTCCTCACGGACGAGCCGCACGGCGGGCCCGCGATCGACACGCTGGAACGCCTGCGCGACGACATGCCGGGCATGCTCCAGGAGAACGGGCTCGAGGACGCGACGGCGGGCTTCACGGGCGAGACCGCGCTCGCGGCGGAAACCGTCAGGACGCTGACCGGCGATCTCGCTCGCATCGCGCTCGCCGCGCTCGCCGTCAACTTCCTGCTCCTTGTCCTCTTCCTCCGCGCGCTGGTGGCGCCGCTGTATCTCCTGCTCGCGAGCGCGCTCGCCTTCACGGCGACGCTCGGCCTCACGACGTTCGTCTTCCAGACGCTGCTCGGCCATGACGAGCTGACGTACTACGTCCCCTTCGCGGTGGCCGTTTTGCTCGTCTCACTGGGGTCGGACTACAACGTCTTCCTCGTGGGCCGCATCTGGCAGGAGGCGGAGACCACGAGCGTCCGGAAGGCGATCGCGATCGCCGCGCCCCGTGCCTCGAGGACGATCGCCGTCGCAGGGCTGGCGCTCGCGCTCAGCTTCGCGACGCTGGCCATCATCCCCCTGCGGCAGTTCCACGAATTCGCCTTCGCCATGACGGTCGGCGTCCTCCTCGACGCGTTCGTCATCCGCGCACTGGTCGTCCCTGCGCTCGTCTCGATCTTCGGCGAGCTCTCCTGGTGGCCGGCACGCCGTCGCCCAACGGCACGGGGCGAGACCCAGCCGTCCTGACCGGGCGGGGGCAGCCCACCGATATCCTCGCCAGCCGTGAGCGCAATCACGGTCTCGGGCCTGCGCAAGGCGTACGGCAAGCGTGAGGTCTTGCATGGCATCTCCTTCAACGTGGAGACCGGCGAGGTCTTCGCGCTGCTCGGTCCCAACGGCGCCGGCAAGACGACGACGGTCGAGATCCTGGAGGGCTACCGCCGGCGAGACGACGGCGACGTGCGCGTCCTCGACGCCGACCCAGGCCGCGCCGGCAGCGACTTCCGCGCGCGCATCGGGATCGTCCTCCAGTCGTCCGCGGTCTACCACCTGCTGACCGTCACGGAGATCGTGGCGCTCTTCGCGGGCTACTACCCGGCGCCGCGGCAGCCGGACGAGGTGATCGACCTCGTCGGCCTCGCCGAGAAGCGCGGCGCCCGCGTGCGGACGCTCTCGGGCGGTCAGTTGCGCCGCCTCGACCTCGCGCTCGCGCTCGTCGGCGACCCCGAGCTCGTCTTCCTCGACGAGCCCACGACCGGTTTCGACCCGGCGGCGCGCCGGCAGGCGTGGGACACGATCCGCGACCTCCGCTCGCTGGGCAAGAGCATCCTCCTGACGACGCACTACATGGAGGAGGCGCAGCGTCTCGCGGACCGCGTGGCAATCCTGCGCTCGGGCGAGATCGTCGGCACCGGCTCGCCGCAGGAGCTCCTCTCCGGGCACACGTCCGTCGAGATCCGCTTCCGCCGCAACGGAAGCGACACCGTCATCGCCACCGAGGAGCCGACGCGCGTCCTGCACGAGCTGACGGCGCAGGCGCTCGCCGACGGCGTCGAGCTCGAGGGGCTCGAGGTGCACCGCCGGACGCTCGAGGACGTCTACCTCGAGCTGACCCGCGAGGAGGGCGACGCGTGAGGCTCTTCTTCCACGAGCTGCGCGCGCAGCAGAAGCTCTTCTGGCGAAACCGTGAGGCCGCGTTCTTCAGCTTCCTCTTCCCCGTCCTGCTGCTCGTCCTCATCGGCTCGGTCTACGGGGACGAGCCGATCGAGGGCGTGGACGCCTCCACCTTCCTCCTCATCGGCCTGCTCGGCTACGGGGTGGCCGCGAACGCGTTCGCGGGCCTGGCGATCACGCTCGTCGTGCGGCGCGAAGCCGGCCTCCTCAAGCGCGTGCGCGGGACGCCGCTCAGCCCTGCGAACTACCTCGCCGCGGTGATCGGCTCGACCGTGCTCGTGATCGCGCTCCAGGTCGTGGCGCAGCTCCTGCTCGGGGTGTACCTGCTCGACGCGGACTGGCCCGAGCGGCCGTTCCACTTCGCGTTCGCGATCCTCACGGGCGCGGCGGCGTTCGCCGCCCTGGGAATCGCCGTCACGACGATCGTCCGCACGGCCGAGGGCTCGTCGGCGGTCGTCAACGCCATCTACCTGCCGATGGCGTTCATCTCGGGCGTCTTCTTCTCGACCGAGGAGATGCCGGCCTTCCTCGAGGCGATCTCCGAGGTGCTCCCGCTGACGTACTTCCTGGACATGATCCGGGCGACGTTCGAGACCGGCGAGGACTTCGCGGGCTCGGCCGTCGCGGCCGTGGTGGTCTGGGGCCTGTTCGGGCTCGCCGTCGCGGTGCGGCGCTTCCGCTGGGAGCCCCGCGAGGGCGTCACCGGAGCCTGAGAACGCGAAGGGGGCCGGCTGGCCGGCCCCCTGACTCGCGTTCCCCCCGAGCTTTGGTGCGATCTAGGTGACGAACCTCAGGTACGCGGAGTGCGTCGTCCCGTCCGTGAGCGAGAGCGTGAACTCACGGCAGGTGTTCCTGTAGGCCCGCGTGGTCTTCCACGGGAAGTAGTAGCGGTCGGTGTACGCCTGGTAGCCGAACGAGTCCCAGCTCGGCGTCGCCGCAGGCTCGTAGGGGCCGAGCGGCGCCAGCGTCGTGCAGTCGACCAACCGCGATGCCGGCGGTGCGGCCAGAACGTCGAGGCCGAAGTCGCCGCCAAGGCGGAACCAGAACGTCTGCACCGCGTTCGAGCCTGCGTCGTTCAGCGTCGGCGGATCCTGGAACGTCGCCAGGAAGCCGCTCCAGTCGAAGAGCACAGCGACGGTGAACGTCTCCGTCGCCACGTTCCCGGCCGCGTCGGTCGCCGTGCAGGTGACCGTGGTGACCGTGCCCTTCTGGAACACGCTGCCCGCCTCCGGATCGCAGTCGGTGACCGGGTTCGGGTCGTTGTCGTCGGTCGCGCTGACCGTCCACGAGACCGGAGTCGAGGTCCCCTCCGTCGAGACGACGATGTCGTCCGGCACGGTGAGCACCGGCGCGACCTCGTCGGCGATCCCTGCCGCCAGTGCGGCCAGGTAGCCGCCGGCGACGGGGAGCTCGATGTTGGACTGCTTCAGGTCAAGCGTGACCGTGGCCCCGTGGTTGGTGTTGTTCACCGCAACGCCGCCGTAGGTGGCGACGATGGCGACGCCGATCCGGTGCCCGGCCGGGAAGATGTAGTCCTCCGGCATCAGCTTGAAGCTGAAGTCGTAGAACTGGTCGGGGACGAGATCGGTCGGCGTGGTCAGGTCGGTGCGGTTCCGTGCGTCGTGGATGCCGCGCGTGACCCGCCACTGCGTCACGTTCGTGAGGGCCTTGACCGTGTTGATGTAGCACCCGTCGTCGGTCGCGCTCGCCTCGCCGTAGCACGTGCTCCCGGCGCCGTTCACGACGCCTTCGCTGGTGGTGCGGCTCACGTGCGTTCCGGGCCCGTAGTCCACGAGCACGGCGCCGAGCGAGGTGCCGACGCGGTTGACGGACGCCCGCAGGTTGATGACCGGCGTCCCCGTGAACTTGAAGGGAGCGGTCAGCGGCTGCGTCAGGAACATCCGCTTGTTGTTGGTGACCGTGTCGGGGTTCGAGATGATCGTGTTCTCGCTCTGGTTCGTCAGATCGAGGAAGGACGTCGTCGGCGAGCCCGCGTCCTGGCTCAGCGAGAGCCTGCCGGGCCCGGACGGCGTCGCGCGGAAGTAGAGCTTGTCGTCCACCGCACCCGGGATCGGCCAGTCTGCGTAGTCCTCGAAGACGTCGCCGCCTTCGCGCTCGACCGTCACCGCTGGCTCGCTCATGATCCCGTTGGGGACGTCGAAGAGCCAGTGGTCGAACCAGCGGTGGAGCGTGTTCACCCAGACGTCGCGTCGGAAGTCGAACGGATCCTCGTGGCCGACACGGCCGAGGTAGAGCTTGCGCGGGACGTCGCGCTCGGCGAGCTCGTACCACCACTCGCTGAACTGGTTGGCCTTGACGTTGTCGTCCTGCAGGCCGTGGGCGACGAGCACGCTCGCGTCGACGTTGTCGATGTCCTTGAAGTAGTCCCGCTCGAGCCAGAACGGCGTGAAGTCGTAGTTTTCGTCGCCGTCGGTCGCGTTGAGGGTCGTGCGCACCGCCGCGCACCCTGCGCGCCGGTCCGGGTTCGTGACCGTGTTCGAGAGGCTCGACGGGTAGTTGTTCGACCAGCCGCTGAGGCCGAGGCCCGCCTGACGCGTGTAGTTGTACCAGGTGGAAATCGCGCTGATCGGGACGATCGTGGAAAGCCCGTCGGCGCCCGCCGCGGCGGCCGCGTTGGCCAGCGTCCCGTCGTAGGACTTGCCGATCATCCCCGACTTGCCGTTGTGCCAGCCCGCGCTGACGGTGTTCCCGTCCTTGTCGTGCGCCGTTCGCCGGCCGTTGAGCCAGTCGATCGCGAGCACGGCGCTGCGGTTGTCGGGGGTGCCGCCGGTGACGGGGCAGCCGGTGGAGAACCCGGTGCCGACCATGTGCAGCAGCATCACTGCGTACCCGCGCGGGACGAAGTAGTTGTCGTAGAACAGCGGCCAGCGATCGTTGAGCCCGTCGCCGTCGATATCGGCGATGCACTCGCCCTCGTTCCCACGGCACAACGTGGTGTAATACGGGCTCGCGTCCATGATCACCGGGGACTTCAGGCCGGTCGCGCTTGCGGCGGGCCGGATGATGTCCAGGGCGATCTCGTCGGCTACGCCGTTGAGGTCGCTGTCGAAGTCCGCGGTGATCCACAGCCGCTCGCGGATCGCGTCCGCGTACCCGAAGGCGGGCTGCGTCACGCCGCCCGAGATGACAGGCGATGTCTGCGCCTCCGCAACACCCGGCGCCACGATCGCCACAGAGAGCATCGCCGCGGCCGCAGCCACGAGACGCCCGAGCCTGCCTGGCTTCATGTCTCCCCCTCGATGAAAAGGCAAAATGACCTGCTGTTTGTATCAAACCTGGCAGGTCAGTTTCGACCCCCGCATTGATAGTCGATCGCAGCGGGCTGCGCTACCGTTTGCCCGCCTGCCCCCGTAGCTCAGTGGATAGAGCAGCGGTTTCCTAAACCGCGTGCGCAAGTTCGATTCTTGCCGGGGGCACTGCCGCTTCCTTCACGAGCAGGCGGTCGCGTAGCCTCCTCGCGTTGCGACGCCTGTTGATCTACATCGCCGTCCTCGCGCTCGGGGCCCTGGGGCTCCGCGTCATGGTCGTGCCGGCCGAGGTCTGCCCTGCCGTTACTCCCGCGAACGCGCGCGGCGCGATCGCCGAGGCGTCCGGCTGGCTCGAGCGCGGCGTGCGGCCCGGAGGCCTCTACACCTACGGGTACAACCGCAAGGACGACGCCGTCTCGCAGGACTACAACATCACGCGGCATGCCGGCGTGATGTTCGGCCTGTACCAGCTCGCCGAAGAGACCGGCGACGAGAAGGCCCTGGCAGCTGCCGAGCACGGGCTCATGTTCGTGCACGCGAACCTGCTCCGAAATGGCGGCTGGACGGCGTTTGCCGAGCCCGGACAGGACGCGCGCCTCGGCGCGAGCGGGCTCCTGGCGATCGCTCTCGTCCAGCGCCGCTTCGCCACCGGGGACGAGAGCGAGGACGATCTGATCCGCGGGCTTGCTCACTTTCTCGCCGCCCAGCAGCAGGCCGACGGCAGCGTCCTCGGGCGCTGGAGCCGGGAGACCGAACGGGCCGTCCCCGACGAATACGCCAAGTTCGGCACCGGACAGGCCCTCTGGACCTTTGCGCTCCTCGACAAGCTCGTCCCGGGCGAAGGATGGGGGCAGCCCGCCCGGCGGCTCGCGCGCTATGTGGCCACCCGCCGCGACGACGTCGAGGGCTATGTCCTCACGTTCCCCGACCACTGGTCGGCCTACGCGCTCGCCGAGCTGGGGCCGGACGGGCTGGGCGAGCCGGAGATCGCGTACGCGCGCGAGCTCGCGGGCATCCTCGGCCTCAACTCCCGCCTCGAGTCGCAAAGCGGCCAGGGCGGGCTCAACCGCGTCTTTCGCGGCGAGCCGGCCTCCGGCGCAGGCCTCGGGACGGTGACCGAAGGCCTGGCGGCGCTCTGGCGCCTGAGCGTCGCCGATCCTCGCCTCGCCGACCTGACGGACAACCTCTCGGCGCGCCTGCGCTGCACGGCCGGGCGGGCGGTCGAGCGCCAGATCGACCCCTTCGAGGCGGAGAACGCTCCGCGCCCCTTGCTCGCGCGCGGCGCCTGGTTCACGGAGGACGGCTACACGCAGATGGACCACCAGCGCCATCCGCTCTCGGGATTGCTCGCAACGCTCGAGGTGCTGGATGCGGAGTCGGCGAGGTGAGCTTCGCCTTCCTGCTCGTCGCGCTCGTTGCGTCCACAAACCCGTGCCGCGTGCGCCTCGTGCTGCCGGAACGGCGTCAGGCGGTCGTTCTCGGAGCACTCATCGCGCTGGCGGTTGCCGGAGGCGTCGCGGCGGTCGGAGGCGCCGTCCTCGACGCGCTCGACATCACGCCGGAGACCTTCCGGCTGGCGGCCGCCGTCGTGCTGGCGCTCGAGGGTGCCCGTGCCCTGGTGCTCGCACGACCCGCCCGCGAGCCCGAGCTCCACGGGCTCGGCGCGGCGCTCGTCCCGGTCGCCTTCCCGCTCCTCCTCACTCCGGGCGTGGTCATGCTCACCCTGACCGCCGGTGGCGACGACGACGTGGCCCTGGCCGTCGGCGCGCTCGTGGTTGCCTTCGCGCTCGTTCTCCTGACGACCTTGATTCGGCGTGGAGCACGCGCCGACGCGCTGCTCGCCGCCGGCGGGCGGCTTCTAGGCGCTGCGGAGATCGCCGTCGGAGTCGCGCTGGCGGTCCAGTCCGTGCACGACGTGTAAACCGCTAGCCGGTGATCGCCTCCCACTCGTCGACGAGGTGGTCCGCCGTTCGCCAGGCGAGGGCCATGACCGTCTCCGTCGGGTTGCGGCCGCCCGACGTGGGGAAGTTCGACGCGCCGAGGACACCCAGATTCGGCACCTCGTGCGAGAAGCACCACCGGTCGGTGACGTTGGCGTCGGGGTCGTCCCCCATCCTCGTTCCGCCGTAGGCGTGCGTCTGCACCGACAGCGAGCTCGGCGCGACCGGCCAGACCTCCGAGGCGCCGGCTTCGCGGAGCCAGTCCATGCACTTGCCCTGGACGAACAGCGCGGCGCGGCGCTCGTTCTCCTTCAAGTCGTTCGTGACCCGCACGACAGGGAAGCCGTCCGGATCCTCCACGCCCGGGTCGAGGTCGAGAAAGTTGTCCTCGTAGGGCGCGACGTTGATCTGCGTCGCCGCTGACGCGACGGAGATCGCGTTCTCCTTCAGCCATGCCTTCCATGCCGAGCCCCAGCGGGGAATCGACGGCGGCGTCGTGCGGGCCGCGCCGATGGGCTTGGCCTCCATCGTGGCCGACATCGTCCCGCCGCCCGTGAACCCGAGGGTCGAGTGGTCGAAGAAGTCGCTGTCCCAGTCGTCGACGGCCGTCCACTGGCTCGCGGTGCCGGAGAAGCGATTGAGGCGACGGCCCGGGATGACCCCGTTCGCGCCCGCGCGCACGTGCGCGAGGTAGTGGCGGCCGACCTGCCCGTGGTTGTTCGAGAGCCCGTCCGGAAACGCCGAGGACCTCGACAGGAGCAGGAGCCGGGTGTTCTCGTACGTGTAGCCGGCAACGAGAACCGCCTTGGCCGCCTGGAAATGCACCTTGCGGCCCTTCATGTACCGGACGCCGTTCGCCCGCCCGTCGCGATCCACGGTGATCTCGATGGCGCGCGCACCCTCGACGACCTTCAGGTTCCTCGTCTTCTCGGCCATGGGAATCGCCGTCAGGTTCGTCGAGCCTTTCGCATCGACGTGGCAGCCGCCCCAGGTGCAGAAGCCGTGGTACTCGCAGGCGTTGAGCCCCCGGTAGGGCTGCGAGCGGATCGCCGCCGGCCCGGCGAACGGGTGCCACCCGAGGCGCTTCGCGGCGTCGGACATGAACTCGGTGAAGCCCGTGCGGCGCAGCGGTGGCAGCGGGTACTCACGAGCTCGCGGTCCCTCGAACACGTTCCCGGCCGCGTCGATCGCACCGCGGAGATTGCCCGCCTTGCCCGAGACTCCGTGCAGGAACTCGACCTTGTCGTAGTACGGCTCCAGCTCCTCGTAGGCGAGGGGCCAGTCGGTCAGCGTGGAGCCCGCCGGGAGTGCTCCGGCGCCGTAGCGGCGGATCGTCTCGCTGCGCTGCTTGAAGTTCCACGGCATGAGCCGCCAGCTCTGGCACGTCCAGTGGATCGAGGTGCCGCCGACGCCGTTCATCATCCGGCCGGGCGCGATCGCGGGGACAGACTCCTCGGCGGCGGTGCGCCGCTGGGTGGGAACCTCGTCGTTCACCTTCGCGCGGCCGAGCCAGTTGCGGATGTCGTTGCGGATCTCGTCCGCGTGGAAGTCCCGCACCGAGAAGCGGCCGCCGGCCTCCAGCGCAACGACGTCGAGCCCCGCCTGTGCCAGCGGCAGAACCGCCGTGCCGCCTCCGGCCCCGAGGCCGATGACGACGACGTCCGCGCCCTTCTTGCTAGTGCTCACCGTCGCCTCCCTTCCGTCCGCGCTTGAACAGGGGGAAGTCCGCCGTCGACTTGTGCGCCGGCACGACGGTCACGTCCATCTGCTGCTCGGCCGCGGCGAAGCTCAACTTCACGCCCGGGAAGCCCAGCAGGTCCCAGCCGACGAAGTCCTCGTTCCCGCCGTGAACCGGATCCCCGAACATGCCCTGCAGGCAGTGCTCGCGCACGAGCTCGAAGAACGTGCGCGAGCCGCCCGGGAACCCCGTGGCGACGTTCTGCTCCAGGTCCCTCACGACGGCGTCCTGCTGCGCCGGTTCGAGGTCGGCGAGCGGCTCGCCAAACCGGCTCCGCGCGTAGGCATCGACTGCGGCCAGGCCTTCCGAGTACGACGCCCGGAGCGACGCGAGCTCTCCGGCCAACGCGCGGTCGATGTAGCGGGCCACCCGCGCCTCGGCGGCGCCGGGACCGTTCGAGTCGGCCGGGATGAGTCGGTCGACGATGGCCTCGAGCGCCTCGGCCTCGAGTGCGGTCAGCGCTTCGAGCCTTTCCCGGTCACGGACCGGCGCGGCTGTGGGCGCGAATGCGGCGGTGGGCGCGGCGGCGGCAACTCCCACGACCCCCGCTCGCTTGAGCAGGTCACGACGGGAGAGCGCGCGCGAGTCGGCTCCCCCTCCCTCGTACGGTTGCATTGGGCTCCTCCTCAGGATCTCCCTCGGAGCCCGGCCGTCTAGCTATACGCCCGGCCCTAGCCTCCGGTTTGACCCCGGCGCCGCAGCGCGATCCCCGTGAGGATCTCGCGGACGATCCGGTCGGCCGCCAGGGCCGTGATGTCCGCCGAGGCGACCGCGGTCGGGAGCACCTCGACGAGGTCGGCGCCGACGAGGTCGAGGCCCTCGGCGACCGTTCGTGCGGCCCAGAGGAGGTCGCCCGTCGTCATCCCGCCCGGCTCCGGCGTCCCGGTGCCCGGGGCGAAGGCCGGGTCGAGCACGTCGACGTCGACCGTCAGGAAGACCGGGCCGTCGCCGACGATCTCGATCGCGCGGCGCACGACGGCCTTGATCCCGAGCTCGCGCACGTCGTGCATGAAGAAGCTCGTCACGCCGTGGTCCGCCTGCCAGCCGAACTCCGCGTCGCCCGGCCAGTAGCCGCGCAGGCCGATCTGCACGTAGCGGCGCGGGTCGATGTGGCCCTGCTCGACGAGCCGGTAGAAGGGCGTGCCGTGCGAGACCTCGACCCCGAAGACCTCCTTGCCGGTGTCCGTGTGGGTGTCGAAGTGGACGACGCCGACCGGCCCGTGGACTGCTGCGCACGCACGGATGTCGGGCTCGGAGATCGAGTGGTCGCCGCCGAGCACGACCGGGAGCGCGCCGGCGGCGAGCGCCTGGCCGACCGTCGTCTCGATCGCCTCGTGCGTGCGCACGGGATCGGCCGGGATGACCGGCGCGTCGCCGAAATCGACGATCGAGAGCGCGGCGAAGGCGTCGATCCCGGCCTCCAG
>DASSCF010000099.1:0-19889 GCA_035698025.1 Gaiellaceae bacterium
CGCCAGCCGTTCCGGCGGGACCTGGTGCGAGGCCGCGAGGACGGCGAGAGCGATCGGGAGGTCGTAGCCCGAGCCCTCCTTTCGCAGTCCTGCGGGAGCGAGGTTGACCGTGATGCGGCGAAGCGGCCACTCGAGCTCGGCGCTCGCGATTCCGCTCCTGACGCGCTCCTTCGCCTCCTGGCAGGCCTTGTCCGGCAGGCCGACGATCGCGAACGCCGGCACGCCTCGCTGGAGATGCGCCTCCACCTCGACGCGGCGCGCCTCGAGGCCGACGAGCGCATGGGTGACTGCACGTGCGAGCACACCTCGACGCTAGGCCGGAAATCCGCGCGTGTGGCGCGCGGAATGTGCCGAGGGTGTGTCGGTCAGTCGAAGGAGACGCGCTGAATCCTGCGGCCGTGCACGCCGACAGCCTCGAGCCGCACGTCGAGTCCCTCGAGTTCGGGCCGGCGTGCGAGCCATGTCTCGGCCGCCTGGCGCACGCGCCTCGCCTTCTCCGGCCCGATCGCCTCCAGGGGATCGCCGTAGGCAGGTCCGCTGCGGGCCTTCACCTCACAGACGACCACGGTCCGGCCCCGGCGGACGACGAGGTCGAGCTCGTAGCCGCCCACCCACGCGTTCGCGTCGAGGATCACGTACCCGCGGAGGCGGAAGTGGCGGCGGACGCGCCGCTCGGCCTCAGGCCCGAGCCGCCGCGAGCGCGGCGTGCTCGACCGCGGCTTCCTCGAGCTCCGCATAGCAACGCGCGTCGAACGACCGCCGGTGGATCGCGCTCGGCCCGCGGCGGCGGACGATGGCCGAATGGCCGGGCGTGATGTAGCCGACGTGCGTGGCGAACCCGTAGCCCGGAAAGACGGCGTCGAAGCGGTGCATCGCCCGGTCGCGAACGACCTTGGCGACGATCGACGCGGCCGCGATGGCGGCGCTCTTGGTGTCGCCGTCGACGACCGCCAGGTGCTCGGGCGCGAGCGGCCCGAGCCGGAAGCCGTCCACGAGGCACACCTCGGCCGGCGGTGAGAGCGCGGCGAGGGCCTCTCGAAGGCCGCGGAGGTTCGAGCGGTGCAGGCCGTCCCGGTCGATCACGGTGGCCGGGATCACGCGCACGGCGATTCGGGTCGCGCACCGGGTCACGGCGCGGAAGAGCTCCTCCCGATCCGCCGGGTCCACCTGCTTGGAGTCGTTGAGCAGTGCGAGCGGCCGCACGGCGTGGTCGCGTAGCCGCTCGTAGTCGAGAAGGACGCCCGCCGTCACGAGCGGGCCGGCAAGGCTGCCCCGGCCGGCCTCGTCCGCGCCCGCGACGAACCGCACGCCGAGGCGACGGTCGAATGCGAGGAGCTTGCGGCCCGGACGGCGGACTGTCGCCACGGGCGCGAGGATATCGACTAGGTCCGCTGCTTCTCGCGGACGCGCGCCTTCTTGCCCACTTTGGAGCGCAAGTAGTAGAGCTTGGCGCGGTTCACGTCGCCGATCGCGCCGACCTCGATGCGGTCGATCTTCGGCGAGTGGAGCGGGAACGTCCGCTCGACGCCGACACCGAACGAGTTCTTGCGCACCGTGAAGGTCTCGCGGACGCCGGCGCCCTGGCGCTTGATGACGATGCCCTCGAAGACCTGCACGCGGCGGCGCTGGCCCTCGATCACCTGGAAGTGGACGCGGACCGTGTCACCCGCCTTGAACTGCGGGATGTCGTCGCGCATCTGCTTGCGCTCGAGGATGTCGATGGGCGTCGTCATGAAAAGGGCGGCCGAAGCCGCGCCGGAATGCTAGCGAAACCTCGCGGCCATGGCACGATCAGCCGGCTGGGACAGGGCCCGCCCAGACCTGTCCCTGGAGGGGCCGCCGCGGGCCTCCCTCCGCTTCGAGCGTAACCCGCCCGAACGCGCTAGTGGCGCGCGAATCGTGCCGAAACGCGCACGAATCGCGGCAGGAGCTAGCGGAACCCGATGCGCTGAATGGGCCAGTAGAGCGCGAACACGGGCCCGATGAGGTTGTCGCGCGGGACCGTGCCCCATTCACGGCTGTCGCAGGACTGGAGCCGGTTGTCGCCCATCATGAAGTACTGCCCCTCGGGCACCGTGATCGGGCCGAACTCGTCGCCCACCTCCCCACCGAAGAGGTACGGCTCGGGGAGCGGCTCGCCGTTCACGTAGAGCTGGTCGCCCCGGATCTCGACGGTATCTCCCGGCAGCCCGATCAGGCGCTTGACGAAGACGCCGCCCGGCCCCGGACAGATCTCCGAAGCCTCGGGCGGGGTCTCGAAGACGACGATGTCGCCGCGATCGGGGTCGGTGAACCTGTAGATGAACCGGTTCGCCAGCACGCGGTCGGACGTGCCCGCCTGGCAGCCGACCTCCGGGGTCGCGCAATGGAGCGTCGGCTCCATCGACGACGACGGGATACGGTACGGGTTCACGACCCACGCCTTGATTGCAAGCACGGCCGCGATCGCGATGGCGATCGTGAGCACCCAGTCGACGACAGTCGGCCAGGGAGCAGGGAGCGATTCGAGCCGACTGCGGAGGAAGACGGCCTCCTGCTACCGCAGGCCGAGCCGCGAGAGCGGCCAGTAGACGGCAAACACCGGTCCGATGAGATCGTCGCGGTTCACAGGTCCCCAATCGCGGCTGTCGCATGACATGCCGCGGTTGTCGCCCATCATGAAGTATTCGTCGTCGTCGAGGCGCCGCTCCGCGAAGTTTGCGCCGCGTTCGCCTCCGTTGAGATACGGCTCCTCGACACGCTCCCCGTTCACGAGCAGGGCGCCGTTCTGCTGGCTGATCGTGTCGCCCGGCAGCGCGACGAGGCGCTTCACGAACGTGCCGGAGGCGCCGCACTTCTCGAGCGCGCGCTCCGGCACCTCGAAGACCACGATGTCGCCGCGCTCGGGATCGCGGAAGCGGTAGATGAAGCGGTTGGCGAGCACGCGGTCGGAGGCATCCGCCTGGCACCCGTCCTCAGGCGTGGCGCAGTGCAGCGTCGGCTCCATCGACGAAGATGGGATCCGGTACGGGTTCACCACCCACGCCTTGATCGCCAGCACGGCGGCCACGGCGATCGTGATCGTGAGCACCCAATCGACGACCGTGTCCCACGGCGCCGGCAACGACCCCGTGATCCGCTCGAGCGGCCCCGTCACGAGACGGAGCGCTCCCGGCTCTGCTCGCGGCGCCAGCGCTCGATGAGCGCGTGGTTCCCCGACAGGAGAACGTCCGGGACGCGCCAGCCCCGGAACTCGGCGGGCCGGGTGTAGTGCGGGAACTCGAAGCCGCCCTCGAGTGCCTCCGAGAAGCTCTCGACGGCGCCGCTCTCCTCCCGGATCGCGCCGGGCAGCCGCCGCGCGACGGCGTCCAGGACGACCATGGCCGGCAGCTCACCACCGGAGAGGACGTACGGGCCGATCGAGACGACGTCGGTCGCCACATGCTCCAGGATCCGCTCGTCGAAGCCTTCGAAGCGCGCCGACAGGAGCGTCAATGCCTCCTCACCGGCCAGCTCGTCGACGAGCGCCTGGTCGAGCGGACGGCCCTGGGGCGAGAACGCGATCACACGGCGGTCGCGCTCGGCGCCGTACACGGCCTCGAGCGCCGCGCACACGACGTCCACGCGCAGGACCATCCCCGCGCCGCCGCCGTACGGCTCATCGTCCACCTGGCCGCCCGAGAGCGGCGTGAAGTCGCGGTAGTTGAGGAGCTTCAGCTCCAGCTCCGAGCCGAGCACCGCGGCAAGCGGCCGCTGCTCGGTGAGCCAGGAGAAGGCATGGGGCAGCAGGGTGAAGACGTCGATCTGCATCAGCGTTCGAGATTAGCCTTCGGGCACGAACCCGGGAGCGATCACGATCCGGCCTTCCTCCAGATCGACCGCACGGACGCAGTCCTCGACCATCGGAAGGGCAACGCCGCCCTCGAGCTCGAGCACGTCGTTCGCCACGCCCGGTGTCACGTCCTTCACCTGCCCGAGCACGCGGCCTCCCTCCTCCTCCACGGTCAGCCCCACGAGCTGGTAGACGTAGAACGCGTCCTCGCCCGCGGGCGGGAGCTCCTGCTCCGGAAGCTCGAGCGCCGCCCCTCGCCGCACGCCCCGGTCCAGGCGGACGACCACGCGCCCGCCGGCGGTCTTCGACTCCACCACGCTCGCGGGCTCGCGCTCGACGTAGACGGTCGCTCCCTCCGCGAAGCGCTCGGGCTCGTCGCTCGCATCCTCGACCACGAAGGCGCCGGCCAGGCCGTGCGGCCGCCCGACGCGGCCGACCGTCACCCAGCGCTCGTCGCCCGCGGCGTCAGCGGGCGTCAACGATCTCGAGCAGCGCGCGCTCCTGGCGACGACCGCCGCTCGCGCGCACGAGCGTGCGCAGCGCCCGCGCGATGCGTCCCTGCCGGCCGATCACCTTGCCGATGTCCTCCTCGGCCACGTGCAGCCGGAGGACGACGGCGCCGTCGCGCTCCGTCCGCTCGACGCGCACCTCGTCCGGCCGGTCGACGAGGTTTCGCGCCAGGTAGGCGAGGAGCTCCTCCACTAGATCCCCTGGGTCTTCATCAGGCGCTTCACCCGGTCGCTCGGCTGCGCGCCCTTGGAGATCCAGTCCTGGATCTTGTCCGTGTCGAGGTCGATCGTCGACGGGTCCGTCTGCGGGTTGTAGCGGCCCACGATCTCGATGAAGCGGCCGTCGCGCGGCGAGCGTGCGTCTGCGACGACAACCCGATAGATCGGGTTCTTCTTGGAGCCCACGCGGGCCAGTCTGATCCGAGTTGCCATTCCGTCCTTTCGTTCCGTGTTCAGCGCCGTCGCTGCGCGGCCGCGAGCGACTGGATGTTCGGCATCTTGCCTTTCCCCATCTGCTTGACCATTTTGGCCATCTGCTTGCGTGCGTTCAAAAGCTGGTTGACCTGCTGCACGGTCGTGCCGCTGCCCTGGGCGATCCTGGCGCGGCGCGTGCCGTTGATGATCTCGGGCCGGCGGCGCTCGTCGGGCGTCATCGAGAGGACGATCGCCTCCACGCGGCTGAGCTCCCGATCGTCGACGTTCACGCCCTGGAGCTGCTTGCCAAGGCCCGGGATCAGCCCGACGACCGATTTCAGCGAGCCCATGCGCCGCATCATCCGGTAGCTCTGGAGGAAGTCGTCGAACGTGAACTGGCCGGCCCGCAGGCGGCGCTCCATCTCCTCCTGCTCGTCGACCTCAGCGGCCTGCTCGGCGCGCTCGATGAGCGTGAGCACGTCGCCCATGCCGAGGATGCGCGACGCCATGCGGTCGGGATGGAAGTACTCGAGCTGGTCGAGCTTCTCGCCGGTCGAGGCCAGCTTGATCGGCTTGCCCGTGACCGCCTTGACCGAGAGAGCGGCGCCTCCGCGCGCGTCGCCGTCGAGCTTGGTGAGGACGACGCCGTCGAAGTCGACCCGCTCGGCGAAGGCCTCGGCGACGCCGACGGCCTCCTGGCCGGTCATGGAGTCGAGGACGAGGAGCACGTTGTGCGGCTTCACCTGCTTGCGGATGGCCGCGAGCTCCTCCATCAGCGGCTCGTCGATCTGGAGCCGGCCGGCGGTGTCGACGATGACCACGTCGCGGCCCTGAGCCTGCGCCTGCTCGATGCCGTGCCGCGCGACCGCGACCGCGTCCTTGGTCGAACGGTCGAGGAAGACGGGAATCTGGATCTGCTTGCCGAGCTGCTCGAGCTGGTCGATCGCGGCCGGGCGCTGGAGGTCGGCGGCGACCAGCGCCGGCGACTTGTTCTCCTGCTTGCGCAGGAGGAGCGCGAGCTTCGCAGCGGCCGTGGTCTTACCGGAGCCCTGCAGGCCGGCGAGGAGAACGACGGTCGGCGGGCGCCCGGCGAACGCGAGCTTCGAGCTGCCCGAGCCCATGAGCTCCGTCAGCTCCTCGTGGACGATCTTCACGACCTCCTGGCCCGGCGTCAGGCTCTTGGTCACGTTCGTGCCCACCGCGCGCTCCTTCACGCGGGCGACGAACTCCTTCACGACCTTGAAGTTGACGTCGGCCTCGAGCAGGGCGAGACGGATCTCGCGCATGGCTGCCGAGAGGTCCTCTTCGGAGAGGACGCCGCGACTCCGGAGATCGCCTAGAGCCGCTTGCAGCTTGTCGGAAAGCGTGTCAAACATAGGCCGGCGGGAAGTGTAGCCGTGTGGTTTTCCACCCCAGACCGAAGGAGGAGGCAGCATGGCGAACATCGCCAAGGTGATCCGTGTCATCGGCCAGTCGGACGAGAGCTTCGCGCAGGCGGCCCGCGTGGCCGTGAACGAGGCCGGCCAGACCGTCCGTGACATCAGCGGCGCCCATGTGATCGAGATGAGCGCCGTGGTCGAGAACGGCGAGATCACGATGTTCCGAACGACGGTGGACATCGCGTTCGGCGTCGAGCGGTAGGCGGCCGGAGGCCGACCGTTCAGGCCCTGTCCTTTTCGCGCGCGGCCTGAACGGTCGGGGCGCCCCCCGGTCCGAGCCTATCGCCGATCTTCGCGCGGATGGTGCGCGCGAATGCACCGGAAGTGAGACCTATTCGCCGGTGACGAGCGCCCGCGCGAAGTCGGCGGGGTCGAACGGCTGCAGGTCCTCCAGCGTCTCGCCGATGCCGACCAGCTTCACGGGAATGCCGAGCTCCTGCGTGACCGCCAGCGCGACCCCGCCCTTCGCCGTGCCGTCGAGCTTCGTCAGCGCGACGCCCGTGAGGCCGACGGCCTCGTTGAAGAGCTTCGCCTGCCGGAGGCCGTTCTGGCCCGTCGTAGCGTCGAGGACGAGGAGCGTCTCGTGCGGCGCGCCCTCCAGCTTGCTGGCGATCACACGGCGCACCTTCGCGAGCTCCTCCATCAGGTTCGTCTGCGTGTGGAGCCGGCCGGCCGTGTCCACGACGACCACGTCGCGGCCGCGCGCTTCCGCGGCCGAGATCGCGTCGAACGCGACGGCCGCCGCGTCGGCGCCGCGCTGCGAGCCGACGAAGTCGGCGCCGGCGCGGCCCGCCCAGATCTCGAGCTGCTCCTCGGCGGCCGCCCGGAACGTGTCCGCCGCGGCCAGCACCACGGACCGCCCCGACTCGCCGAGGCGGTGCGCGAGCTTGCCGATCGTGGTCGTCTTGCCCGTCCCGTTGACGCCGACGACGAGCACGACGGTCGGCTGCCCGTCGAGGGCGAGGCGCTCCTGGCCGTCCACGGTGACCATCTCGGTGATCACCTCCTCGAGCCCTTCGAGCAGGTCTGCCTGACTGGCCGGGTCCCGAGCCTCGAGCTGCTGGACGATCTCGACGGTCGCCGGAACGCCGCAGTCGGCCGCGATCAGGGCCTCCTCGATCCGCTCCCACGCCTCCTCGTCGCTCGGGTCAAAGATGAGCTCGCGGGTCAGCGCCTGACGGCTCGACGCAAGCGATTCGCGCAGGCGCCCGAACCAGCCGCGGCGCTTCTCCTCGTCGGCGGCGGGGGCAACGTGGTCGTCGCCCAGGAACTCCGCCCAGGTGCGCGTCACGCGCTGAGTGCCTGCGCCTCGGGCTCGGCCGGAAGGCGCTTCGACACGACCTGCGAGACCCCGTCACCGCCCATCGTCACGCCGTAGAGGATATCCGCCGCCTCGATCGTCCTCTTCTGGTGCGTGACGACGATGAACTGCGCTCGGCCGGCGAAGCGCCGGAGCAGCTCGGTGAAGCGCCCGATGTTCGCGTCGTCGAGGGCCGCCTCGACCTCGTCCAGGAGATAGAACGGGCACGGCCGCGCAAGGAAGAGCGCGAAGAGGAACGAGATCGCGCCGAGCGCCTTCTCGCCGCCCGAGAGGAGCGAGAGGCGCGTGACGCGCTTGCCTGCCGGCTGGAGCTCGATCTCGATCCCCGGCTCCTCGCCGTCCTCGCCCTCGACCCGGATGATGCGACCGCTGCCGCCCGGGAAGAGCGTGCCCGCGACCTCCTCGAAGTGGCGCTCGACCTCGCCGAGCGTCTCCTCGAAGCGGCGCTCGACCGTCTCCGAGAGCTCGTCGCGCAGCGCTTCGAGCTCGGCGAGCGAGCGCTCGAGGTCCTCGCGCTGCTCCGTCAGCTCCTGGAGCCGTTCCTTCTCCCGCGCATGCTCCTCCGCGGCGAGCGGGTTGACCTGGCCGAGGGCCTCGCGCCGCCGCTCCAGCCGTTCGAGCTGCGCGCGGAGGGTGTCGGCCTCCTCGTCCTCGAGCGCCTCGGCCTCGGCGTCCTCGGGCAGGCGCCGAAGCACCTCCTCGCGCTCGGCCTCCAGGCGCGCGCGTTCGATCCCGATCGCGGAGACCCGCTCGGCTGCCTCCGCCGCGGCACGCCGCAAGTCGGATTCCAGACCGCCCAGCCGGCGCAGCTCCTCGCCGAGCTCACCGGCGCGGCTGCCGCCCGCGTCCACCCGAGCCTTCAGCGCCGGCTCGAGCCGCCCGGCCGCCTGCACGCAGCCGGCGAGAACCTCGGCGGTGCGGGCCGCAACGGCCGCGAGCGCCAGAAGGCGGTCCTCCCGCGACGTCTGTTCGGCCTCCGGCGCGGCGGCCTTCGCGTCGGCCGCGTACCAGCTCTCCCCACCCGAGAGCGCCACCAATGCGTCCCGGCGGTCCTGCTGCGCCTGCCTGAGGCGCGAGATGGCCTTGTCGAGCTCGACCTGCTCCGGCGCCCACGCGCCCGCGGCGTTCAGCGTCCGCTCGTAGCTCGGCGGCTTGGGCGCAGCCAGCAGGCGGGGGCGCTCGGCATCGGCGCGCAGGCTGGCTGCCGTTTCCTCCGCCCGTTCCCGCCTGAGCTCGAGGCGCTCGACCGCGCTCCGCAGCCGGTAGAGGGCCGCGGTCGCCTTCTCGTGCCGCCCTGCGGCCTCCGCGAGACCGTCCTCGGCCTTGCGCCGCTCCTCAAGGACGCCCTCGAGACGCTCGTCGTGCCGGCGCCGCTCCTGGGTCGCCGTCGTCATCCGCTCGTCGACCTCGCTGAGCCGCCGCTCGATCCGCTCGAGCTCGGCCGCCGCGAGCCGCGTCTTCAGGATCTCGATCTCGCCGGCGAGCTTCTCGGCCCGCTCCGCCGCGGTCGCCTGGAGCGCAAGCGGCCGCAGGCGCTTGCGCACCTCGTCCTCGAGGTCACGCGCCCGCTCCGTCTGCGTCTCGACCCGCGCGAGCTTCAGCTCGGCGCGATGGCGCCGCCGCTTGAACTTGCCGAGCCCCGCGGCCTCCTCCACCAGCGCACGCCGCTCGTGGGGCTTCGACGCGAGGATCTCCTCCACGCGCCCCTGGCCGATGATGGAGTGCTTCTCGCCCGCGAGCCCGATGTCCGCGAGCAGCTCGACCACGTCGGTGCGGCGCACGCGCGCCCGGTTGACGAGGTACTCGCCCTCGCCGCCGCGGTGCAGCCGCCGGATGACGGAGAGCTCGGCGACGTCGAGCGGCCCGTCGCCCGCCTCGTTGTCGAAGAGCAGCTCGACCTCGCACCAATCCGCCGCCGCCTTGTTCTTCGTGCCCGCGTAGAGGACGTCGTCGGGGCGCTCGGCGCGCAGCTCGGTCGGGCTCAGGCTGCCCGCGGCCCAGACGATCGCGTCGGCGACGTTCGACTTCCCGGACCCGTTCGGTCCGACGACGACGGCCACGCCGGGCTCGAGGCGCACTTCGACCGGATCCGGGAACGATTTGAAGCCCCGGACTCTGACGGAACGGAGAAACAACGCGCCCGAAGTCTGACGATCCGGACGGACGGGGCGGGCCCCTAGGCGCCCGTGCGCAGCTCGAGGCAGCTGACGCCGCTCGGATCGAGCCAGAGCCGCTCCTCCGCGCGCACGATCCGCACGAGCACGGCATCGCAGCCCGGGCACCGGAACACCGTCCCGGGCGCATGGAGGTAGACGCTGAGCGCGCCCATCTCCCGCACGGCGCCGCACGATCCGCAAGTCGCGCGCACGATCGTCATCTCGGCGCCGAAGATCTCCCGCAGCTCACCTGCGGCGGCGTTTCCGTCGAGCTTCAGGTCGGCGTTCTCCATCTCTACCTCCCACTCGGGCCGAATCGCTCGGTGCGAACTCGGCCCGGCTCGTAGCCTAGGCCGACCAGGGCGTCGGCGGCCACCTCGACGAAGCGTGTCGGCCCGCAGACGAAGGCCGTCGCGTTCGGGTCGGCACCGCCGAGCACCTCGCCGAGCATCCCTGGGTCGATGCGCCGGTCGTAGCCCGTCCAGCCCGGCGGCCGCTCGCGCGTCAGCGTGTACGCGATGCGCAGAGCGCCGTCATCGGCGGCAAGACGGTCGAGCTCCTCGCGGTAGATCAGCTCGCCCTCCGTCCGCGCCGAGTAGACGAGCGCCGCGGGCCCGGCCGAGCCGAGCCCCGCCCGATGGCGCAGCATCGCCATCAGCGGCACGATCCCCGAGCCGCCGGCGACGAGATGCAGCGGCGCGCGGTCGGCCCCGTCCCAGACGAAGTAGCCGCCGATCGGCCCTCGCAGCTCGATGCGGTCGCCGACGAGCAGCTCGTCGACCAGGAACGGCGAGACCTCGCCGTCCTCGAGGCGCTCGACCGTCAGCACGACTCGCTCGCCGTCGGGGGGCGTGGCGATCGAGTAGCTGCGCTGCGCCTGGTAGCCGTCCTCGGCCGTCAGGCGGACGTCCACGTGCTGGCCCGGCCGATGGCCCGGCCAGCCGGGCGCCGCGAGGACGAGGCTCTTGACGCGAGGTGTTTCCGGGACGAGCTCGACGAGCTCGGCCAGGAGCCAGTTCAGTCGCCCCAGTACCGCTGCTCCCGCCACGGGTCGCCGTAGAGGTGGTAGCCGAGCGACTCCCAGAAGCCCGGCTCGTCCTCGTCCAGCAGGCGCAGGCCGCGCACCCACTTGGCGCTCTTCCAGAAGTACAGGTGCGGGACGAGGAGGCGCGCCGGGCCGCCGTGCTCCGGGTCGAGCGGCTCGTCGTCGTAGCCGTGGGCGACCCAGGCCTTGCCGTCCGTGACGTCCTCGAGCGGCAGGTTCGTCGTGTAGCCGCCGTCGCTCCAGGCCATCACGTACGCGGCGTCCGTCTCGATCCCGTCCAGGAGCGTGTCGACGGAGACGCCCTCCCAGGCCGTGTCGAGCTTCGACCACTTCGTGACGCAGTGGATGTCCTTCGTGATCGTCTCGCTCGGGAGCGCCTGGAATTCGTCCCACGTCCAGCGCGCCCGCTCCTCCCCACCCTCGGAGATCGTGAACGTCCAGGTCTCGAGCGGCGTGTGCGGCGTCGGTCCTGCCGACAGCACCGGGAAGTCGCGGGTCTCGTACTGCCCAGGCGGGATCCGGTCGCTGCGTTCCGTGTCGCGCCGGCCGCGGAAGCCGCGGGTGACGTGATCCATGGGGCGAGCTTAGCCGCCGAGACGTTCGACGGCGCCGTCGCGGCCGACGATGACCTCGGAGACGAGCTCGGGCGCGAAGAGGCCGTGCTCGACGACGCCGGGAACGGCAGACAGCCGCTCGGCTAGCTCGCGCGGGTCGTCGACCGGGCCGAGGTGGTCGGCGATCAGCCCGCCGTCGGGGCTGGGCGCGACGTCGCGCAGCTCGGCCGGAGCGCAGCGCGCGAGCGTGGCGCGGGCGCCGTAGAGGAGGATCTCGAGCGGGATCGGCGGGCCGATCGCCTCGACGAGCTTGTCCGACGAGGCGATGACGACGAATCGGTCGGCGGCAGCGGCGACGACCTTCTCGCGGGTGTGCGCGGCCCCGCCGCCCTTCACGACCCAGCCGTCGGGGGCAATCTGGTCGGCGCCGTCGACCGCGATATCGAGCCGCTCGAGCTCGTCGAACGGCTCTACCGCGAGCCCGAGCTCGCGCGCCGAGTTCTCGGTCTGGAGCGAGGTGGCGACGCAGCGCAGGCGCAGCCCGCGCCGCGCGAGCGCAGGCAGGAACCAGGCCACGGTCGAGCCCGTGCCGAGGCCCACGAGCATGCCGTCCTCGACCAACGAGGCGGCAGCCTCGGCCGCGAGGCGCTTCTCGTCCTCGGCGCTCACCCGATCAAGCGTAGGATCCGGGGAGGATGTCCTCCGACGCCGAGCTCGCAGGGAAGGTCGCGCTCGTCACCGGCGGCGGCCGCGGGATCGGCCGCGGGATCGCCATCGAGCTGACGAACGCCGGCGCGCGCGTGGCCGTGTCCTCGCGGACGCGCGCCCAGGTCGAGGAGACGGCGGCCGAGACCGGCGGAATCGCGATCGAGGCGGACGTCTCGAAGCGCGAGGACGTCGAGCGCATGGTCGCCACGACCGAGGCCGAGCTCGGGCCGATCGACGTCATGGTCAACAACGCCGGGATCGCGCTCTGGGAGGACAAGGGTTGGGAGGTCGAGCCCGAGGAGTGGTGGCACGTCCTCGAGGTCAACGTGCTCGGCGTCTACCTCGGCTGCCGGGCCGTGATCCCCGGGATGATCGAGCGCGGCGGCGGTCGCATCGTCAACGTCGCGAGCGGCGCGGCCTATCTCCCCGGCAGCACGTCGACGGCCTACGCCGCGAGCAAGGCCGCCGTGCATCGCTTCAGCGAGACGCTCGCCAACCAGCTGGCCCCGCACGGCATCCCGGTCTTCTCCATCAGCCCCGGCCTCGTCCGGACGGAGCTGATCGGCGGCCAGATGGGCGACGACGCACCCTGGACCCCGCCCGAGCTCGCGCCGCGGCTCGTGCTTGCGCTCGCATCGGGCCGCCTGGACGCGCTCTCGGGCCGCTACCTCCACGCCGAGCACGACGACATCGACGACGTCGCGAGCCGCGCGGAGGAGATCGCCGCGCAGGACCTGAACGCGATCAGGCTTCGCCGCTGAGCCGGTGACGTCCGTCCGCGCCGGCGTCGACCTGGGAGCAACGAAGATCCAGGCCGTCGTGGTCGGCGACGACCATGCCGTCCTCGGCGAGGCCAAGACCGAGACGCCGACCTCGGGCGGCCCCCGGGCCGTCGTGGCGAAGATCGAGGGCACCGTGCGCGAGGCGGCCAAGGGGGCCGGCCTGGACGTCGACGGTCTCTCGGGAGCGGGGGTCGGATCGCCCGGCGCGGTCGACCAGGAGGCGGGGACCGTTGCCCACGCTCGCAACCTGCCCGACTGGGATGAGCCCTTCCCGCTGGCCGAGGCGCTCGGGGACGCGCTCGGGACGACCGTCCGCATCGAGAACGACGTCAAGGTCGCCGTGACCGCGGAGCTCGAGCTCGGCGCGGGGCGCCGGTACGAGTCCTTCCTCGGCGTCTGGTGGGGGACCGGCGTCGGGGGCGGCATCGTCCTCGACCGGAAGCTCTGGCGCGGTCGCGGAGCCGCCGGGGAGATCGGCCACATGGTCGTGAAGCGCGGAGGCGCGCGGTGCCCATGCGGGCGGCGCGGCTGCCTGGAGGCCTACGCCGGCCGCGGCGCGATGGAGGCGCACGCGCGCAAGCTCGTCAAGCACGGGCGCAAGACAGACCTGTTCGAGCTGATGGAGAAGCGGAAGCGCGACCGTCTGACGAGCGGCGTCTGGGCCGACGCGCTCGAGCGGAAGGACGAGCTGGCGACGGCGCTCCTCGATCGCGCGGTCGCCGCCCTCGGGGCCGGCATCGGCTCGGCCGTCAACCTGCTCGACGTCGAGGCCGTGATCGTCGGCGGCGGGCTCGGCACGCGGCTCGGCGAGCCGTACGTCCGGCGAATCGCCGAGGCGGCCCGGCCGCACCTGTTCGTCGACGAGCGCCCGCCGGCCATGCTCACGGCCGCGCTGGGCGACCTGGGCGGCGCGATCGGCGCCGCGCTCCTGGTCGGGCGCGCCTAGGCGTCTGTCGTGGCGAAGCGCTCGAGCGCCTCGCGCGCGGCGGCCTGCTCGGCGGCCTTTTTCGACGCGCCGTGGCCCGTGCCGACAGCTTCACCGTCGATGTTCGCGGCACAGGTGAAGCGCCGGTCGTGCGGCGGCCCCTCAACCTCGAGCACCGTGTACGTGACCGCGAGGCCGCGGCGCGCGAGCTCTTCCTGGAGCTCGGTCTTGTAATCGACGTGGCCCTCGAGGGCGTACTCGACCCGCTCCTGGAAGGCCTCCACGATCGGCGCGCGGATGAGCTCGAAGCCGTGCTCGAGGTAGAGCGCGCCGAGACAGGCCTCCACGAGCGCCGCGAGCACGTTGCGGTTCGCGGCCAGGCGCAGCAGCTCGTCCTTGTCCACCTCGCCTGCGTGGCCGGCGAAGAGCTCGCCGAGGCCGAGCTTCTTGCCGACGATCGCGCAGCTCTGGCGCGAGACGACATGCGCGCGGATCTTGGCGAGCCGGCCCTCGGCCTCGTCTGGAAAGCGGTCGTAGAGCTCCTCGGCGATCGCCAGCCCGAGCACGCTGTCGCCGAGGAACTCCAGCCGTTCGTACGAATCTGCCCGCCGACGCGCCCAGGACGCATGCGTGAAGGCGTGATGGAGGCGCTCGGGCGGAAGCGCCTCGATCAGGTCGAGCAGCGAGCCCCCCGGGGTCTCGCTACTGGTGCGACGAGATGTAGTCGACGGCCTGGCCTACTGTCTGGATCTGCTGAGCGTCCTCGTCAGAGATCTTGATACCGAACTGGTCCTCGAGCTCCATGATGAGCTCGACAAGGTCGAGGGAGTCAGCGTCGAGATCTTCCTGGAACGAGGCCTCTTCCGTGATCTCGCTCTCCTCAATCCCGAGCTGCTCGACAAGAACGTCCTTCACCCGCTCGGCGATCTCTTCGCGCGAAGCTGCCATCTGGTTTCTCTCCCTGCCTTTCTCTGTCTACGACACCCAGCGTGAACGGCGCACGATGCTACCACGCCCGGCGGGCCGGATTAAGCGTCGGCCGCCTCGCCCACCCCGGCTGCAAGCCGGTCGGCGACACGGTCGACGACGCCCGCGACCACGCCGCGGGCACCGTAGCGGATCGCGTTTGCAATCGCGGTCGAGGACGAGTCGCCGTGTGCGATCACGACGAGCCCGCGCAGGCCGAGGAGGTACGCGCCGCCGTACGTGTCGGGGTCGAGCCGCGTGCGCAGCGAGCGCGCCGCCGGCCGGATGAGCAGGCCGCCGAGCTTCCCGCGGGTCGAGGCGGTGATCTCGTCGCGAAACGCCTCGAGCGTCGTGCGGATGGTGCCCTCGAGGAGCTTCAGCGCCATGTTTCCCGTGAACCCGTCGCAGACGACCACGTCGGCGACCTTGCGAAGCAGGTCGCGGCCTTCCACGTTCCCGACGAAGTCGAGGCCCGTCGCGACGGCGAGCTCGGCGTGCGCCTCGCGGACGAGCTTGTTGCCCTTCTCGGGCTCTTCACCGATCGAGAGGAGCGCCACCGACGGCCGCTCGATGCCGACGATCTCGCTCGCGAAGACGGCGCCCATGTGCGCGAACTGGACGAGGTGCTCGGGGCGCGCGTCGGCGTTGGCGCCCGCGTCGATCAGGATCGAGTCGCCCCCGATCGCCGGGATGGGCACGGCGATCCCGGGCCGGTGGACGTCGGGGAGCCGCCGGAGCTCGACGAGGGCGGCGGCGAGCATGGCGCCCGTGTTCCCGGCGGAGACGACCACCTCGGCCTCTCCCTCGGCGACCGCCCGGCAGGCCATGAACATCGAGCTCTCCCGCTTCCCGCGGACGGCGTCGGACGGCTTCTCGTCCATCGCGACGACCTGCTCGGCGTGCACGATCTCGAGCCCGCCCGCCAGTGGCTCCAGCACGTCGCGCGGCCCGTAGAGCACGGGCACGACGTCGGGCGAGGCGGCAGCGAGCGCGCCGGAGACGATCTCCTCGGGCGCCCGATCGCCGCCCATGGCGTCGACGGCGACCCGAACGGGGGGCACCTAGTGCCTCTTCAGGTGATGCTGCCGGGCGTGCATTGCCTGGAGGGTCACTTAAGGAGCCTGGACCCGGAGCGGCTCGACCTCGCGGCCCTTGTAGGTGCCGCAGGTCGGGCAGACGTGATGAGGCCGCTTCGGCTGGTGGCACTGCGGGCACTCGGTGACCGCAGGGATCGACAGGGAGTGCGTCGCCCTCCGCTTGTCGCGGCGGGACTTCGAGGTCTTTCGCTTCGGAACGGCCATCGCGGCGGTCGAGTATAGCGACAGGGGCGAGGCCCTAGAGCTTGTCCTTGAGCTCGGCCAGCGCCGCCCAGCGTGGATCGTGGTCGTCTCCCTCGTGCTCGTGCGGCTCGCGGTTGAGGTCGCGGCCGCACACGGGACAGAGGCCGGCGCAGTCCTCGCGGCAGAGGATCTTGTCCGGGAGCGCGAGCGCGACGGCGTCGTGCGCCCAGGCGGAGAGGTCGAGACGGTCGTCGGTGAGGTACGGGGTCGTGAGCTCGTCGGACTCGCCGGGGCTCGTCGCCTGGTACTCGCGGCTCTTGATGGAGAGCGTCTCCCCCGCGTCGGCGAGGCAGCGCACGCACGGGCCGACCATCCGCGCCTCCAGCTCGAGCTCGAGCACGAGGCCGGAGCTCGTCTGCGTGAGCGTGATCGCCGCTTCCGGGCTCTCCGGAATGGGCACGTACCGCTGGCCGCCGAGCTCGAGCGGCTCGAGGTCCACGCTGCGCACGTCCCGGAACTGCTCGCCGGGGCGCAGCTTGGCGGTGCGGACGTTGAAGATCGTCACGCGATCACCGTAGCGCAGCCGCCACGGGTGTCCGAGGCGGGCTAGACGGGCTGTTGCTCGTCGGTCGCGATGCCCGCGACGACGGACTCCTGCGAGCGCTCATGGAGGCGCTCACGCCCCCTGCGGACGGCTCCCAGGAACTTGTCCAGATTGACCTCGAGGGTCGAGAGGATCGAGTCCGCCCAATCCTCCATCTCGAGCCGTGTCTCGCGTGCCTGCCGCCTGGCCTCTTCGACGATCTCCTGCGCCTGGCGCTCGGCCAGCTTGGCGATCTCGGTCTGCGAGGCCTCGCGCACGGCCTGCTCGCGCGCCTCCCCGAGAATCCGGTCCGCCTCGCGCTTGGCCTCGGCCAGCATCTCCTGGCGCTCCTTCACGATCCACCGTGCCTGCTTGATCTCCTCGGGGATCGTCGCGCGCATCTGGTCGAGGATGTCGTAGATCTCCTCGCGGTCGATTCGCACCTGGTCGGTCAGTGGGACGGCCTTCGCGTTGTGCACGAGGTCGTCCAGCTTGTCGATGAGAACGAGAACGTCCATGCGATCCAGTCTACTCTTGGGGGCTGACAGGTGCGCCGGGCTTTCCCTGCGGGAACAGCTCGTGGAAGCGGCGCGCAACCGGCTCGGGAACGAGGTCGTCGACGTTCCCGCCGAACGAGGCGACCTCCTTCACGCCGGACGATGAGAGGAAGCTGTACTGCGGGCTCGACATGAGGTACATCGTTTCGACCTCGGGCGCGAGATTCCGGTTCAGGTGGTGCATCTGGAACTCCCACTCGAAGTCCGAGATCGCGCGCAGGCCCTTCACCATCGTGCGCGCGCCGAAGCGCCGCGCGAACTCGACGACGAGGTCGGAGAAGACCTCCACCTGCACGTTGGGGACGTCCGAGAGCGCCTCCGCGATGAACCCGACGCGCTCCTCGACCGAGAACATCGTCGCCTTGTGCTGCGGGTCGCGCACGACGCCGACGATGACGCGCTCGAAGATCCCGGCGGCGCGGCGGATGATGTCCAGGTGCCCGTTGGTCACCGGGTCGTAGCTCCCCGGGCAGATGCAGGTGACCGGTTGGATCTCGCTCACTCTGCCGCCTCGAAGACGGTGATCCGGGCCGAGCCGTAGCGCCGGCTCGTCCGCTTGGGGAGCGGCAGGTCGGGCTCCTCCCGGGAATCGGACTCGACCACGGCGATGCCGTTCTCCGCCAGCACGGCGGGAAGATGGGCGGCCAGCGTTGGAAGCGTGCGTGCCAGCATGGCGTAAGGCGGGTCGATCAGCACGAGATCGTAACGCCTGCCTCCCGCCGCATCGGCCGCGAGCTTGCGCGCGGCGTCCTCGCGGAGGACGACGGCGCCCTCCAGCCGCAGCTTGTCGAGGTTGCGGAGGATCGTCTCGGCGGCCTCGCGGTCGGACTCGACGAACGTCACGCGCTCGGCGCCGCGCGAGAGCGCCTCGAGGCCCATGGCGCCCGAGCCGGCGTAGAGATCGAGCACCTCCGCCCCGTCGACCGGCCCGACGAGGTTGAAGACCGCCTCGCGGACGCGGTCGCCCGTCGGGCGCGTGTCGAGCCCCCTCGGTGCCGCGATACGCGCGCCCTTACGCGAACCCGCGATGATCCTCATCGAGCCTCCGTGCTTCGGCGCGCAGCGGGGCCAGGGTCGCCTCGTCGGCCTCGTCGAGCTTCTCCGCCCAGCCGCGGGCCCTCGCGATCAGCTCCCGGTCGCGGGTCAGGCGCGCGAACTTGAGGTCCGAGTAGCCCGACTGGCGCACGCCCAGAAGCTGACCCTCCCGCCGCAGCTCGAGGTCGACCTCGGCGAGCTCGAAGCCGTCGGAGGTGTCCACGAGCGCCTGGAGGCGGGTGGTCGCATCCTCGGTGAGCTCCTTTTTCGGGCGCGAGACGAGCAGGCAGTAGGACTGCTCGCCTCCGCGGCCGACGCGGCCGCGCAGCTGGTGGAGCTGGGCGAGGCCGAACCGGTCGGCCTCCTGGACGATCATGATCGTCGCGTTGGGGACATCGACGCCGACCTCGATCACGGTCGTGGCGACGAGGACGTCGAGCTCGCGCCGCTTGAAGGCGTCCATCACCTGGCGGCGCTCGGGAGTCTTGAGCTTCCCGTGCAGGCAGCCGACCTTGAAGCCGCGCAGCTCGGCGACTCGCAGACGCTCGGCCTCCTGCTCGGCTGCACGGGCCTCGATCGTCTCGGACTCGGAGACGAGCGGGCAGACGACGTACGCCTGACGGCCCTCCTCCAGGTGCCGGCGCAGGCGCGTGTACGCCTCGCCGCTGCGCTCGTGGCCGACCCAGGCGGTGATGACGGGCTTGCGGTTCGCGGGCGGCCGCGCGATCTCGGTCACGTCGAGGTCGCCGAAGACCGTCTGGGCGAGCGTGCGCGGGATCGGCGTCGCGGTCATGTGCAGCACGTGGGGCGTGGTCCGGCCGAGCGCGCGCCGCTGCTCGACCCCGAAGCGATGCTGCTCGTCCACGACGGCCACGGCCAGCGAGCGGAACTCGACCTCCTCCTGGATGAGCGCGTGGGTGCCGACCGCGACGTCGGTCTCGCCGCTGGCGAGCCGGTCGCGGACCGCGCGGCGCTGCGCGGCGGGCACGGAGCTCGTGAGGAGCTCGCAGCGGACCCCCAGCTCGTTGCAGATCCCTTCGACGGTGAGAAAGTGCTGCTCAGCAAGGGTTTCTGTCGGAGCCATGAGCGCGCCCTGGTGGCCGTTCTCGACCGCGCGGAGAAGCGCGTAGAGGGCGACGACGGTCTTGCCCGAGCCGACGTCGCCCTGGAGCAGGCGCTGCATCGGGCGGGTTTCGGCGAGGTCCCGGCCGATCTCCTCGACCGCGGAGCGCTGGTCGGGCGTGAGCTCGAACGGGAGCGTCTGGTAGTAGCGGGCAATGAGCTCCCCCTCCTCGGCCAGGGCTGGCGCCCCGGCGTCGTCCTCGAGCGCGCGGCGCCGGTCGCGGAAGCCGAGCTGGAGGGTGAGGAGCTCCTCGAAGGCGAGGCGCTCGTGCGCGGCGTCGGTCTCGCCGCGGTCCCGCGGGCGATGGGAGGCGGTGAGCGCGTCGGCGCGCAGCGGCAGGCCCTCCTCGTGGCGCACGCGCGCCGGAAGCGGGTCCGGCAGGAAGCGCGCGCGGGGGAGCACGTCGTCGACCAGGGCGCGGAGGCGGTACGAGGGCACGTCCTCGCTGGCCCGGTACTCGGGGACGAGCCCGACCGTGTGGAGGCCCGTGCCGCGGACCTCGGTGCGGGTCACACGGAAGCCGCCGGAGAGCTCGCGGCTCCCGTGCAGGAGGAGCTCGGTGCCGGGCGGGAGCTTGGCGAGGTACGCCTGGTTGAACCAGACGGCCGTCTCGCGGACGCCTTCGCCGTCGACGACCGCGCCCTCGACGAGCTTCAGGTTCCGGCGGCGCGTCGGGCGCAC
>DASSCF010000100.1:0-32789 GCA_035698025.1 Gaiellaceae bacterium
TAAGGATAGGGACGCCGGAGGCCTCGACTACACTCAAGTGGCCAATGGCCGCTGAAGCGCCACGCCGCCGGCCGCGGCGCGGGTCCCTGGAGCGGCCCGTCTCGACGCGGATCTACCGGGCCGCCTGGCTGGTGGTCGCAGTGCCCCTTCTCGTGGCCGCGTTCAGCGTGGGCGAGCCGGATCCGCTCCCGGAGCCGCGCCTCCGCCCCTTCTTCGACCAGTCGACCGCGGTGCAGTTCTCGCGGGAGCTCGCGAGCACGTACCCGGACCGCTCCCCCGGCTCGCTCGGGGCCGAAGGCGCGACCAACTGGGTGGAGCAGCAGCTTCGTCAGTACGAGTTCACCGTCGAGCGGCAGACCTTCACGGCCGACGTCCCGGGCCGGGGCACCGAGGAGTTCGTCAACATCGTGGCCCGCGCCCCGCAGACCGGCGAGCAGGGAGTCCAGTCGCAGAAGGCGATCGCCGTGCTCGCGCACCGCGACAACCTGGGCACGTCCCCCGGGGCGGTCGACAACGCATCGGGGACGGGCGCCCTTCTCGAGCTTGCCCGCGACCTCGGGAGCGCGTCGCTCGCGCACCCGTTCATCCTCGTCTCGACCGATGGAGGCTCCTTCGGAGGCCTTGGCGCAGCCCATTTCGCCGAGACCGCCCCGTATGCGGGAAGCCTGGCCGCGGTCGTCAACCTTTCCGCCGTCGGAGGGGCGCCGGCCCCGCGCATCGAGTTCGGCGGCGACACGCCGCGGGTGTCGAGCTCGACCCTCGTGGCCACAGCGGAGGACGCCATCCTCCGGGAGGCGGGCCTGGAGTCGACCCGCCCCGGCCCGTTCGCGCAGCTCGTCGACCTCGCCTTCCCGTTCAGCTTCTACGAGCAGGCGCCCTTCGTCTCACGCGGCGTCCCGGCTGTCACGATCACGACGGGGTCGAGCCGGCCGCGCCCGCCCGAAGGCGACTCGATCGCGGCTCTGAACGGCGACCGGCTCGGAGGCCTCGGCCTCGCGTCACAGTCCCTCCTCGGCTCACTCGACGAGGCCGCCGAGGTCACGAGCGGCACCCAGTCCTACATCCACTTCGGAACGCGGATCCTCTACGGCTGGACGCTCCAGTTCGTCCTCATCGCAGCCCTGCTGCCGTTCCTGGCCGCCACCGTCGACCTGTTCGCCCGCTGCCGGCGCCGCCACATCGCGCTCTGGCCCGCGCTGCGGAGCTACCTGAGCCGTCTCGCGGTCTGGCTCTGGCTCGGCGTGGCCTTCGCCGTGTTCGTGGCGGCAGGGCTCTTACCGAGCGGCGCCGACCGGCCCCTCGGGCCCGACACCGACGCCGCGGGCGACTGGCCCGTGGCGGCCCTCGCCGCGCTCGCGGCCGTCTCTGCGATCGCGTGGTTGATCGCCAGGCCGCGCCTCACGCCGACCCGTTCGATCGGCCGTCCCGAGGAGCTCGGCGGCCACCTCGCGGCCATGCTCGTGCTCGGCGTCGTCTCGCTCGTCGTGGCCGCAATCAACCCCTACTCGCTGATCTTCCTGCTTCCATCGCTGCACGCCTGGCTCTGGCTCCCGCAGGTCAGCGACCGAGGCCGGCTCGGGCAGCTGGGCGTCTACGCGCTCGGCTTCCTCGGCCCGGCCGTCCTGCTCGCCTCGTTCGCGTTCAGGTTCGACATGGGCTTCGACGCGATCTGGTACGTGATCGCGCTCACGGCGGTCGGCTACGTGCCGGTGCCCCTGGTCGTCGCCTTCCTCGCCTGGGGCGCCGCCGCCGGCCAGGTCGGCGCGGTCGCCATGGGGCGCTACGCCCCGTATCCGGAGGCGAGCGAGCGCACGCGCGGGCCGCTGAGGGACGGCGGAAGGCAGGCTATTCTTGTCTGGCGAAGATCTCGCCGGCGGCATCTCGCGGCGGTTGATGTTGACGCGGAGGCCGAGCGGGCCGAAGCTGAGTAGTGAAGGGCTCATGAAGAAGCGGCGTCTCGGAACGGTCCTGATCGTGGGCGGGTTGCTCGTGCTCGCCTATGCCGCCGCGGTCCTGTTCTGGCGCGACCCCGTCACGGACCTCTACAACCGCTACGAGCAGAACAAGCTCGAATCCGCGCTCGAGCACGAGTTCGAGGCCTGGGATGCCGGCCCGCCGCCCGCAGTCGCCGAGGTCGAAGACGGCGCCGAGGGTGAAGCGGTCGATCCGGCCGCATCCAAGGCGGCCACGTCCCGCAACGCCCGCCGGTTCCTCCGCAGCCTCGAGCAGGGACAGGCCTTCGGGCGGATCCACATCCCGCGCATCGGCGTCGAGGCCGTCGTCGTCCACGGCACGCGCTGGGGGGCCGACCTCTCACGCGGGCCCGGCCACTACGAGCGCACGACGGTCCCCGGTCTCGGGAAGACCGTGGGCATCGCCGGCCACCGGACAACGTTCGGCGCGCCGTTCCGCAAGATCGACAAGATCAAGGTCGGCGACGAGATCACGCTCGAGATGCCGTACGCGACCTTCCGCTACCGCGTCTTCCAGCACGAGATCGTGGACGAGAAGGACTGGAGCGTGATCCGCAACCGCGGCTTCGACACGCTCATGCTCTCGGCGTGCCACCCGCTCTACGGGTCGTCCGAGCGCTGGATCGTCTACGCGCGCCTGGCCGAGGTCAAGCCGCGAAGCGGCGAGGCGTACACGCTCGCGGCAGGTCGCTAGATGGCCAGGTAGCGAACACGGGAGCCGCCGGCGAGCTCGCCCTCGCCCGCCTCGACCCAGACGAGCGCGTTCGCGCGTCCTGCACGCACGATCATGTGCGACTCCTGGCCCGAGAGCGGCTCGAGTACGTCTTCGTCGCCGTTCCTCCGCACCGCGGCACGCACGAGCTCGTCGCGGTCGGCGTTCCGCCGCACGGCGGAGCCGAGCGTCCCGCTTCGGAAGGCGGGAAGCGGATCGGGCAGGCCGAGCAGCGCGTTGATCGCCGGGCGCACGAGCAGCTCGAAGGTCGCGAGCACGGAGACCGGGTTGCCGGGCAGGTTGAAGACGAGGTGGTCACGACGGACACCGAACGCCACGGGCTTCCCCGGCTTCATCTTCACGCCCCAGAAGAGCTCCTCGACGCGCAGCTCGGCCTGGACCTTACGCACGAGATCGTGCGGGCCGACCGAGGCTCCACCCGTCGTGACGAGCATGTCGAAGCCGAGGAGCGCGCGCTCCATCGTCCGCCGGTGCTCCTCCTCGTCGTCGGCCACGACGCCGAGCTGCGCGGGCACAGCGCCGGCGAGCCCGAGCGCGGTTGCAAGCAGAAGACCGTTCGACTCGTAGATCTGCCCCGGCTCGAGCGTCTCGCCCGGCTGGCGCAGCTCCGAGCCGGTGACGAGGATCCCGACGCGCGGGCGCTTCGTGCACTGCACCTCCGAGACTCCGGCCGCCCCGAGCGCCCCGACCTGCCCGGGCCCCAGCACGACGCCGGGCTCGAGCACGGCCTCGCCCGCGCGAACGTCACCGCCCGGACCGCGGACGTTTGCTCCGGAGACAACGGGAGCGGCGACGGCGAGTCCTTCGTCGCTCTCCTCGACCAACTCGATGGGAACGACGGCGTCGGCACCCTCGGGCACGGTGCCACCGGTCGCGATCCCCATCGCCTCGCCGGCACCGAGGGCCCGAGAGGCCGGGCTACCCGCGGCGATGCGCTCGACGACCGGCAGGACGACCGGCGCGGACGCGGTATCGGCCGACCGAACGGCGTAGCCGTCCATCGCCGAGCTCGGGAAAGGCGGCAGGTCGACCAGGGCCGCCGCGCTCTGGGCGAGCACACGCCCGGTCGCCCGCTCGATCGGCACGCGCTCGGCCTCCAGAGGCTTCGCCCGCTCGAGGATGAGGCGCTGCGCCTCGGCGACGGTGATCAGGTCGGCCACGAGGCCTACGGTAGTCGCTAGATCGGGACGGCGTCCCGGAGGAGGTAGGCCGACATCGCGAGCGCGAGCACCCGCGCAGTGCGGTCCTCCTCGACGGCCGCGAGCGGCACCGCCCAGACGGCGTACCAGGGCACGAGCCACGAGGTGCAGACGAGCAGCAGGCCGGCCGTCAGGGCGAGCCTGGCACGGCCGCGCCAGGCCTCCCGCAGAAGCCAGAGGTACGCGACCACGAACGCGCCGGCGAAGACGCCGGCCACGGCACCCTCCGGCAGCCCCAGGCTCGCGATACGGACAGGAATGGCGTACCACGCGCGATCCTCGGCCAGGTTCGTCGCGAGCGGTCCGGTCGCGCCCGCCCACTCCAGCCCGTAGCGCCACGTGGCGATCGCCACGATGATCACCGCCGTCGCGGCCAGCCCGCGATGGTCGATCCTGCGGCCGACACGGCGCGCCTCGAGGAGCCTGAGCGGCAGGAAGAGGATCGGGACCCACTTGATCGCGATCGCCGCCGCCCAGGCGGCCCCGGCGAGAGCCCGCCGCCCGGACGCGGCCAGCGCCAGCGCTCCGAGGACGAACGCCATCATCCAGGCGTCGTTGTGACCGCCTCCGGCGAAGTGGATCGCCAGGAGCGGGTTCCACCCCACGAAGGCGGCTGCGAAGGCCGGCCGCGAGGACAGCCTCGCCGCAAGCAGGACGAGCACGACCATCGCGAGGGCCGCAAGCGTCCGATAGGTCCAGGCGGCGGCGTCCGGCGACTCGCCGACCGCTTCCGCGTGCACCTCGGAGACGAGCGTGAACCCCGGCCCGTAGACCGAGGTCGTGTCGTACCAGTACGAGCCCATGAGCGGGTACGCGGGGTCATCCGGGTAGTCACGCGGGACGTCCACGTAGGGGTTGCCGTCGTGCACCGCGGCGATGCGTCCGTAGTCCCAGTACGTGTAGACGTCGGTCGAGAGCAGCACCGGCCCGGCAAGCGGCAGGAGCTGGATCGCGCACGAGAGCGCGATGACGAGGCGGAGCCGGGCGCGCGCGCCGGCACCGGAGAGCAGGAGCAGGCCCGCCAGGTAGGCGACGAATGCCGCGCCTATCGCCCCGAGATAGAGCCACGCCCAGGTCGTGTCCTCGCCGCCGTGCTCGGGGACGAGCGGCGAGCTCTCGGGGTAGGCGAGCGCGACCGCCGTCGCGACGAGCGCGAGGACGAGCGCTCCCGCGACGAGTGCCCAGCCTGCGCTAGCCGGGACCGGTGGTCGTCGGAGGCGGCTCAGTCGTCGTCGGCGGAGGCTCGGTGGGGGTTTGCCCGGTCGTCGTGCCCGGCTTGTTCTTGTTCTTGTCCTTGTCCTTCTTCGGCTGCTTCGGCGGCGGCGGAGCGCCGAAGTTCTGGTACTCGAGGTCCGGGGACGACCAGACCGCCGGATGCCTGACCTCTGGCCAGCCGATGTAGCGCATGCCGCCGAACGCGCCTTGCATGAAGAGATGCCAGATGTCGGCCGGGAACGTGCCTCCCGCGACGCTGATGCCGTGCACGCTGTTCATTTCGATCTGCGCGTTGGGGTAGCCGACCCAGACGACGGTCGAGGCGCGCGGCGTGTACCCGGCGAACCAGGCGTCGACATGCTCGTCGGTGGTTCCGGTCTTGCCGGCCGAGTACGGGTCGCCGTAGTAGGCGCCCGTGCCCGTGCCGCTCGTCATGTTGTCCTGGAGGATCTCCGTCACGGCCGCCGCCTGGCCGTCGGTGAGCACGCGGCGCCTCTTGGGCTTGCCCCAGCGGGCGGTCCTGTCGACCTCGCCGCTCGCGAGCACGACCTTCTTGATCGCCATAGGCTCCGAGAACACGCCGCCCGAGGCGAGGGTCGCGTAGGCGGAGGCCATCTCGAGCACGGAGACCGAGTTCGAGCCCAGGCCGATCGAGGGAACGGCGAGAAGCTTGGTCTTGATCCCCATCTGCCGCGCCGTTCTGACGACGTTCTCCGGGCCGACGTCGAGGGTCAGGCGGGCGTACACGGTGTTGTCCGAGCTGAGCGTCGCCGTCGAGATCGGCACGGAGCCGAGGTACGAGTGGCTGTACGTCGCCACGTCCCACGCCTCCGAGTTCGGGTCCGGCTGCCAGTGGAGCGGCGCCGAGAGGTAGCTCGTGCTGAAGGGGTTGATCCCCTGGCGCACCGCCTCGACGAGCACGAACGTCTTGAACGACGAGCCTGTCTGGCGCTTCCCCTGGGCGGCGTAGTTGAACTGAATGTTCGGCTGCGCGGGGTTCACCGCCGTCATGGCGCGAATGGCGCCGTTCTTGGGGTTGATCGACACGATCGCTGACGACGGGTCGTCGTGCTCGCCGAGCGCGTCCCGCATCGCCCGGACGGCCAGCTTCTGGAAGCGCGGGTTGATGGTCGTGTAGACCTTGAGCCCGCCGCCGCGGACGGTCGACGCACCGTACTTGTCGATCAGAAGCTCGCGTACGTACGCGAAGAAGAACGGCTCACGGATCCTCGTGTAGAGCTGCCCTGCCTTGAGCTCGAGCGGCTTGTCGACCGCTTCCACGTAGGTCGCCAGGTCGATGTAGCCGGCGTCCTTCATCGCCGCAAGCACGTCGTTGCGGCGCCGCAGCGCCTCTCCTGGCCTCTTGAACGGGTCGTAGATCGAGGGCGCCTGCGGCAGGCCCGCGATGAGGGCGGCCTGCACGAGGTCGAGGTTCTTCGCACGTTTGGAGAAGTACGTCTGCGCCGCCGCCTCGGCGCCGTATGCGTGACTGCCGAAGTAGACCTGGTTCATGTAGGTCTCGAGGATCTTCTCCTTACGCCAGCGCTTGAGCTCGGCTCCGGCGACCCCGGCCGGCTGGGCGCCCCAGAGCGTCGGCAGGCCCTCCTCCTCGAGTTTGAGCGCGAGGCAGGCCTCCTTCGTCTTACGCTCCCACGAGACCTCGTTCCCGATGTAGAGGTTTCGGACGAGCTGCTGCGTGAGCGTGGAGCCGCCCTCGACGATCTCACCGCTCTGAAGGTTCTTGACCGCGGCGCGAACGATGCCTTCGTAGTCGACCCCGGAGTGGGAGTAAAAGCGCCGGTCCTCGATAGCGACCGTCGCCTGCGCCAGCAGAGGCGATATCTGGTCGAGGGCGACGGGCTGGCGGTTCTTCTCCGCTGGAATCGCGCCGAGAACGGTGTTGTCGGCCGCGTAGACGAACGAGTTCTGGCCGATCGAGACCGGCCGCAGCGAGGAGAGGGAGCAGCTGTTGCGAAACGCCTGCGCGCCGGTGAACGCAGCGGCGACGAGAATGGCGGCCCCGCCGAGGAAGATCGCGAGCAACGTGACGAGGATGAAGCGGCGCGACTGCGCCCGGTCTCGCCGGCGCCGGTCGCGGCGTCGGCGGCGCTGGCGGTTGTCGGCCGCCCTGTGGCCGTTGCCGTTGCCGTTCCGGCCGTTCTTCCCGTTCTTGCCGTTGCGTCCGTTTGCGGTCATGCGTACACACCTTCCGAGCGAAGGCGTTCAACTGCTCTACGCCGCAGGGCGGACGACAGGTCCGCCGCCGCGTCGGCGTTGCGCGCCCACGCTTCAACCGTTACGACGGCACCGCTCGAATCGAGTTGGCTGACGTGCACGGTGGGTTCCTTCTCAGTCATGTTCTCGGAAAGTGCTCGTGCTTCCTCAAGTAGGAGGGTGATCACTCGGTCGAGGTCGGCGGTGAGGGGCACCGCCACCCTGACCGCGACCAGGTGCTCGGCGCCCGCAATCGTGGCGTTTCTGATGGTATCCGAGGCCAGCTTGGCGTTCGGGACGTAGTACCGGGCGCCGTCGCCGGAGCGGATGGTCGTGTACGTCAGGCCGATCGACACCACGGTCCCCGACGCGCCCGCGACAGCGACGTTGTCGCCGAGCCGCAGCGGCTGCGCGAATGCGATCAGGATTCCGGCGATGAAGTTCGAGAGCGTCGACTGCGCCGCGAGGCCGAGGACGAGGGCGATGACGGCGGACGAGGCGAGGATGCTGCCGGCCACGGCCCGCACCTGGGGGAAGACGAGCAGCGCGCTCAGGACGCCGACGCCGATCACGACCGCCAGTGCGCTCCGCCGGACGACCCGGTAGATGGTCAGCGTCTCCGGCCGAAGCGTGTAGCGCCGCGAGATCAGGCGGTCGACGAGGCGCGCGACGATGAACGTCGCGATCAGGACGACGCCGGCGATGATGGCACGCTGAATCCACTCGTCCATCGGTGCGGTGTTCTCTAGAAGGGGAGCCGCTTCCTGCCCGCGAAGCCGTCCTCGAGCCCGTGCCAGAAGGCCACGTCGGGCTCACCGAGCTCCCAGCAGAGCAGCACGGTGGCGCCGTCCTCGGGGTGGCGCGCGGGAAAATCGACCAGCCCGCGGTCGAGGTCCTTCACCTGCACACCGAGCTCGTTGATCTCGCCGACGATCGCGGCGAGCTGGGCCGCGGCCCGCGCGACGGCCTCCTGGAGCTCGCCGACGCGGCCCGGATCGAGGCTGCCGCCGTTGCCGGCGACGAGCGCTTGCACCTCCTCGAGCTCGGCGCCGAGCTCGACGTACGACCGCCGCTCCTCGACGAGACGCTCGACGAGAGGACGCACGACAGGGAGCGCGCCGTTCGCCTCGTCTGGCGTGAAGAACTGCATGTTCGACATAGTGCCTCCCGTCGTGATCAACCGCGTCACCGGTGCCGCCGTCTTCGCCCTCCTCGTGCTTGTCGCCACGGCCTGCGGCGAGCGCTCCGAGCCGACCGGCGAGCTCGAGCAGCCATACCCGGTCACCGTCCAGGGCGCGGGCGAGCAGCCCGCGGTCGCGACCGCGCGGCCGGAGCGGATCGTCGCGCTCGACCCGGGCGCGGCCGAGCTCGTGATCGCGCTCGGCGCACGCGATCGCCTCGTCGGCATCCCGGCCGGCATCAAGCGCGGTAACGGCCCGCGGCAGGCTCCGGGCTCGGCCGAGCAGGTCGTGTCGCGCAGCGGCCAGGTGCAGGTCGACGATGTCGCCCGCCTCGAGCCGGACCTGATCGTCGCCACGCCGGGCATGGACCTCCTGGACCTCACACGCGCGCAGCGAGAGTCGGGCGCCGCGCTCTACGTTCAGCCGAGCTCGTCGGTCGACGACGTGCTGCGCGCGACGCTCGAGCTCGGCTTCCTCGTCGGTGAGCCCGTGGAGGCCCGGAGGGTGGCAGATCAGATCCGTACCGAAGTCACGGCCGTCGAGGACAGGATCGCCGGCCTCCCACCCCGCACGACCTTCGTCGACACGGGCTTCTTCATCCCCATGCCGGAGCGATCACTTCTCGGGGACCTCGTCCGCCGCGCGGGCGGTCGAAGCATTGCCGGCGCCACCCCGTCGCCCGAGCCCTTCCCGCTGGAGCAGCTCCGTCGCCGCAATCCGCAGGTGTACCTCGCCACCTCGGAGAGCCGGGTGACGCTCGACGACCTGCGGGCAAACCCGGCTACCGCCGGCCTGCGCGCAATCCGGCGCGGCCGCTTCGCCATCATCCAGTCCGAGCTCGCCAACCGCGCCGGCCCACGGGTCGGCACGGCCCTGGAGCAGATCGCGGCCGCCCTCTACCCCGATGCGTTCGCCGAGAACGGCTAGCGACCTCGACGCGGTCACCGTGGACGCGAACGGCACGGCCGTCGAGCTCGACGACCCGACCGACCGCCTCCAGGCGGCGCTGGCCGAGCGGGGGATCGAGCGCGAGCGAGACACCGTGGCGGCGGCGTTCAGGGCCGAGGTCGCCTACTACCTCCCGCGCACGCTCGAGGGGGCCGACGAGGCGAGCCTCGCGGACCTCCTCCGGCGCTGCACCGCGGTCTTCCTCGAGCACGCCGAGGCCGGGCTCGAGCCCGAGTCCTTCGCACCGGCGTTCGCCGACAGCATCCGCTTCCGCCCCATCCCGGGCGCCGTCGAGGCCCTGGAGCAGCTCCGGTCGGCCGGGCTTGCCCTCGCGTGCGTGTCGAACTGGGACGCATCGCTCGCATCGCAGCTCGACCGCGCGGGCGTCGGGCGCTACTTCGCCGTCGTCGTCAGCTCGGCCGAGGCGGGCGCCGCCAAGCCCGAGCCGGAAGCGTTCACCGTCGCGCTCGAGCGGCTCGGCGTCGAGCCCGGCCGCGCGCTCCACATCGGCGACACGGAGGCCGACGAGGAGGGCGCCGCAGCCGCGGGCCTGACCTTCGAGCCGGTGCCGCTCGCTACGCTCCCCGAACGGCTGGGACTCGGCCACCGACCATGAGCGAGCGCAAGCGCGGCCTCTCGACGAAGGCCATCCACACCCCTCCGCTGCCCACGGGGCCGGGAGAGCCCGTCGTGGGGCCGATCGTCGCCTCGACGACGTTCGCCTTCGAGGAGGTCGCCGATCTCGCGCGCGTGATCGCCGAGGAGGAGTACGGCTTCTCGTATGCGCGCCTCCGCAACCCGACCGTCGAGGAGCTCAACGCTGTCATCGCCCAGCTCGAGGGCGCCGAGGCGGCGCAGTGCTTCGGATCGGGCATGGCCGCGATCAGCGCCGCTCTCCACTCGACGCTGGCGCCGGGCGACACGCTGCTCCTGCCCCAGCAGCTCTACGGCACCACCTATGACCTCGCGGAGAAGCAGCTTCGGCCCAGGGGTGTCGAGGTCGAGTACCTGGACGTCACCGACACGGCCGCCTGGGAGCGCCCGGCGCGAGTGCGCTTCGTCGAGACGATGGCGAACCCGGGCTTCCCGCTCGCCGACCTGAGCGCGATCGCGTCCACCAAGCACGACGGGCTCCTGATCGTCGACAACACGTTCGCCTCGCCGGCGCTCTGCCGGCCCCTGGAGCACGGCGCGGACATCGTGTGCGAGTCGGCCACCAAGTACCTCAACGGCCACCACGACGTCACCGCGGGCGTGCTTGCGGGAAGCGCGGAGCTGGTCGCCGCGGCGCGCGCCCATCAGATCTCGGTCGGGTCGATCCTCGACCCGTTCCCGGCGTTCCTCGTCCGCCGCGGCCTCAAGACGCTGACCCTGCGCATGGAGCGCGCGAGCGCCAACGCCCTCGCGGTCGGCCGCTTCCTCGAGGGCCACGAGAAGGTGGCGCAGGTGCTCTATGCCGGGCTCGAGAGCTACCCGCAGCACGAGCTCGCCCTCCGGCAGCTCGACGACTCGGGCGGGATGCTCGCCTTCGAGGTCGAGGGCGGGCGCGAGGCGGGCGAGCGGTTCATGGACGCGCTCCGGCTCTGCGCACGCGCGACGAGCCTCGGCGGCGTGGACACCGTGCTCCACCATCCCGCGTCGACGAGCCATCGCCAGTACACGCCGGAGCAGCTCGCCGCGGCCGGGGTGTCGCCGGGCCTCCTGCGCCTCTCCGTAGGGTGTGAGGATGCCGACGACATCGTCGCCGACATCGCGCAGGCGCTCGCGCACGCATAACGGCAAGGCCGCGGCCATCTGGCTCGGCCTGGCCGGGCTCCTGGTCCTGCTCGGGTTCTACTCTGCAAGCCTCGAGACCGACGACGAGCTCGAGCCTCTGTACGACCTCGCCCTCTTCGTCGGCGCGATCATCCAGTACGGAATCCTCGTGCTCGCCGCGATCGGGATTGCACGGCTGTTCCCGAGCCCGCGGAGCGCGCTCGGCCTGCGCCCTTTTCACTGGAAGTGGGTCTGGATCTCGTTTGCCGTGGTCCTGGCGACTCTCGTCGTGGGGATCGCGCTCGAGCCCCTCCTGCACGGCGGCGAGGAGCAGGGGCTCGCACCCGACGACTGGCAGTCCGAGCACGCGACGGCGTTCGCGCTCAACACGGCCATGATCGTGCTCGTCGCGCCGTTCGTGGAGGAGCTCTTCTTCCGTGGCATCGGCGTGCGCGCCATGACGTACTGGGGGACGACCGCCGCCATCCTCGGCACCGGGATCGTCTTTGCCGGCGTGCACGGGGTGGTCGGCGCCTTGCCGCCGCTCGCGCTGTTCGGGATCGGTCTGGCGTGGATCCGCGTGCGCTCCGCGAGCATGTGGCCGGGCTTCATCGCCCACGCGACCTACAACGGAATCGGCGTCGCGTTCCTGGCCCTCAGCTGGGCTCTGTAGAACCCGGCCGGGATATTCTGGGCGGCTGATGCGAGCGAGCGACCCCGAGCACGACCCCGTCGTCCGCGAGCTGCGCGAGCGCATCACCGAGGTCGACCACGCGATCCTCGAGGCAGCCAACGCCCGCCTCCAGCTCGTCCGCGAGCTGCGAGAGCACAAGCTCTCCCAGGGCTGGGGTTTTCTCGACCCTGGCCGCGAGGAGCGCCTGCTCGACGCCCTGGCCCACGCAAACACGGGGCCGCTGAGCGACGATGCCGTCCGGCAGCTCTTCACCGATCTGCTCGCGCTCACGAAGCGCGAGCTGGCTTCCGATTAGCCCTCCGTCGAGAAGTCGTCGGGCTTGACCTCGTCGAGGAACTTCTTGAACTCCTCGACGACCTCTTCCTCGTTCACGTCCTCGTGCTCGAACTCGATCGCGCTCTCCTCGATCACGGCCTCGGCGGCAAAGATCGGGGCACCGGCACGGACGGCCAGAGCGATCGCGTCGCTCGGCCGCGAGTCGATCTCGAGCTCGGTCCCGTCCACGGCGACCGTGATGAGCGCGTAGAAGGTGTTCTCGCGCAGCTCGGTCACGGCGATGCGGACAACCCGTGCCTCGAGCTGGCCGAGGATCTCGGTGAAGAGGTCGTGGGTCATGGGCCGCGGCGTGGCCGCGCCTTGGAGCTTCATGAGGATGGCCGCCGCCTCCGGATGCCCGATCCAGATCGGGAGGAACTTGTTGCCGTCGGCGGTCTTCAGGAGGACGATCGGCTGCTTGCCGACCATGTCGAAGCTCACGCCGTAGATGACCATCTCGTGCATGGACAGGAACCCTCGTCTGATGATAGCCGCGGCCCCTCGAAGGGGAACCGCACCCCGTCAGCGCGCGGAAATCACGAGCTTGAGCTTGGCCGCGTGGCCCGGTTCGCGGTCGATGTTCGAGACGCAGTCGACGCGCACCACCGGCTCCGCCACGCCCGCCGACTCGAGCTCGCCGGTGACGGCCGCGGCTACGTTCTGCGGCAGGTCCCGAGCCGCCGTAGCCCGCGGGACGATGCGAATCGTCAAGGCACAGTCCGGTTCGTGGACGATCTGGTACTGACGGACGTCGAGGAGGGCGGAGAACGGCGCGCGGAGCCGGTACGGGTGCACGGACACCTCGCGCCCATCACGGCCGGCGAAGTGGAGGATGTCGTCACTGCGCCCGTCCACTCGCTGGATGCGGCTGAACGGCCTGCCGCTCGGGTCCGCCCCCTCGGCCATGACCAACGAGTCCGAGAGCTCGTAGCGGATGAGCGGCTGCGCGCGGTTGACGAGGTTCGTGAGCAGGACTTTCGTGCCCGGCACTCCGTCGGGCACGGGACGGTTGTCGTCGTCGACCACCTCGAGGACGAGCGATTCCTCGCAGACATGCATGCCGACCCGCTCGAGCGAGGCCATGGCGATGCCGGGAGCCTCCGTGGCGGCGTACACGTTCAAGGGCGGCGACCCCCAGGCCTCCTCCACCCACCCGACGGTCTCGTCCGTGAGCACCTCGGAGGTCGCCATGGCAATCCGGGGCCGGATCGAGAGCCGCCCTTCCAGCTGCTCCTGGGCAAGCAGGGCGAGGACGCTCGCGTAGCCGATCACCGCCTCGGGCCGGTAGGCGTCGAGCGCTGCGGTCATCTCGCCCAGAGGCGTCGTGGCGCTGAGCCTGGGAACGTCCTGGCGCCCCGCCTGAAACGCGGCGAAGAGCTGGCGCGTGATGTGCACGTCGGCCGGCGCCCCGATGGCGACCAGCCTCGTGTCGCCCGTGACGCCGACCCGGGCCAGCCTGGCCAGGCCGACCGCGATCCAGTGCGCGAACTCGTCGGCGGCGTAGACGAAGAGACCGGGGATGCCGGTGGAGCCGGACGTGGCGAAGACCCGGTACCCGTCCGAGAAGGAGCTGCCGGCACCGCTCTCGGCCAGGAACAGCCGGAGGTCGTCCGCGCGAAGGCTCGGATCCGTGACGATGCGATCGTGTTCCTCGACGAGTGTCGGCTTCGACAGCGTCGGCAGGTCACCCAGCTCGGCCTCCACCGCATCGGGGCCCAGCCGATCCCGGTAGAACGGCGAGCGCTCCACAGCATGCGCGAGGAGTGCGCGCAGTCGCTCCTGCTGAAGCTCGCGGAGTCGCTCTCGCGACCAGCCGTCGATGGCGAGCAGCGCACCGGCTCGGGCGACGACCGCGGCGATGTCCAGCCTCGTGTCGGTGGTTGCAGCGTTCATGGGGTGCTCCTCTCCTCTGCCGGGACGACCAGGCCGCGCAGGAGCCCTACGTGCAGCTCTTCGAAGACCTCGGCGCGGTTCGAGGCCGGGTCGAGCAGCCACTCGAACGACATCCCGCGCAGCAGGGCACCGGAGCCGCGGGCGATCTCTACCGAGGGCAGCGCGAAGGTGATGCCGTGACGCTCGCAGACCCGCTCGATGCTTCGGGCGACCGCCGCCATGAACCGCTCTCGCGCGATCCGCAGGCGCTCCCCGACCGCAGGGTTGCGCTGCGCATATCTCGCGAACTCCGAGAGGAGGGGCCACCAGGCGGGCTCGAGCGCGTAGGCCTCGAGCATGAACCGGGCGATGGCACGGAACGTCTCCTCGATATCGGTCTCGCGCAGGATGATCTCCTCGTAGATCGTCGCGCGCTGCGCGTAGTGGGTCTCGAGCACGGCGAGGAAGAGCTCGTCCTTGCCGCGGAAGTTCGAGTAGACCGCGCCCTTCGTGTATCCGGCCTCGTCGGCGATCGCGTCGAGCGAAGCGGCGTGGTAGCCCTGCTCGAGGAAGACGCGCCGGGCCGCGGCGGTCAGATCGTCCTTCGTGCGGGCCTTGCTCTCGGCTCGGGAGACTCGAGTCGCCATCGTGATACCGATAGTATTTTGATTCCGTCGGTATCCGAAGTCAAGTCCGGGCACGCGGAAGTGGGCGATCCTGGATTCGAACCAGGGACCTCCGCCTTATCAGAGCGGCGCTCTAACCGACTGAGCTAATCGCCCGCGCCGGGAGATTGTAGCGAGGCGCGTTCGAGCGCTTCGACGATCTCCTCGAGCTCGACCTCGGACTCGAAATAGAGCTCGATCCGGCCGCTCGCCACCTTGGCGTCGGCTCCCGTGATCCGTCGCAACGCGTCGCGGGCGCGGGCGGCCACGGCCGGGTCGACCGGCTGGCGGCGGCGGGGCTTCGTGCGGGCGCCGGCCCAGCGGGCGGCGCGCTCGGCGGCCCGGACGGACATGCCTCCGCGGACGATGCGCCGGGCCAGGCGGCGGCGCTCCTCGTTGTCCGGCACCGCAAGGACCGCGCGCGCGTGGCCCTCGGAGAGCTGGCCGCGTTCGACGAGCCCGAGGACGTCATCCGGCAGTTCCAGGAGGCGCACGCGGTTCGACACGGTCGGCTTCGAGCGACCGACCTGCTCCGCGACCTCGCCGAGGGCAAGTCCGAACTCGTCCATGAGCACGGCGTACGCGCGTGCCTCGTCGACGGGCGAGAGATCCTCTCGCGCGACGTTCTCGACCAGCGCGAGCAGGAGCGAGTTGCGGTCGTCGGTCTCGCGGACGAGTGCCGGGATCGTCGCCAGGCCGGCAGCCCTTGCTGCCCGCCAGCGCCGCTCGCCCGCGATGAGCTCATAGCCGCCCTCCGGCGAGGTGCGCACGACAACCGGCTGCACCACGCCCTGTGCGCGGATCGAGTCCGCGAGCTCGTCGATCCGTTCGCCGTCCAGACGCCTGCGCGGCTGGCGGGTGTTGGCCCGGATCGAGCCGATCGGCAGCTGGACGAGCTCCGTCGCAGTGCTTGCACCGCCCATGAGGACCTCGAGGCCGCGGCCGAGGCCGCGGCGAGGGCTGGGGCTAGCCGCGGTCGACAAGCTCACTCGCCACCTTGTAGTAGGCATCCGCTCCGGGGGAGCTGCGGTCATAGGCCGTGATCGGCAGCCCGTGACTCGGCGCCTCGGCAAGCCGTACGCTCCTCGGCACGACCGCCTGGAAGACCAGCTCGCCGAAGTGGCGCCTGACCTCGGCAGCCACATCCGCCGCAAGGCGCGTCCGCCCGTCGACCATCGTCAGGATCATCCCGGCGAGCGCCAGCTTCGGGTTCAGCCGTGCGCGCACGAGCTCGATCGAGTGCAGGAGCTGCGTGAGGCCCTCGAGCGCGTAGTACTCGCATTGCACCGGCACGATCACGCGATCCGTAGCCGCCAGCGCGTTGACGGTGAGCGGCCCGAGGGAGGGCGGGCAGTCGATGAAGACGAAGTCGTAGCGCTCGCGCGCCGGCTCGAGCGCTCCCGGGAGGAACGTCTCTCCGTCGTCGCGCCGCGCCAGCTCGACGGCCGCGCCCGCCAACTCCGGCCGCGAGGGCACGAGGTCGAGGTTCTCGAACTGCGTCGCGTGGGCGACGTCGTCGAGCGGCGCGCCGTCGAGGAGGTCGTAGGTGGACGTCCCGTTGGCCGCCTGGCCGAGCCCAGAGGTTGCGTTCGCCTGCGGGTCGAGGTCGACGACAAGCGTCGAGGCGCCCGCCTCGGCGAGACACGCGGCGATGTTCACGGCCGTCGTCGTCTTGCCGACGCCGCCCTTCTGGTTCGCCAGGGCGAAGACCTTTCCCACAGAGGCGATGCTAGTCAGGCGAGAGGACGTTTCCGGGCCGCGCCCGGGCGCCGTGGGAAGCGCTCCGGCGTGGCTTCGACCTTCGGCACGACGACGAGCCTGCGCCTCTCCGAGCCCGGCAGCGCCACGAGGGCCGGCGCGCCGCCGCCGACCGCCTCGGACGCCTGCGTCGCAGCGGCGAGGTCGACCTCGCCCGCAAGAAGGATCACGCGCCCGCCCGCGCGGACGAGGGGCAGGCACCACTCGAGCGCCACGGGCACGGGCGCGAGCGCCTGGGCGAGCGCCGTGCCGTACGCGTCACGGCCGGCGCCTCTCCCGTGCTCTTCAGCGCGCGCGCAGACGACCGAGACGTTCGCGAGCCCGCGTATCGCCAGCTCGAGGAAGTCGCACTTGCGCCGCTGCGCCTCGAGCAGGGCGACGTGCAGATCGGGGCGGGCGAGCGCAACCGGGATCCCCGGGGACCCGCCGCCCGAGCCGACGTCGACGACAGGGCCTTCCTCGACGAGCGAGGCGGCAGCCAGCGAGTCGTCAACAAGGACGCGCCGGGCCTCCGCCGGATCGCGTACGGCGGTCAGGCCGGGCGTGCCCAGCACCGACTCGAGCCAGTGCTCGAGCCGCGGGTCGCCCTCGGTCATTCCGGCGGCGCGGGAGCGACGATGACCCGCCGATTCGGCTCGGTCCCGTCGCTCGAGGTGACCACGTCGCGCCGTTCGGCCAGGTAGACGTGGACGATCTTGCGCTCGACCGCGGTCATCGGCTCCAGCGGCACCGGCTGCTGGGTCTCGACAGCCTCCGAGGCCGCGCGGTCGGCGGCGCCCTCGAGAGAGGACCTGCGCCGATCCCGGTAGCCGGCGGCGTCGACCACGACCTCCTTGCGGTCGTCCTCCCGGCCGCGCCAGAGGACGGCGTTGGCCAGGTACTGGATGGCGTCGATCGTGTGCCCGCGCTTGCCGATCACGAGGCCGAGCTCGGAGCCTTCTAGCGTGGCGTAGATCGTCTCCTCGTCCTCGGCGATCTCGATCCGGCACGGGGCACCGAGCGCCGAGCAGACCTGCTCGAGCAGCTCGCGCAGCTTCGCGGCCGGCGTCCCCGGCTCCTCGCTGGCCGCAGGCGGCGCGGGCGGAGGCTCGACCGCCTGGGCCATCACCTTCGCGGGCACGCGCCCGACCCCGAGGAGACCGCGCTCGCCCTCCGAGACGACGGTGAAGCGAACGGAGGACTTGTCCAGGCCGGGGAAGCGACGCTCGAGCTCGCGCATCGCCGTCCACTTCGCCTCGCCGACGGTCTCGCCCTCGGCCTCGACGACGTCCTGGCTGCCGTTCTCGTTCTCGACCTCGGTCACCGGCGCGCCCTCGGGCCCTTCTTCTTCCGCCGCCGGACACGCTGCTGCCCGGGCTGAGCCGGCTTCGCGGACGCTTCGTCCGCGGTCTTGTCGCCGGCTTCCGCCGGCGGCTGCGGCTCGGGCGCCTTCGGCGGCGTCCGCGACGAGCGCTTCTGCGGCGGAGGCGGCTTGGGCGCGAGGCGCCTCGTCACGAGGCCCTGGCCCACCGACCACAGGTTCGTGGTCGACCAGTAGAGCATCAGCCCGATCGGGAACGTGATGATGAACGGGATGATCACGAAGGGGAGCCCGAGGAAGATGTAGCGCTGCCGCGGGTCGGTCATCGGCATGGAGATCACCGACGCCAGCTGGCTCCCGACGTAGATGACGAGCAGCAGCCAGCCGGCCCATTGTGAGTTGATCGGGTCGGTGATGTTGTCGACGATCCCGAGCCAGCCGAGATCCGAGTCCGGGTACTTCGGGAAGACCTCCTCGTCGAAATCCCGGAGGACGAAGAAGAGCGAGATGAAGATCGGGATCTGGAGGAGGATCGGAAGGCACGAGGCCATCGGGTTGACCTTGTTCTCCCGATAGAACTTCATGACTTCCTCGTTCATCTTCGCGCGGTCGTGCTTGTACTTCTGCTGGATCGCCTTCAGCTCCGGCGCGTGCTGCTGGAGCCGCTTCATCGACCGGAACTGCTTGATCGTGAGCGGCACGATCGCCATGCGGACGCAGATCGTCAGCACGACGATCGCCCAGCCCCAGGGCAGGCCGATGGTGGAGTGCAGGCCCTCGAGCGCCCAGGTCAGGAAGTCTTCGATCGGCCTGAGAGGGTTCACGCTCTGAAGATCCTCCGGTCGCTGACGTGGTCGACCCCGCCCTGGCTCCACGGGTTGCACCGGAGGAGCCGCCAGCCGGCGAGGATCAGGCCGCGTACGACGCCGACCTCATGGATCGCGTCGAGCGCATAGCGCGAGCATGTCGGGTGGTACTTGCAGCGCGGTCCGAGGAGCGGGCTCACGAGCGTGCGGTACGCGTGCACCGGGAGCGCGGCGATCTGCCTCATGCGGCCGTCCCCTCCGCGAGCGTGAAGACCTCGGTCACGCGCTCGGTCAACCATGGGAAGCCGCGGCTCTCGACAGCCTCATTGAGGCCGGGCCTGGCGATGAGCACGAAGTCGTGCCCGCTGGGGACGGACTCGAAGACCTCCTCGAAGGCGGACCGGAGGCGGCGCTTCAGCCGGTTGCGCTCGACGGCGCCGCCGAGCTGGCGGGAGACGGCCAGGCCGAGGCGGGGCTCACCGAGCGGATCCTCCTCGCGCGGGAACGAGTAGAGGACGAGGAAGCGGGTCGAGACGGACCGGCCCTTGCGGTAGACGGCGTCGAAGTCGCGCGAGCGGGAAAGGCGGTGGCGTCGGCTCACTCTTGCCGCTACGCGGAGAGACGCTTGCGCCCCTTGGCGCGCCGGCGCTTGAGAATCGCGCGGCCCGCGCGAGTCGACATTCGCGCCCGGAATCCGTGCCGGCGCTTCCGCCTGCGCACGTTCGGCTGGTACGTTCGCTTCACGAGAGAAGAGTGTGTCGGAGGGCCGCGGGGGCGGCCGGTCGCCCAGTATAGAGGAGCGCCCGAAGCCTCCGGCGCATCGACTTCGCCGCGGAGCGTAATCCACAGCCTCGAAGGCGCATGGGAGGACGCGGGAGGCGACCTTTCCACACCTGTGGAAAAGTGTGTGGAGAGGGGTAAAACCCCTGCAAATAGGACTTTCTGGCGCTGGGCGATTTCCCCAGGCCGAGCCATTGTAGGAGGCGCAGAGCCGCTGCTATAGTCGCCGCTCCCAGGCCACGGCGGAGGGAGCGGAACGAGGGCGTGCAGCGGACGTCAGAGCTTAGTGCGGACGCACTCTGGGGCGAGATCTCGGCCCGTTTGCGCGACGCTCTGAACGACGCGACCTACACGACCTGGTTCGCCGAGGCAGGCGCGGGCCCACTCGACGACGAGTCGTTCGTCGTCGTCGTCCCCAACGACTTCACCCGCGAGTGGATCGAGGGCCACTTTCGAGGCCTCCTCGAGGAGATCGTCCGCGACACGCTCGGCGCGGAGAAGCCGGTCCGGATCTCCGTCCGCGAGCTCCAGCCGACGCGCGACGTCCGCGTCCCGCCGCGTCCCGCGCGCTCCCTGGAGGGCCTGAACCCGAAGTACACGTTCGACTCGTTCGTGATCGGCTCGTCGAACCGCTTCGCGCACGCGGCCGCCCTGGCGGTCGCCGAGGCGCCGGCGCAGGCCTACAACCCGCTCTTCATCTACGGCGGGACGGGTCTCGGCAAGACGCACCTTCTCCAGGCCGTCGCCGCGTATGTGACCGAGCACACCGGCGACCTCTCCGCGCGCTACGTGACGAGCGAGACCTTCATGAACGACTTCATCAACTCGCTCCGCGACAAGCGCATCGAAGGCTTCAAGCAGCGCTATCGCCACTACGACGTCCTCCTGATCGACGACATCCAGTTCTTCGAGCACAAGGAGCGGATCCAGGAGGAGTTCTTCCACACGTTCAACAGCCTCTACGAGGCCGGCCGGCAGATCGTGATCTCGTCCGACCGGCCGCCGCGCGCGATCGCCACCCTCGAGTCGCGGCTGCGCTCGCGGTTCGAATGGGGGCTCATCACCGACATCCAGCCCCCGGATCTCGAGACGCGCATCGCAATCCTGCGCAAGAAGGTGAAGACGGACGCGATCCACATCCCGGACTCGCAGGTCCTCACCTTCATCGCCAGCCGTATCTCCACGAACATCCGCGAGCTTGAGGGCGCGCTCACGCGCGTCGTCGCCTTCTCCTCCCTAACGGGCCGGCCCATGACGGTCGAGCTCGCCCAGGAGGTGCTCAAGGACGTCTTCCCCCAGGGAGAGATGCCCGAGATCTCCGTGGAGCAGATCCAGAACACCGTGATCGAGCGCTTCGGAATGTCGCTCCAGGAGCTGACGGGCGACCGGCGCTCGCAGGCGATCGTCTATCCGCGCCAGGTGGCCATGTACCTCTGCCGCGAGCTCACCGACAGCTCGCTCCCCAAGATCGGCAAGAAGTTCGGCGGCCGCGACCACACGACGGTCATCCACGCGACGTCCAAGATCGCGAAGCTCATCCAGGAAGACAGGAATGTCTACAACCTGGTGCAAGAGCTGACGGCGCGCATCAAGCAGGCCCGTTGACAACGCCTGTGGAGAACGCTCTCGGACTGGGGATGCTCCCGCTGTCCACCGCAAGCCTGTGGGAGACCGCGACTTCTCCCCAGGACCTGTCCACCGTGGACAGTCAGTATCCAAGCGGAAACGCGCCGTCTTCCCCGTCGTTCACACTGCTTACTACTACGACGAGGTTTTTCTTTAAATGAGTTCCATGGATACCGTAACCCTCACGTCGATGAAGGTCGTGTGCGGAAAGGACGAGCTCGCTGAGAAGCTCGGTGTGGTCGGCCGAGGAGTGTCGACGCGCACGAGCGTGCAGATCCTCGCCGGGATCATGGTGCGCGCCTCGGCAGGGAAGCTGCACCTCAGCGCGACCGACATGGAGATCTCCATCCGCGACTCCGTCGACGCGCAGGTCGAGGAGGAAGGCGCTGTCGTCGTGCCGGGCCGGCTTCTGGTCGACATCGTGCGGCTGCTGCCGGCGGGCGACGTCACGCTCGAGCATCGCGCGGACGAGGGCATCGCGCGCCTGACCTGCGGCTCCGCCTCGTACCAGCTCAACACGTACGCGGCCGAGGACTTCCCCCGCCTACCCGAGATCGAGCCCGAGAGCGCCTTCACGGTCGACCGCGAGGTCTTTCTCGACACGATCGCGCGCGTGGGCAGGTCGGCGTCGCGGGACGAGTCGCGCCCGGTGCTCACCGGCATCCTCGTGCGCTTCGAAGGCGAGAAGCTCGTCATGGCCGCGACGGACTCCTACCGGCTGAGCGTCAAGGAGACGTCGCTGCCGGGCGGCCCCGGCCTCGAGCTGGAGGCGATCGTCCCCGCCCGCGCGCTCCAGGAGCTCGCCCGCGTGGGGCAGAGCGGCGAGAGCGACACGATCGAGGTCGGCGTCCAGGAAAACCAAATCGTCTTCGGCGTCGACGGCGTCTGGCTGACAGCGCGCCGGATCGACGGGCAGTTCCCGAACTACCGGCAGCTGCTCCCCGAGCAGTTCGAGGCGGAGGTCCAGCTGCCGCGTGAGGAGCTCCTCGACGTCGTGCGCCGCACCGGCCTGCTCGCGCAGCGGAAGTCGCCGCTGAGGCTTCGCTTCGCGGAGGGCGAGCTCACCGTGTCGGCGCAGACGCAGGATGTTGGCGAGGCGCGCGAGTCCCTGCCGGCCGGCTACGACGGCGAGGCGATGGAGATCGGCTTCAACGCCGAGTTCCTGCGCGACGGGCTCGAGTCGGTCACCGACGACACCGTCCGCATCAAGCTCATCAGCCCGCTCCGCCCGGGGCTGCTCCACGGCGAGAGCGACGACTTTCTCTACCTGATCATGCCGATCAGGTTGGCCGGCTGATCGTCGCGCGGGTCTCGCTCCGGAGCTTCCGCTCGTACGCAGCCCTCGAGCTCGAGCTACGCGAAGGGCTCGTGGTCGTGGTCGGGCCGAACGGCGTCGGGAAGACGAACCTGCTCGAGGCGCTGCACGTCGGGGCGCAGGGCTTCTCGCCGCGGACGCGGTCCGAGCCGCGCCTCGTGCGCTTCGGCGACCAGGCGGCCCGGGTGCGGCTCGAAGGCGTCGAGGCCGGCGCTCCGATCGACGCCGAGGTCACGATCGCGCCGGGCGAGGGGAAGCGGATCAAGCTGAACGGTGCCGCGCTCGACTCGTCCGAGGACCTCAGGCTGCGGCTGACGGCGCTCGTGTTCGTTCCCGACCGGCTTGCCGTGGTCAAGGGCGGGCCCGCGGTTCGGCGCGCGTACGTCGACCGCATGCTCGGCCGCGTCTACCCGGCGCGTGCGGCGCTTCCCGGCGAGTACGGCCGCGCTCTTGCGCAGCGGAACGAGGCTCTGCGCCGGGCCCGCGCGGGGATCTCCGACCGGGAGGCCGTCGAGCCGTGGACGGAGCAGGTGGCCACGCTCGGCGCCCGGCTCGACGTCGCGCGCAGGGAGCTCGTCGAGCTGCTCGAGCCCGGGTTCGCCGAGCACGCCGGTCTGCTCGGTCTCACCGAGGCCCGCCTTGCCTACGAGGCCGATCCGCTGACCCTCGCCGACCTGGAAGCGCGGCTCGAGCGCGACTTGGAGCGGGGCACGACGAGCGCCGGCCCGCACCTTCGGGACGTGTCCATTAGAGCCGGCGACCGCGACCTGCGCGGCTTCGGCTCCCAGGGCGAGCAGCGAACCGCCGTCCTCGGCCTGCTTCTGGCCGAGGCCGTTACCCTCGCGGAGCTCCGTGGAGCGCCGCCGCTCCTTCTGCTCGACGATGTGCTCAGCGAGCTGGACGCCGACCGCAGGCGCGCGCTCCTGGCGGCCCTGCCGCCCGGCGGTCAGACAGTCGTCAGCGCCACGAGCGCCGCCGCTCTGCCTGACGTCGCGCCCGAGCCCGCGCTCGTCGTCCAGGTGCGGCGCGAGGACGGTGCGAGCGTCGCGGAGGCGGCGTGAGACCGAGGGGGCTCGAGCCACTCGGTGACGACGTCCGGCGCGAGCTCGGTCGCCTTGGGCCCGCCGGTGCGATCGCCGACGTGGTCGCGGCCTGGCCCGATGCGGTAGGCCCGGCGATCGCAGCCAACGCCTGGCCGGCCCGGATCTCCAGGGACGGGATGCTCCACGTCTCGACCAAGTCGAGCACGTGGGCCTTCGAGCTGACTCAGCTCGCGGCGACGATTCAGGAGCGTCTGGCGGAGGCTCTCGAGCCTCCGGCGCCGACCTCGCTCCGCTTCGCTCCGGGCCGCCTACCGGAGCTCGGCGCGGAGGATGTGAAGGTAGAGAGACGGACCGCGCCGAGCCCGTCACCGGCTGCCCTCGCCGCGGCCGAGGAGATCGCCTCCGGGATCGCCGATCCGGCGCTTCGAGAGGCGGTCGCGAGGGCTGCAGCAGCTAGTCTGGAGACAGCAGAAGCGGGCTCGTCCGACCGTCCGTTCTGGTAGACTGCATCTGAGACAAAAATCCCCCAGGAGCAGGGATTTTTTTATGGCCAAGACCACTTACGACGCCAAAGACATCACCGTTCTCGAGGGTCTCGACCCGGTTCGTAAGCGACCCGGTATGTACATCGGCTCGACCGGCGCGCGAGGCCTCCATCACCTCGTCTACGAGGTGGTCGACAACTCGGTCGACGAGGCCCTCGCGGGGCGCAACGAGCGGATCGAGGTCACCCTCCGCCCGGACAACTCCGTGACGGTTCGCGACTGGGGCTCGGGCATCCCCGTGGCGGTCATGAAGGACCAGGGTCTGCCGGCTCTCACGGTCGTCCTCACGAAGCTTCACGCCGGCGGAAAGTTCGGGGGCGACGGGTACAAGGTCTCCGGCGGCCTCCACGGTGTCGGCGTCTCCGTCGTCAACGCGCTCTCCGAGTGGCTGATCGCCGAGGTTCACCGCGACGGGAAGATCTACCGGCAGGAGTTTGCCCGCGGCGTCCCCACGACCGACCTGACCGAGGTCGGCGAGGCCAAGAAGGGCGACACGGGCACGACGATCAGCTTCCTCCCCGACGCGGACGTCTTCGAGGAGCTCGACCTCTCGGCCGAAACCCTCGTGCAGCGCCTGCGCGAGACGGCCTTCCTCACGCGCGGGCTGCGCATCGTGCTCGTCGACGAGCGCGAGGGCGAGGAGCGTCACGAATTCCACTACGAGGGGGGCATCCGCGACTTCGTCGCCTTCGTGAACGAGACGAAGGACTCCGTGCACCGGCACGTCGTCTACTTCGAGAGCGAGAACGAGCAGGGCACAGTCGAGGTGGCCATGCAGTGGAACACCTCGTACGTCGAGTCGGTGTTCTCGTTTGCGAACAACATCAACACGCACGAGGGCGGGACGCATCTCTCCGGCTTCAAGGCCGCGCTCACGGGGACGCTCAACCGCTACGCGCGTGACAAGGGCCTGCTGAAGGAGAAGGAGGACAACCTCGAGGGCGAGGACGTTCGCGAGGGGCTCGCCGCCGTTATCTCCGTCAAGCTCCGAGAGCCGCAGTTCGAGGGCCAGACGAAGACGAAGCTCGGCAACCCGGGCATGAAGGGCCTCGTCGAGCAGTCGGTCAACCAGAGGCTGGCCGAGTTTCTCGAGGAGAACCCCACCGACGCCAAGCAGATCATTTCGAAGGCCATCTCGGCAGCGCGGGCCCGCCTCGCCGCGCGCAAGGCGCGCGACCTGACCCGGCGCAAGGGCGCGCTCGACACCGGCTCGCTGCCCGGCAAGCTCGCGGACTGCCAGACGCGCGACCCGGCCGAGGCCGAGCTCTACCTCGTCGAGGGCAATTCGGCGGGTGGATCGGCCGTCGACGCCCGGGACCGCAACTTCCAGGCGATCCTCCCGCTGCGCGGCAAGGTCATCAACTCCGAGAAGAACCGCATCAACAAGGTGCTCTCGAACACGGAGATCCAATCGATCATCACGGCGGTCGGCACCGGGTTCGGCGAGGAGTTCGACCTCGAGAAGCTGCGCTATCACCGCATCATCGTCATGACCGACGCCGATGTGGACGGCTCGCACATCCGCACGCTGATCCTCACGTTCCTCTACCGGCAGATGCCCGAGCTCGTCGAGAACGGCCACGTCTACATCGCCGTCCCGCCGCTTTACCGCGTGAAGCTCGGGAGCCAGGAGCTCTACATCGAGAAGGAGTCCCTCTTCGAGGAGCTGCTCGTCCGAGAGCGCATCAAGGACATGGAGGTCACCGACCGCGAGGGCGAGCCCTACAAGCTCACGGAAGCCCGCTGGGGCCGCTTCACGAAGGCCCTCTACGAGTTCGATGGCTGGTCGGCGAAGCTCAACGCCGAGTACCCGCAGGCCGCCAACTTCGTCGTCAAGCACCGGTTCGTCGAGCTGCCGATCGAGGCGTCCGCCGATGCGGTCAAGGCGCTCGTCGACCTGTCCAAGAACGGCTACGAGCTCGAGAACGTCGCGCCGACGAAGGACGAGACGCTGCGGATCAGAGTGATCGAGCGCGCGACGAGCGCCGCCCATCACGTCGATCTGCCCGAGAGCCTGTTTGCGTCGGGCTCGTTCGGGAGCCTTCAGCGCGCCTACACGAAGGTCACCGGCGTCGTCGGCTTCCCGCCCTTCCGCATCTCCTCCGGCAAGAAGGAGCGCCGCGCCGAGACCTTCGAGGAGCTGCGCCGCGCGGCCATCGACCTCGCGAAAGAGGGCATCCAGGTGAGCCGGTTCAAGGGCCTCGGCGAGATGAATCCCTCCGAGCTGTGGGACACGACGATGGACCCGGCCCGCCGGATGCTCGTCCGGGTCGAGGTCGAGGACGCGTCGAACGCCGACCGGATCTTCTCGATGCTGATGGGCGACCAGGTCGAGCCGCGGCGCGAGTTCATCGAGCAAAACGCCAAGGACGTGAGGTTCCTCGATGTGTAGGCCGCTCGTAGTGATCTTGAAGGCGGGGGCCCACGGGGGAACCACGGGTTCCCCCGTGCTAGACGCGAGGTTCCTCGATGTCTAGCGTCGAGCCGCTCGGCGCCGGCCGCATCGAAGCGCGCGAGCTCGAGCAGGAGATGCGCTCGAGCTTCCTCGACTACGCGATGAGCGTGATCGTCGCGCGGGCGCTGCCCGACGTGCGCGACGGCCTCAAGCCGGTGCACCGGCGCGTGCTCTTCGGCATGCACGAGGCCGGCATGCAGCCGAACCGGCCGTACAAGAAGTGCGCGCGCATCGTCGGCGACGTGATGGGCTCCTATCACCCCCACGGCGACACGGCCATCTACGACACGCTCGTGCGCCTGGCGCAGCCGTTCTCCCTGCGCTACCCGCTCGTGGACGGGCAGGGCAACTTCGGGAACATCGACGACTACCCGGCGGCCGCGATGCGGTACACCGAGTGCCGGCTTGCGCGCCTTGCGACCGAGATGCTGCGCGACATCGAGGCCGACACGGTCGACTACGTCCCCAACTACGACGAGTCGCGGAAAGAGCCGTCGGTCCTGCCGTCCCGCTTCCCGAACCTCCTCGTGAACGGCTCCTCCGGGATCGCGGTCGGGATGGCGACCAACATCCCGCCGCACAATCTCGGCGAGGTCATCGACGGCATCGTCGCGATGATCGACGACCCCGACATCGACGTCGAAGGGCTCGGTCGCCACATCAAGGGCCCGGACTTCCCGACGAGCGCCATCATCGTCGGGCGCAGCGGGATCAAGGACGCATACCGCTCGGGCCGAGGCCGCATCGTCATGCGCGCGCGCGCCCACGTCGAGGAGCTGCGCGGCGGCCGCACGGCGGTCGTCGTCAACGAGCTTCCGTACGGCGTCAAGAAGGGCGGCGACACCGGCGTCATCAAGAAGATCGCCGATCTCGTCAACGACAAGGTGCTGACCGAGGTCGCCGACATCCGCGACCTCTCGGACAAGACCGGGATGCGCATCGAGATCCACCTGAAGCGCGACTGTGTCCCGCAGGTCGTCCTCAACAAGCTCTACAAGCACACGCCGCTCCAGACGACGTTCGGCTACAACGCGGTCGCGCTCGTCGAGGGCGTCCCGCGGACGCTGTCGCTGCTCGAGATGGTGCGTTACTACCTCGACTTCCAGCGCGAGGTCGTCACCCGCCGATCGAAGTACGAGCTGCGCAAGGCCGAGGAGCGCGCGCACGTCCTCCAGGGCTACCTCGTCGCGCTCGAGAACCTCGACGCGGTCATCGCGCTCATCCGGGCGTCGGCCGATCCCGATGAGGCTCGCACGGGCCTGCAGGAGACGTTCGGTCTCTCCGAGATCCAGGCGCAGGCGATCCTCGACCTGCGCCTCCAGCGCCTCACCGGTCTCGAGCGGAAGCGCATCGAGGACGAGTACGCCGACCTCCAGGAGCGGATCGCCGAGCTCCGCTCGATCCTCTCGGACGAGGCCAAGATCGACGGGCTCATCCGCGACGAGCTGACGGAGATCAAGCAGATCTACGGCCGGCAGGACGAGCGCCGGACGGAGATCGTCGCGGCCGAGGAGGAGCTCGAGCTCGAGGACCTCATCGCCGAGGAGGACATGGTCGTCGCGGTCACGAGCTCCGGCTACGTGAAGCGCCTGCCCGTCGACACCTATCGCGAGCAGCGACGCGGCGGCATCGGCGTCATGGGCATGGACCTCAAGGAGGACGACTACATCGAACACCTCGTCGTCGCCTCTACGCACGACTACCTCCTGTTCTTCACCTCGGTCGGGAAGATCTACCGCCTCAAGGTGCACGAGCTGCCGCTCGGAAGCCGGCAGTCGAAGGGCCGCGCGATCGTGAACCTGCTGCCGCTGGCGCAGGGCGAGTCCGTGCGGACGCTCATCGCCACGCGCGACTTCAAGGAAGCGGAGTACCTCGTCCTCGCGACCAAGAACGGCACGGTCAAGAAGACGCGCTTCGCCGAGTACAACACGCCCCTCAAGGCCGACGGGATCATTGCGATCAGGCTGCGCGAAGGGGACGAGCTGGTCGCGGTTCTCCACTCATCGGGCGAGGACGAGATCCTCATGGTCTCCCGCAAGGGTCAGGCGATCCGCTTTCACGAGAAGGAGGCGCGGCCGATGGGTCGGGCGACCGAGGGCGTCCGCGGCATGAAGCTGCGCTCTGGGGACGAGGTTATCGCCGCAACGATCGCCCGCAACGACGCTGATCTCCTCGTCGTCACCGAGAACGGCTTCGGGAAGCGCACGCGCATCGACCAGTACCCGACCAAGGGCCGCGGCGGGCTCGGGGTCAAGACGGTGCAGCTGACCGAGGCTCGTGGCCAGCTCGCCGGCTCGCTCGTCGTGGTCGAGGGCGACAACGTGATGCTCATTTCCACCGGCGGGACGGTCATCCGTGTCCCGAGCGGCGGCATCAAGCGCAGCGGCCGGTCGACCCAGGGCGTGATCGTCATGCGCCTCCGCGACGGCGAGCAGGTCTCGACGCTGACCGGCGTCGTCGAGCAGGAGAACGGTGACGTTCCCGAGGACACGGACGGCGAGCCGCCGGTCGCGGTCGCCGCCGAGGGCGAGGAACCGGCCGATTCCGAGTCCGAGCAGGGCGACACCGAAGACGAGCCCGAGCCGGCCGCCTAGGCTCGACATGCCCCCAGCGCGCCGCCTGGAGGAGCTGCTGGAGCCGGTCGACGTCGTTCGCCAGCTGCGCAGGCTCGATCTCTCGCTCGGCCAGGTCTGCCGGGTAGCCGGGGTGACGAAGATGCAGCTCGACTACTGGACGACCAAGGCGCGCATCCCCACCAAGGGCAAGAAGCAGCGCCTCTACGACCTCGATGCGGTCGAGACCGTGATGCTGATCAAGCAGGGCAAGGACAAGGGCCTCTCGCTCCAGGCGGCAATCGAGGCTGCGCGGCGCTTCAAGGCGGGCCGTTCGGCCCGGATCCCGCGGCGGAACTAGCGGTCAGGACTCGCGTAGCACGCCGGCCGCCGACTCGGGTGCCAGCGTGTTGACGAAGTAGCCGGCGCCGAGCTCGACGCCTGCGAGCACTCCGAGGCGGGGGAGGATCTCCAGGTGCCAGTGCCCGCCGGCATGGAGCCAGATGTTGAGCGAGACGGGGCCCTCCGCCTCGCGAAGTCGCCGGACGCCCTCGGCGGCGAGGACGAGCGCCGAGGCGAGGCCCTCGCTCGTGAACGGGTCGTCCTCGCACCCGAGCGGCGCAGCGAGCATCTCGTAGGGCTGGCGGCCGGCGAAGGGGCAGAGCAGGATGACGCCGTCGCGCTCCTCGACGACCCGCATCCGCTGGGAGCGCTCCTCCTCGAGCATCTGGCACAGGAGACAGCCGCCCGACGCCTTCATGAGCCCGTGCTCCTGGGCGACGAGCGGAGGCACCTCCTCGAGCCAGACGAGCTGGGAGTGCGTGTGCGGGAGGCTGGCTCCGGCCCCCGCGCCCTCGTTGACGAGCGCGTGCACGTAGGTGAAGCCGGCTTCCCGCGCGGCCTCGGCGCGAGCCTGCCAGGCCTCGGCCACGAGCGCGAGCTCGCGCACGCCTAGGTCGGCGATCGTGCGGACGTGGCGTGGAGTGTGGACGACGACCTCCTGCCGCCCGACCGCGGCCCGCCGCGCCAGCAGGCCTTCCGGGCGGTCGCCGTCCCGCGGCCACGGCCCGAAGGCGGGGAACTTGTTCGGGACGACGCGCACGCGCCACCCCGGGGTGTCGGGCGGCCGCCCGGGTGGGCCGAGGGCGAACGTCTCCGGCGGCGTCGCCGTCTCGCGGCCCTCGTCGAAGGGGCAGCCGACGGGATCGTCGTCGCCGTCCCGAACGGCGGCAAGCGTTGCGCCCGGCCGGCGCGCCCGCGCCGGCGCGACCACGACCCAGCGGCCCGAGATCGGGTCGCGACGAAGCTCGGGAGGCGAGTGGTGCTCGGTCAGCCCGTGTTCTCGCCCTTGCTGAGGAACGGGCGAAGGAGCTCGAGGGGCAACGGCAGGATCATGGTCGTCGAGCGCTCGCTGGAGATCTCGAGCATCGTCTGCAGGAAGCGGAGCTGAAGGGCGATCGGGTTCTCCGCCATCACGTTGGCGGCGTCCTTGAGGCGCTCGGAGGCCTGGAACTCGCCCTCGGCCGCGATCACCTTCGCGCGCCGCTCGCGCTCGGCCTCGGCCTGGCGCGCCATCGCGCGCTGCATGCCGCTCGGGATCTCGACGTCCTTGACCTCGACGATGGAGACCTTGATGCCCCACGGGGAGGTGGCCTCGTCGATGATCTCCTGGAGGATCGCGTTGATCTTGTCGCGCTCCGACAGGAGCTCGTCGAGGACGTGCTGGCCGAGCACGCTTCGCAGCGTCGTCTGCGCGATCTGCGACGTGGCGACCATGTAGTTCTCGACCTGCACGATCGCCCGCTCCGGATCGATGATCCGGAAGTACGCCACCGCGTTCACGCGCACGGGGACGTTGTCCTTGGTGATGACCTCCTGCGGCGGAATGTTCAGGGTCACCGTCCGCAGGTCGACGCGCACCATCTTGTCGACGATCGGGATGAGGAAGAAGATGCCCGGCCCGCGCGGCGGCGAGTTCAGGCGGCCCAGCCGGAAGATCACGCCGCGCTCGTACTCCCTCGTGATCCGGACCGACGCCGAGATCAAGAAGATCAGCAGTAACGCGACTACGGCAGCGGCGATCAACGCGGCGGTCATCGGGCTCCTTTCGGGCGGGGCGAAGGCATCCTACGGCACCGCCCAGCCTAGGCGGGAACGGTCGCGGGCTCCTCCGAGCGCGAGACCTCGAGGACGAGGTCCTCGCCTATCGATTCGACCTTGACCCGCTCGCCCGTCTCCAGGGGGCCGCTCTCGGTGTGGGCGCGCCAGAGCTCGCCGTGGACGAACACGGCGCCGTCGGGGTCCAGACGCTGGCGGACGACGCCGATTTCGTCGAGCAGCTCCTCGCGGCCTGTCTTCGTCGGCGCCCTGCGGGCCTGGACGATCTTCGCCACGGCCACCCCGGTGATCAGCGCCATCGTCCCGGCGACCGCCAGGGCGACCCAGATGGAGACCTGGTACTCCTCGCCGGCCGGGTCGAAGAGCAGGAGCGATCCGACCACGAAGCTGACCGCTCCCGCGAGCGCAAGGGCGCCGTGGCTCGTCACGAACGCCTCCGCGACGAAGAACGCGAGCGCGAGGATCATGAGCAGGAGCCCGGCCCAGCTCACGGGCAGCACCTGGAGCCCGAAGAGTCCGATGATGAGCGAGATCGCGCCGACCGTCCCCGGGAAGATCAGGCCCGGGTTGAGGATCTCGATCGTGATCCCGAGGACGCCGAGCGACATCAGGAGGACGATGATGTTCGGGTCGATCAGCGTGTCCAAGATCCGCTTCCAGAGCGACATCTCGACCCGTTCGACGTCCGCGCCGGCCGTGTTCAGGACGAGGTCCTTCGGCTCCGTCGTCAGCCCGTCGATCTCGTCGAGCAGCGTCGGAAGGTCGGGCGCCACGACGTCGACGACGTTCTCCTCAAGCGCCTCCTGCGCGCCGAGGTTGGAGGCCTCGCGGACCGCGTCCTCGGCCCAGTCGCCGTTCCGCCCGTGCGTCTCGGCGAGCTCACGCGCGTAGGCAGCCGCGTCGTTGATCACCTTGCGGCGGAGGTCGGAGGGAATCTCACCCCCGCCGACCGCGACCGGCGTCGACGAGCCGATGTTCGTGTTCGGCGCCATCGCGGCGACGTCGGCGGCCAGCGTGATGAACGCCCCCGCCGAGGCCGCACGCGAGCCTTGCGGCGCGACGTAGACGACGACCGGGATCGTGGCTTCGAGCTCCTTCTTGATGATGTCGCGCATGGCTGAATCGAGCCCGCCCGGCGTGTCCAGCTCGATGACGACTGCGTCGAACCCCTCGTCCTCCGCGCGCTCGATGCCGTCGATGACGTAGTCGGCCGTCACCGGGTTGATGTCGTTCGCGAGCTCGACGACGAGCACCCGCGGCGTGCTGTCCTGGGCGGTCGCTCCGCCCACGAGTAGGAGCGCCGCGGCGAGCGCGCAAATCGTGAAAGAAAATCCCCGCATGCGCGGCACTTTGGCTGTAAAGATTCTATCAGGGACCTGCCGATGCCCTTGAGGGGAAAGGAGTCCTCTGGTTCGGTAGCGAAAGAGCCGATCGCCCAGGCATCACCCTCATGAAGTTCCGTCGTACCCTCGCGCTCGTCATCGCCGCGGCCGCGCTCACTCCGAGCACGGCGGGCGCTGCCGACGTCCAGGTCGTCGCGCGCGACGTGCCGCCCGCCGCCCTTCAGGCGTCGTTCGCGCGGGCGGCGCCGATCGAGTTCACGATGGTCGGGACGCACTGGCAGGGCGGCGGAGAGGTCTGGTTCCGCACCGCATCCGAGGACGGGACGTGGAGCCCCTGGCGTTTGGCGCGGCCCGAGGAGGACGACCTCCCTGACGCGACGAGCA
>DASSCF010000101.1:0-23519 GCA_035698025.1 Gaiellaceae bacterium
GAGCCACCCGGGAGGCGCCGCAGTCGGGACACGGCGGATCGGCCGCGTTCACTCCGACGAGCTCCTCGAAATGCGACTCGCACGTCATGCACACAAACTCGTAGATCGGCATCGCCGAGGCAGTGTAGGCAGGTCCCCGGATGCACCGCAACACTCCAGTGATGAACGAGGCCGCGATCCTCTACGACCGCTCCTGCGGGTTCTGCCGACGCTCGGTCGAACGCGTCCTGCGGTGGGACCGCGGCCGCCGGCTGCGACCGGTGGCCCTCCAGGACCCGGAGGCGGACGAACTCCTCGGAGGCATGGACGAGGAGCGGAAGATGGCCTCCTGGCACCTGGTCGAGGAGGACGGCACCGTCCACTCGGCCGGGGCCGCCTTCCCCCCGCTCCTTCGCCTGCTCCCGGGCGGGCGACCGCTGGCGTGGCTCACGGCAGCCCTGCCCGGCCCGACAGAGCATGCGTATCGCTACGCGGCCAGAACGCGAGGGCCTGTCCGCGAGTGACCTAGGAGGGTTCGACTTCGTCGTCGCGCTCGAGTTGGAGCGCAGCCGAATTGATGCAGTAGCGCAGCCCGGTCGGGTCCGGCCCGTCGCTGAAGACATGGCCGAGATGACCGCCGCAGGAGGCGCAATGCACCTCGGTGCGCGGGACGAGCAGGCTCCAGTCGCGCTCGGTCTCGACGGCCTCACCGTCGGCAGGCTCGTAGAAGCTCGGCCACCCCGTGCCCGAGTCGTACTTCGTGTCGGAGCCGAAGAGCTTGGCGCCGCACCCGGCGCAGAGGTACACGCCCGGCTCCTTGGTCGCGTAGTACTCGCCCGTGAACGCGGGCTCCGTGGCGTGCTCGCGGAGGATCCGGTACTGCTCCGGCGTCAGCTCCGCGCGCCACTCCTGCTCGGTCTTCTCCACCTTCTCCGTCATGGAGAAAGCGTAGCGACGCAGCTCGTGCCTACCGCGCAGGCTAGTGCTTGTTGTCGCGCGGATCCCAGAGCAGGGTCTCGGCCGTCTTCGCGTAGGCCATGCCCTTGGGATAGCTGATCAGCTCGATGTAGGTGCCGAACGGCGCGCGGAAGTAGTTGATCGACTGCCCGGCGGCCGGACCGTCAGTCACCGCGAGCGGGCCCAGCAGCTTCTCCACGCCCCTCGACTGCATGTACGCGACTGCCTTGTCGATCTTCCGCACGTAGAAGGCGATGTGCTTGCCGCCGAAGTCGGAGTTCTTGCGGAACGTGCGATCCTGGTCGGGGGACGTGTACTGGAAGAGCTCGATGTTCGGCCCGTCGCCACAGCGCACCATCGTGATCTGCTCGATCACCGCACGCGGATGCACGCCGAGCAGATCCTGCATGAACGTGCCGGTCGGATCCGAGAACGGGCCGAAGGTCAGCGGCGCCCTGCAGCCCATCACGTCCTCGAACCAGGCGACCGCCTCGTCGATGTCCGGGACGGTGATGCCGACGTGATCCATGCCCAGGAGGCCGGGGACGCTCGTCTCGACCGAGCGGCGCCCGTTCATCTTCGGTGACCAGAGCGGCTTGCCCGGGTCGTCCTCGTAGGCCATGCCGTTGGGGTAGCTGATCAGCTCGATGTAGGTGCCGAACGGCGCGCGGAAGTAGTTGATCGACTGCCCGGCGGCGGGCCCGTCGGTGACGGGGAGCGGGCCCAGCAGCTTCTGCACGCCCTTCGACTGCATGTACGCCACCGCCTCGTCGATGTCGCTCACGTAGAAGGCGATGTGGTGCCCTGCCCAGTCCGAGTTCTTTGGGAACGTTCGACGCTGGTCGGGCGCGTCGTACTCGAACAGCTCGATGTTGGCGCTCTTGCCGCAGCGAATCATCGTGATCTGCTCGATGACCGCGCGCGGATGCACGCCGAGCAGGTCCTGCATGAACGTGCCGGTCGGATCCGAGAACGGGCCGAAGGTCAGCGGCGCGCTGCAGCCCATCACGTCCTCGAACCAGGCGATCGCCTCGTCGATGTCCGGAACCGTGATGCCGACGTGGTCGACGCCGACGAGCCCGGGCGGCCCCTTCGCCTGACCGCCGCCGGAGGCCAGCGCCGGAGGGGTGCCCGCAAGCGCGACCAGCACGGCGAGCGCCGCGGCAAGGACGACTGTGGGGCGACGACGCACCCAGCGATCCTCTCGCCGTCCGAGGTGTCGTGTCAAACGGTCGCTAGACTTCGGGTTGCCCGGTATCCCAACGGAACTGGAGCCCACATGGAATTCACGTCAGCCTGTGTCGTCGGCGCCGGTCGCGTCGGCGCCGCCCTGGCCGCGCGCCTCTCCGACCGGCTCCCCACGCGCATCACGGGGCGCGAGCTCGACGTCGCGGGAGCCGACCTCGTCGTCGTCTGCGTCCCCGACCGCGCTATCCCCGAGGTCGCGGCCGAGATCCCCGTCGGCCCATGGATCGCGCACACGAGCGGCGCCCGCACCCTGGACGCGCTCGACCCGCACGTCCGCCGCTTCGGCCTCCACCCGCTGCAGACGTTCGTCCCGGGCGGTGGGCCGGAGCAGCTCGACGGCGCCTGGGCGGCGGTCAGCGGCGCGAACGACGAGGCGCTCGCCGTCGGCTTCGAGGTCGCCGACCTCCTCGGCCTGCACGCCTTCGAGATCGACGACGAGGAGCACCCGCTCTACCACGCGGCCGCGGCCATCGCCTCGAACTTCCTGGTCACCATCCACTGGGCGGCGGCGGAGCTCTTCGAGGCCGCCGGCGCGCCTCCCGAGGCGCTGCTCCCGCTCATGCGCCGCACGATGGACAACGGCTTCGAGCTGACCGGGCCGGTCACGCGCGGCGACTGGGAGACCGTCGAGCGCCACCTGGAGATCATCAGGGAGCGCCGGCCTGAGCTGGAGCCGATGTACCGCGCGCTCACCGAGATGACGGCGACCGTCGCCGCCGGGTGACGACCGCCTGGACGATCTCCGCCCTGCACGCGGAGCTCGACCCCGTCCGCGCGGAGCGCCGGATCGGCCTCGTCCCCACGATGGGGGCGCTCCATGCGGGCCACGAGGCGCTCGTCCGCCGCGCGAAGGCCGAGTGCGACGTCGTCGTGGCGAGCATCTTCGTGAACCCGGCCCAGTTCGGGCCCGGTGAGGACCTCGAGCGCTACCCGCGGGACGAGGTGCGCGACGCCGCCCTCGCCGAGTCGTGGGGGGTCGACCAGCTCTTCGTTCCTTCGCCGGAGGAGATGTACCCGGAGGGGTTCGCCACCTGGGTCGAGATCGAAGGACTTGCCGACGAGCTCGAGGGCGCCGTGCGGCCCGGCCACTTCCGCGGCGTCGCGACCGTCTGTCTCAAGCTCTTCAACATCGTGCGGCCCGACCGGGCCTACTTCGGCCAGAAGGACGCGCAGCAGGCGGCCGTCCTCGAGGCGATGGTGCGCGACCTGAACCTCGCGCTCGAAATCCGGGTCGTGCCCACCGTGCGCGAGGCGGACGGCCTCGCGCTGAGCTCCCGCAACGCGTACCTGAGCGCCGAGGAGCGCGAGGCCGCGGCGTCCCTTCCCCGGGCGCTCGAAGCAGGCGCCGAGGCGGGCGCGGCGCGCGCCGCGGAGGTTGCGCGTGCCGTTCTCGCCCAGGAACCGCGGCTCGCTCCCGACTACGTCGAGGTGGCGCGGCTGAACGGACGGGTTTACCTTCTGGCGGCAGCACGCATCGGCAGCACGCGCCTGATCGACAACGTCGTCCTGGAAGGAGACCTCCAGTGACCAGCAGACCGGAGCGGGACGGGAAGCTTCCGCTGACCGAGCTCCAGGAGATGACGAGCCGCGGCGACCCGATCGTCATGGTGACCGCGTACGACTATCCGAGCGGTCGCCTGGCGGACGCGGCCGGCATGGACATCGTCCTCGTGGGCGACTCGGCGGCGATGACGATCCTCGGCCACTCGGGCACGGTGCCGGCCACGATGGAGGAGATGCTGATGCTCACGCAGGCGGTGACCCGCGGGGCGAAGCGGCCGATCGTCGTCGCCGACATGCCGTTCGGCTCCTTCCAGGTCTCCGACGAGGACGCCCTCCGCAACGCGATCCGCTTCGTCAAGGACGCCGCCGCCGACGCGGTCAAGCTGGAGGGTGCCGGCCCGAGCCTCTCGCGCGTCGTCGCGCTCGTGGGCGCGGGGATCCCGGTCATGGGGCACATCGGCCTCACCCCCCAGTCCGCGACCATGCTCGGCGGCTTCCGAGCGCAGGGCCGCACGGCGGAAAAGGCGCGCCGCCTGCTCGACGAGGCCATCGCGCTCGAGGAGGCGGGGTGCTTCGCGCTGGTCCTCGAGGCCGTGCCCGCGCCGGTCGCGGCCCGGATCTCCGAGACCCTCGTCATCCCGACGATCGGGATCGGCTCAGGGGCCGAGTGCGACGGTCAGGTGCTCGTGCTCCACGACCTGCTCGGGCTCTACGAGGGCCGCTCGCCGCGCTTCGCGAAGCGCTACGCCGACATCGGCGGCGACATCCGCTCGGCGCTCGAGCGCTTCGGCGCCGAGGTGCGCTCCGGCGCCTTCCCCGCCGAGGAGCACACCTACGCGATGCCCGAGGAAGAGCTCGAGGCCTTCCTCAACGGCTCGAGAGCGGAATCACGAACGGAAACGTGAGCACGAGGACGGTCAGCACGGCGAGCGCCACCGAGACGCCCGCCCGCAGCAGGCGCCACTGCTCGACCACCGAGATCCCGTAGATCAGCAGGCCGAGCGACCAGAGCGCGAAGCCGGCCCCTGCGAGGTCGAAGAGGAACGGCAGCGCGCCGTCGTCCGCTCCGCCGGTGCGGAACGAATCGGTGCCGTAGAGGGCCAGCCGGAGCGGCCAGATCAGCAGGAGCCCGAGGACGGTCGGAGCGGCCGCGAAGGCGAAGACGTGCCGCGCGCGCCGATAGCTCCCGGAGGAGCCGGCGCCGCGGAGGCCCACATAGAGGAGCGCGCCGCCCAGCCAGTACGTCGCAATGCCGTAGATGCCGCCGGTGAGAAACACGAGCACGGCCAGGACCGCGCCGCTGTTGTCCGCGGCCGGGTCGTTGAGCAGGCGGCCGGTCTCGGGCACGAGCAGGATCCCGGCGATCCCCGCGAGCAGGATGAGCGCGAGCACGGGCTCTTCCCGCGCCTCCATGTCCTGCTTGGACTCGTCGCGCAGGGCGGCGAACACGTGCCGCGGCGACTGGAAGACGGCGATCGTCCGCAGCCACCACTGCTTCTCGCGGCTCGGCCCGGCGGCCGTGGGGGCCTCGGCGTTCACGGCGTCAGGCTATCGCTGTGGACTACGCCGCAGCGGCCGCGCGGCTCGGGAGCAGCTCCCGTAGGAAGCGCCCCGTGTAGCTCTCCTCGACCTCGGCGACCTGTTCCGGGGTGCCGGTCGCGATGACCTCTCCCCCGGCCTCGCCGCCCTCGGGCCCGAGGTCGACGAGCCAGTCCGCCTGCTTGATCACGTCGAGGTTGTGCTCGATCACGAGCACGGTGTTGCCGGCGTCCGCGAGGCGCTGAAGCACCTCGAGCAGCTTCTCGATGTCGGCGAAGTGCAGGCCGGTGGTCGGCTCGTCGAGGATGTAGAGCGTCCGGCCGGTGGCCACCTTGGAGAGCTCGGACGAGAGCTTGACGCGCTGGGCCTCGCCGCCGGAGAGCGTCGTCGCCGGCTGGCCGAGCTTGATGTAGTCGAGCCCCACGTCGTGGAGCGTCTGCAGTCGCCGCCGGATCTTCGGGATCTTCGCGAAGAAGCCGAGGGCCTCCTCGACCGACATCTCGAGCACGTCTGCGATCGACTTGCCCTTGAAGCGGACCTCGAGCGTCTCGCGGTTGTAGCGCTTCCCGCCGCACGTCTCGCACGGGACGTAGACGTCCGGGAGGAAGTGCATCTCGATCTTGATCGTCCCGTCGCCCTTGCAGGTCTCGCAGCGCCCGCCGCGGACGTTGAACGAGAACCGCCCCGGCTTGTAGCCGCGCACCTTGGCGTCGGGCGTCTGCGCATAGAGCTCGCGGATGTGGTCGAAGAGCTTCGTGTAGGTCGCCGGATTCGAGCGCGGCGTGCGGCCGATCGGCGACTGGTCGATGTCGATTACCTTGTCGAAGCAGTCGATCCCCTCGACCGCGTCGTGGTCGCCGGGCTTCACGCGCATGCGGTGGAGCCGGTTGGCGAGCGCCTTGTAGACGATCTCGTTGACGAGCGTCGACTTGCCCGAGCCGGACACGCCGGTGACGGCCACGAACTTCCCGACCGGGAACTCGACGTCGATGTCCTTCAGGTTGTGCATCCGCGCGCCGCGCACCTGGAACGTGCCGAGGTCTTCCGTGCGGCGCTCCGGCACCGCGATCGAGCGCGTGCCGCAGAGGAACTGCCCGGTGACCGAGCCCTTGTTCTTGGACACGTCCTTCGCGGTGCCCTCGGCGACGACGTGGCCGCCGTGCTCGCCCGCGCCCGGCCCCATGTCGACCAGCCAGTCGGCGGAGCGCATCATCTGCTCGTCGTGCTCGACGACGAGCACGGTGTTGCCCAGGTCGCGAAGGCGGTCGAGCGTCGTGATCAGCTTCTCGTTGTCGCGCTGGTGCAGCCCGATGGACGGCTCGTCGAGGATGTAGAGCACGCCGACGAGCTGCGAGCCGATCTGCGTCGCCAGCCTGAGCCGCTGCGCCTCGCCGCCCGAAAGCGTCGAGGCCGCGCGGTCGAGCTGGAGGTAGCCGACCCCGACGTTCTCGAGGAAGGTCAGGCGCTCCCGGATCTCCTTGATGATCCGCTCGCCGATCAGCCGCTCGGTCTCGGTCAGCTCGAGCCCGTCGAGGAACTCGATCGCGCGCGTGACGGAGAGCCGCGTCAGCTCGTGGATGTTCTGGTCGCCTACGGTGACCGCGAGCACCTCCGGCTTGAGGCGCGCGCCGCCGCAGGCCGGGCACGGGCGGAAGCTCATGTACTCCTCGATGCGCTCGCGCTGCTGGGAGGAGTCCGTCTCCTTGTACCGCCGCTCGAGGCTCGTGACGATGCCCTCGAAGGCCAGCATGTACGCGCGCTTGCGGCCCATGCGGTTGCGGTACGTGACGTAGATCTTGTCGCCGTTCGTCCCGTAGAGGAACAGGTTCTGCTGCTCCTCCGTCAGCTCTTGCCAGGGCTTGTCGACGTCGATCTCGTAGCGCTCGGCGATCGCCTGGATGATCGACTCGTAGTAGCTCGAACTCCCCACCGACCAGGGGACGAGCGCGCCCTCCGCGATCGAGAGGCTCGGGTCGGGCACGAGCAGGTCGGGGTCGATCTCCTGCTGGGCGCCGAGGCCCATGCAGCGCGAGCAGGCGCCGTGCGGGGAGTTGAACGAGAAGACGCGCGGCTGGAGCTCCGGCAGGCCGACGCCGTGCTCCGGGCAGGCGAAGCGCTCGGAGAACGTCAGCGTCTCGCCCTCGACGACGTCGATCGTCACCAGCCGGTCGGCGAGCTCGAGCCCCGTCTCGATCGAGTCCGTCAGCCGGTGGCGTAGGTCTTCCTTCATCACGAGCCGGTCGACGACGACCTCGATCGTGTGCTTGAGCTTCTTGTCGAGCTCGATCTCCTCGTCGAGCTCGCGCTGCTCCCCGTCGACCTTCACGCGCGTGAAGCCCTCGCCGCGGAGCTGCTCGAGCAGATCCCTGTACTCGCCCTTGCGGTCGCGGACGACCGGCGCGTTGACGGTGAACTTCGTGCCCGCAGGGAGCCGCATGACCTGGTCGACGATCGCCTGGACCGATTGGCCGGCGATCGGCCGCCCGCAGATCGGGCAGTGCGGGCGCCCCGCGCGGGCGTAGAGGAGGCGCAGATAGTCGTAGATCTCGGTGACGGTGCCCACCGTCGAGCGCGGGTTCCGCGACGTCGTCTTCTGGTCGATCGAGATCGCAGGCGAGAGCCCGTCGATCGAGTCGACGTCGGGCTTCTCCATCATCTGGAGGAACTGGCGTGCGTAGGCGGACAGCGACTCCACGTAGCGCCGCTGGCCCTCCGCGTAGATCGTGTCGAAGGCGAGCGAGGACTTCCCGGAGCCGGAAAGCCCCGTGACGCAGATCAGCGCATTCCGCGGCAGGCGGACGGTGATGTCCTTGAGGTTGTGCTCGCGGGCGCCGTGAACGACGAGCTCTTCTTGGGCCACAGGATGAGTCTAGCCCTGCGCCCGGATAGAACAGACGTTCGTGTCCGACCCGCTCAGCCGGGCTCGGACGCGCCCGGCGAGGCATCCCTCCGGAACTCCTCCGCCAGCCCGCCGAGCTCCTCCCCGATCCGCCGCTCGGCCGGGTCGTCGACCGGTGGGAAGAGCGCACGCACGCGCTCGAGGAGCGGCCCGAGAGGCGGTGCAGGCGCACGGTCGGTGGCCCAGAGCGCCTGGCTGGCGCTGGCCGCGAGCAGCGCGAGCGCGGAGTCGAGGCAGTCCGCGACGAAGGGCTCCTTGCGATAGGCGAGGAACGTCGGCGCGCCGACGTCGTTCTGCGCATCGCCGACGCCCGCGGGCAGGAGCGTCGCCGACGCGGCGGTGCGCGCGTCCTCGAGGAAGCTTCCAGCCGTCCAGCCGAGGAGGTTCGTCTTCCCTCCGCCCCCGCCCGGGCGCTCGAGGAGAGGCGGCAGCTCGCTCGTGGCGCCGACGTGCATCGCCGTGACGTGGCGCTCGGCGAGGAAGACGAGGTCGGCCCAGGCGGCCGCGAGCGCGCTGATCGCCTGAGGGGCGATCGCGTTGTGGTACCCGCCGGTGGAGATCGCCCGGCCGAGCGGATGCTCGTCGTCGGGCGGCAGGTAGACCGGGTTGTCGGTCACCGACCGGAGCGAGACGGCCGCGGCGTGCTCGACGGCGGCGACGGCGCGGTGGGCCTGGCCGAGCACGCGCGGCAGGATCCGGTAGCTGACGGGCGCCTGGTGGTCGAGGCGCCCTGACGTCTCCGCCCCTTCGAGGCTGGCGCGGAGCCCGCGCAGCGCCGCGACCTCGTGCTCGTCCTCCCAGAGCCCCTCGAGCGCCTCGTCGTAGGCGTCGAGCGGCGCGCCGAAGGCCTCCACCGAGAGCGCGAACACGCGCTCCGCGACGTGCAGGCGATTGCGCGCCGCGAGCGCGACGTCCGCGGCGAGCGCCGCGGCGCACGGCGAGCCGTTCACGAGCGCCATCGTCTCGCCCTCCTCGAAGTCGCCGTCGAGCGCGTTCATGATCGGCGCCAGGGTCAGGATCTCCCCGGCTGCGACGTGTCCGCCCAGCGGGACGGCCGGAAGCGGGCCGTCGAGGAGGGCCGCGATCCGCTCCGCGATTACGGGGCGCGTCTTGGCGTTGCCCTCGACGAAGTTCGCCAGGCGGGCGAAGACGATTCCGCGCGTGACGCGCTCCTCGAGGACGCCGCCCCCGCCGAAGCTGGGGCTCCAGCTCCCGCGCAGGATGCGCACGTAGGCGCGCTGCTCGTCGGGCGCGAGCGTCTTCCCCACCTCGATCCCAGGACGCGTCGTGGTGCCGTAGATGAAGGCGGTGCGGTCGGAGTCCAGGAGCGCGATGAAGGATGCGCGCGTCGACTCCATGCACTCGAGCGCCCGCGGCCCCAGCTCGACGTCCTCGCCGTTCCAGGCGACGCGCCGGTAGTTCTCCAGGGTGAGGTCCGCGCGGGTGTCGAGGACGACCGTCATCGCGACTCGATCATAGGGCCGCTAGGCGCCGCTTCATGGCGTTCAGGTCGCCGCGACGGCGGAGCCGGTCACGGCGCGCATGTTCCCGAGCGCTGCACCGGTGACCGGCTCCGCCGCATTGCTGGCCGCAGACGCCAGCTGGTTGGTCGTGGCGGCGAGGGCAGGCACTGTCTCCGCCACGACCTCCCGGGTGACGGCCGTCACTGTCGTGACCGCCGTCGGGGCGGGAGCCGCAGGCTGCGGCGCCGCATTCGTGTCGGCTGCCGGCGCGGGCTCCTGCCCGGGCGCGGCTGCCCGATCGGATCCGGAACAGGCCCGCGCGAGCGCGAGGCCAACGAGCTTTGCGGCCGACGCCACGACCGCACGGCTTTGAGTAACGACGCCAACCATGCTCGGGTGCGTCCCCGTCGGACCCTGAAGCACGAGCAGTCTAGGCGGACTTCGCGCAATCGGGCAAGTTCGCCTGCCCTATGCAGGAACTTTTCGCGTCGGCTAGCCGAGCAGCTTCCGGACGCGGCGCGCCTCGGGCACGTACGGCACCTCGAAGTCGCCCGCCACGAGGGTCCCGTAGCCGAAGACGCGGCCCGCGATTCCCTGCTCGAACTCGAGCGCCGGGACGCGAGAGAGGTGGACCGCCGCCGCGCGCCTGCGCGCGAGCCCGTAGACGACGTAGAGCTTCTCCGTCGTGAGGACGAGACGGGTGCGGTCCCACTTCCACACGGCCCGGAGCGAGGACAGGAACGCGAGCGCGAGCGCGGCCGCCCCGGCAAGCGCGAGGCCCCAGTGCAAGCCCGAGCCGAGGATCACGAGCACGGCGCCCATCCCGGCCAGGAGCAGGGGCCGGAAGAGCGGGCGGACGAGCGCGACGCCGTGCGGCCGCGCATCGAGGCGCACCTCCTCACCGGGCTCGAGTTGGGGCTCCACGCGGCGCACTTCGCCGCCGGGCAGTTATGCCCTGCGCCAGCGGCCGAAGATGAGGCCGCCCAGCGTGAAGCCGAGCCCGAATGTCCCGACGGCGAACGCGCCCACGGCGAGTGTCTTCCGCCACGTCGAAAGACGGTGCCAGCGCCCCAGGACCTCCTGCTCCTCGGGCGAAAGCTCCTCCCCGCGCCGTTTCTTGCGCTCTGCCGCACCGGCCCGCAGGCCGAGGTACATGTCGTCGAAGATCTCCGCAGGTTCGTCGACCATGCTCTCACTATAGTCTGCCCGCCCGATGCCAAACCTCCGCGTGCTCCAGGTGTCGGACCTCCATGCCGGCACGAGGGAGGAGCCCGAAGTCGAGGGCGATCTGCGGACGCTCGTCGCCGAGGTCGACCCCGAGCTCGTGCTCGCGACCGGCGACCTCTCCCACCGGAACAAGCGCGAGCAGCACGAGCGCGCGGCGGGCCTTCTGCGCTCGCTCGACCGGCCGCTCCTCGTCATCCCGGGAAACCACGACATCCCGCGCTGGCCGCCCTTCCGGCTGACGAACACCTTCGACGAGTTCGAGCGCCAGTGGCCGAAGACCGAGCCCGTCTACCGGTCCGAGCGCGTCGTCGTCTGCGGGCTCAACTCCGTCAGGCCGTGGAAGCATCAGGGCGGCGCCCTGCGGAAGTCGCAGATCGAGCACGCCTCCCGCGTGCTCGCCGACGCCGCCCCCGGCGCGCTGAAGGTCGTCGCCCTCCACCACCACCTGCTCGGCGCCCCGTGGCGCAGCCGCAAGCGGACGATCGCCAACCGCGGCTCCGTGCTCGGCGCCCTGGTTGACGCCGGCGCCGAGCTGATCGTCTCCGGCCACGTGCACCAGAGCGCGGTCGGCGAGCGGCGCGAGTTCGAGGTCGTCCAGGCGCCCGTGCACGGCACGACCGTGGTCACGGCCCCGGGGCTCGGCCAGCCCCGCCCCCGGCGCCGCGGCGAGGCCCGCGGCCTCCACCTCTACGAGGTCGACGAGCGGACGCTGCGCGTGCTCACCTACGCCTGGGTCGAGGGCGACTGGGCGCTCATCGCCGACCGCCGCTTCCCGCGCGGCTCCCGGCCGCTCGGGGCGAGCGGCTGAGCGCAGGGAAGTGGGAGCGGAGCCGGCCGGGCCGGCTCCGCTCCGCCCTACCTCCTACGGTGCCGTCACGACCGGGCAGGGAGTTGCGCCGGTCGTGGTGCACACGATTCGACCCTGGATGGCAGGGGTCAGCGGCGTGTTCGCCGTGATCCAATCAGCCACGGTCTGATCCATGATCTCGCGGGAGTGGGCCCGGGCCGCCACGTTCGGGTAGCCGTCGCCTCCCGCCGCGATGAAGTCGTTGATCGCGATGTGGTACATGGACGCCGCCGTCAGGTCGATAACGGCACCGGTGCACGACCCGTCGGCCGCCTGCCTGACCACGCTCGACGCGATCACCCTGCTCCCGACGGGAGCCGAGATGTCGTAGTCGAAGCACAGGCCGGACACCTGCGGGAACCGTCCGTTGGCGGCCGGCATGGCCGAGACGCCGTTCTCGAGGTACTGCTTCAGCTCGGCGCCGTTCACGTCCACGGTGGCCACGAGGTTCCCGAACGGGAGCACCCCGAGCACCTGGCCGCGTGTGATCGGCCACGGCGGAGGCGTGAACGCCCCGCAGAAGTCGTCGGCGATGTCAGGGCTCGGACACGTCAGGTCGGCCCGGAGGCCGCCCGAGTTCGTGATCGCGAACTCGACGCCGTCGAAGCTGAGCCGCATCGCGTCGGTGACGATGTTGCCCACGAGCGACTCGCAGAGACGGCCGTCCGAGCGCCCGCACGAGTCCGACCGCGGCACGGCCCGGCTCGAGGTCCCGATCTGCGTCGCCAGGATCGGCTTCAGGTCATCGTTGAGCTGGTTGATCCGCGCCTGGATGGCCGGGTCGGGCGTGACGCCGATGTTCCACGGCTTGTGGAAGTCGGCGGTCCGGTAGACGACCTCCTGGTCGTGCATGTCGATGAAGACGCGCACGCGCGTGAAGCGGACGCCACGGCTGAGGCTCTCCGTGAAGAGCACGCCGTTCGCCCGCTCGGCGATCGCCTGCTGGTTCGTGTGGTCGCCCATGACGACGTCGACGTTGGTGACGGCGTCCGCCAGGTCGGGGCCCGGCCCGGTCGGCTCGGTGAGCGTGCCGGCCGTCGCACCCATGTGGCCGATGGCGATGATGGCGGAGACGTCCTTCTTCTGGCGTGCGAGCTTCCTGGCCTCGGCGTTCACCGCGGCGACCGGGTCGGCCACGTGGAACGGACCGAGAGAGCCAGGCTTCGTGAGCTCGGGGATGTCGGGGTTCGAGAACCCGACGAATCCGACCCGTAGGCCCGGTTCGATGGTGAACACCTTCGAAGGCGCCCACTCGGGCGGGGTCTTCCCTGCGTCGTCCACGATGTTCGCGGACAGGTAGTCGAAGGCCGCCAGCGGGACGATCTCGTTGCGGAAGTACGCCTCGCCGCGGTCGAAGTTGTGGTTTCCAAGCCCGTCGAGATCGAAGCCCATGAGATTCATGAACTCGATCGTGGGCTTGTCGCCGAAGAACGCCGAGATCGGCGGCGTGGCGCCGATCGAGTCCCCGGCTGCCAGCGTCAGGATCTCACCCGGCGCCTCCGCGCGATACGTGTCGAACCACGGCTTCAGGAACGCCGATCCCCCGATCCCGAAGGTCGGGTTCGCCGCGCCCGTGCCGCCCACGTTGTCGGCGGCCTCGGACAGCGGGGTGAGCTGCCCGTGGTAGTCCGAGATGTTGAGGACCTGGAACTCGTAGATCCTGTTCCCGCCCTTGATGATGTTCAGGAGCACCTTGCCGCGCGCGTTCTGCGGCTCGGGGATGTCCATCAGGTACGCGATCGTCGGAGCCAGGTCGACCGCATTGACGCCTGCGACGTCCTTGCCGGCCCTGATGTCGGGGCCGGAGGCGATGAACGTCGCGTGCATGTTGACGTTCCGCGGGATGTTGACGAGGTTCGGCAGGTACCCGTGCTGGCCGAAGAACTGCGACGGGGCGATGAGCTGCCCGGGCGTCTGCGCGTCCGTCTGGTACGGCGGACGGAAGACGACGATCACGTCGCCGCTCCGGCTCGGATGCAGGGAGTCGCTGCCGTCGACGTTCCGGAGCTCCTCCTTCTTCATCACCTTGAGCACGACCTGCTGGAAGCCCGGCAGGTTCGGGTCGTCCATGTTCTGGAACGCCGCGATGATCTGGTTCCTCACGGCCTCGTAATTGGCCGCCGGGACCTGCGGGGTGTTCCCGGCCGCCGGGTCGCGTCCCGCGAGATTGATGTAGATCTGCGACGTCCCGCCAGCGTGGCACTCCTTGGCGAGCGTGTCGCCCGGCGTCGTCGTGCCGGGGTCGTTCGCCGCCTTGCGGCAGTTGCCGCTCTGCTCACGCTCCTGCAGGCCGAGGTCGACGAGCACCTTGCTCACGTTGACCGCGTACCACTGGGGCGCGAAGCCATGGTCGGAGGAGACGAAGACGTTGTGCTTGCGGTTCATCAGGTCGCGAGCCAGGTCGAGCGTGCGATCCGCCTCCTGGTAGGCCTCGCGGATGTAGCCCTCACGCTCGTCGACCCGGCCGTCCGCGACGTTGTCGTTCGTGAGGTCGTCGTAGTACGGGTTCGGGTTGCCGTCGATGTCCGTCGGCGTGACGAGGCCCGTGAACTGGTGCTGGAACTCGTCCGTGGTGGGCGAGCCGACGAGCAGCAGGTCGGGCTTGATGCCGAGGCCCGTCGGCGCGGGGCCGAGGATGTAGTGGAGGTATGCCCAGTGGGCGTCCTTCCACATCAGGCCCTGCTCGACGTAGGTGTCCTCGTCGACGATGCCGGCCTCCATCGGAGCGAAGTCCGCCGCGGTGGAGGTCGGGAAGTCGCGGTTCAGCTTCTCCTCGAAGTCCGTCGAGCCGGCCGGGCCGAGTGCGTTGTACGTCGCGTTCGCCCGCTGGACCGACGTGAAGTAGAGACGGAACTTCGAGAGGTCGGCGCTCAGGTCGATCGCCTTCACGTAGAAGCCACCGGTGCGGCCCGCGAACGTGCCGGAGGCGAGCGTCACCTTGGCGTCGGCCCACTCGCCCTGTGTGAGGTCGGCCACGGCCTCTGCGCCGTTCTTGCCGTCGGCTGCATTGACGATCAGCACCCGGTTGTAGTTCGTGGCGCCGTCGTTCGTGGAGTCGTAGATGTAGACGTCCCAGACCCCGTTCCCCGGGATCTGCGCATTGTTGTGCGTGAACGACGCCTGCTTCGCCGGGCTGAAGGAGGCCGGGACGTTCGTCCAGCCCGCCGCGTCGGCCAGGTCGATCCGCTGGTACTGCACGCCGAAGGCGTTCGCGCCCGCCGGCTGCCCGGGGAGGTCGTAGTTGAGCATGATCCCGCGAACCCCGATGAAGGTGCGGAAGTCGACGACGGGGCCCTGGAGCGCGGGAACGAGCGTGCGCGAGCCGACCCACTCCATGGAGACCACGGTCTTCCCGCTCCGCTCCGCGGACTGGGCGATGTGGTCGGCCTGGAGGATGCCGTTGGTGGAAAAGCTCGTGGAGTTGTTGAAGTTGCCCTCGCCGACCCGGTGGAACGTGTTGTTCGTCGAGCCGTGCTCGCCCGGCCACGTGCCGGTGGAGAGCGTGTGCCAGCCGACGCCGGTGTTCGGCGGGAACCCCTGGGTGAGGCCGTTCTGGCCCTTCAGCCCGGTGTTCATCAGCTGGCGCATGGTCGGCAGGGCGCCCTGCTTGGCGTACTTGTCGACCAGGTCCGGCCGCATGCCGTCGGCCGCGAAGAAGACGACCGGCGTGCCGGTGGGCGCGCCGTCGGCCTTCTTCGCCTTGCCCTTGCCTGCCGCTCCCGCCGACACCGAGCCGACGACGAACAGCGTGAAGATCAATGTGAGCGCAGCCAGAAGGATCGGCCGCGAGCGGGTGGTGCGTTTCATTGGGCTCCTCTCCCCGGGGTAGGACGCGGACGAAGTTAGCGCGTTCGGGGCGCGGTGACAACCGTCGGAAGGACGGTCCGCAGGAGCGAAACCCAGGAATTACCGGGAGAAACGGCTTAAATCTGCTCTCTACGCAGGCTCGGCGGTCGCCTGGAGCTCGCGGCGGAGATCCTTGATCTCGTCGCGCAACTTGGCGGCGTACTCGAAGCGGAGCTCCTCGGCGGCGGCGAACATCTCCTCCTCGAGCGTGACGACGAGCTTCTCGAGCTCCTCGTTGGACATGCCCTCGACCTGCCGCTGTCCGCGGCGGCGCTTGCCGGGGACGTGCGGCGCGGACTCGAGGGCGAGGAACTCGGCGATGTCGGAGACGCCCTTGACGATCGACTCGGGCGTGATCCCGTGCTCCTCGTTGTAGCGGAGCTGGATGTCCCGCCTCCGCGTCGTCTCGTCGAGCGCGCCGCGAATCGCCTCGGTCATCTTGTCGGCGTACATGACGACCTTGCCGTTCACGTTACGAGCGGCGCGGCCGATCGTCTGGATCAGCGCCGTCTGACCGCGGAGGAAGCCTTCCTTGTCGGCGTCGAGGATGGCGACGAGCGATACTTCCGGCAGGTCGAGCCCCTCGCGCAGGAGGTTGACGCCGACGAGCACGTCGTACTCGCCCAGGCGCAGCTCCCGGATGATCTTGATCCGCTCGAGCGTGTCGACCTCCGAGTGGAGGTAGCGCGTGCGGACGCCCGACTCCAGCAGGTAGTCGGTCAGATCCTCGGCCATCTTCTTCGTCAGGGTCGTGACGAGGACCCGCTCGCCCGCCTCCTCGCGGCGGCGGATCTCGTTCAGGAGGTCGTCGATCTGATTCGTCGTCGGGCGGAGCTCGACCTCGGGGTCGACGACGCCCGTCGGCCGGATGATCTGCTCGGCGACGTTGGTCGAGTTCCGCAGCTCGAACGGCCCCGGGGTCGCCGAGACGAAGAGAAGCTGGGGCACGCGCTCGAGGAACTCGTCGAAGCGCAGCGGCCGGTTGTCGAGCGCCGAGGGGAGCCGGAAGCCGTGCTCGACGAGCGTCTCCTTGCGCGAGCGGTCGCCCTCGTACATCCCGCCGATCTGCGGGACGGTCTGGTGCGACTCGTCCACCATGACGAGGAAGTCGTTGCCGCGGAAGTAGTCGAGGAGGGTGTTCGGCGCCGTCCCGGGCGCGCGCCCGTCGAGGATCCGCGAATAGTTCTCGATCCCGTTGCAGTACCCGAGCTCCTGGAGCATCTCCAGGTCGTACTCGGTGCGCTGGCGGATCCGGTGGGCCTCGAGCAGCTTCCCCTGCGACTCGAAGAGCCTGACCTGCTCCTCGAGCTCGCGCCTGATCTCGCCCACGGAGCGCTCGATCGTCTCGCGCGAGGTGACGTACTGCGTGGCCGGGAAGATCGCGAGGTGGTCGAGGCGCGCGTAGATCTCGCCCGAGAGCGGGTCGAAGTGCGAGATCTGCTCGACCTCGTCCCCGAAGAACGAGATGCGGTATGCCGACTCCATGTGCGCCGACTGCACCTCGACGACGTCGCCCCGGACGCGGAAGCGTCCGCGGCCGAGGAACGAGTCGTTGCGCGCGTACTGGATGTCGACGAGCTTCCGGAGCATGACGTCGCGGTCGATCTCGAGCCCGACGCCGAGCACGACGGTCTTCTCCTCGTACTCGACCGGCGAGCCGATGCCGTAGATGCACGAGACGGACGCGACCACGAGAACGTCCCTGCGCGCGAGAAGGGCCGCGGTGGCCGCGTGGCGGAGGCGGTCGATGTCGTCGTTGATCGAGGCGTCCTTCTCGATGTAGAGATCCGCCTGCGGGACGTACGCCTCCGGCTGGTAGTAGTCGTAGTACGAGACGAAGTACTCGACGGCGCTCTGCGGCAGGAACTCGCGGAACTCGTTGCAGAGCTGCGCGGCGAGCGTCTTGTTGTGCGCGATGACGAGCGTCGGTTTCTGCACCTGCTCGGCGATCCACGCCATCGTCGCGGTCTTGCCGGTTCCGGTGGCCCCGAGCAGCGTCTGGTACTGGTCGCCGGCGCTGATCGACGCCGCGAGCCTCTCGATGGCGGTCGGCTGGTCGCCGGTGGGGGTGTAGGCGGCGGAGACGCGGAACTCGGGCACCGAGTCATCGTAGCCGGGCGCCTCCCGCTCCCAGAAACCGCCGCCGCTCGGCTCCGTCCACCCTGCGGAGTACGGTCGCCTCAGTCTCCGAGGAGGTCTCAGTGCGTCTCGCCCCGCTCGTCGCAGCCCTGTTTCTGCTCGCGGTCCCGTCGGCCATGTCTGCCCAGCTGGCCCCGCCGAACGACGACTTCGCCGACGCGGTCAGCCTCGAGACCACCGGGGGCTTCGTGCGCGCGAACAACGTCAACGCGACGGCGGAGACAGGCGAGCCGGCGCACGCAGGCCAGGCGGCCGTGAAGTCGATCTGGTACTCCTGGACCGCGCCGCTCGACGGCAGCATCCCCCACGTGGCCTTCATCGCGGGCGGGGACTTCGACACGCTGCTCGCCGTCTACACGGGGGCTACGGTGGGCGCGCTGACCCCGGTCGCCTCCAACGACGACGTCGCGGGCTTCGGCGGCGGGAGCAGCGTGAGCTTCGCAACCGTCGCCGGGACGACGTACCGCATCGCGCTCGACGGCTTCAACGGCAAGTCCGGCGTGGCCTTCCTCGAGTGGCACGAGTCGCCTGCGAACGACAACTTCGCCGAGGCCGTCGTCCTCCCCGGCCCCTCGGGCTCGCGCACCGGCGACACGGCCAACGGCGCGACCACCGAGCTCGGCGAGGACGTCTTCGCCTCGCTCCAGAGCGTCTGGTACCGGTGGACGCCGCCGGCCGACGGCACCTACAAGTTCTCGACGGTCGGGAGCGGGTTCGACTCGCTGATGGCGATCTATTCCGGGGCGTCCCTCGAGGACATCGAGCTCATCGAGGTGAACGACGACGACCCGGACCGCGGCTGCTGCTCGAGCTGGATCGGGCTCGTCGACGCCGAGGCGACGACGACGTACTACATCAACATCAGCCCGCTCAGCCTCGAGGCCGGGCCGATCAACCTCTCCTGGGGGCCGCTCATCCTGGGCAACGCCGGGCCGAACATCATCACCGGCACGTCCGCGGCCGAGGAGATCCGCGGCATGGGCGGCGAGGACAGGATCGCCGGCGCGGGCGGCAACGACCTCGTCTTCGGGGGCCGGAGCAACGACTCGATCCGCGGCGGGCCGGGAAACGACCTCGTCTTCGACCGCACCGGCCTCGACGTCCTTCAGGGCGACAGCGGCGTCGACGTGCTCGACGCGCGCGACCGCGTGCGCGGCGACAGGCTCATCGGCGGGCCGGGTGTCGACAACTGCCGCGGCGACCCGACGGACATTCGCAGCGGCTGCTAGCGCCGGCTACCTGAGCGCGACGTACGCCTCGCGGATGCCCGACGCGTAGTCGGGCGGGAGCGGCTCGGTCGTCCGCGGGACGGCGAGCACGCGCTCGAAGCCGGCGTGGCGGAGCATGCGAGCGACCGCGGTCCGCGACGGCACCATCGCGAGCCGGTTGGAGAAGTTCTGCTCGTGGACCGCGTCGGGGATGACGTGGCACACGGGACCCCGGTCGCGCACGATGGTGGTGTCCACGAGCGCGAGCTCGCGGGTCACTTCGGCCAGCCGCTCGAGGCCGAGGACCGGGTGCTCGAGGTGGTAGAGCAGGCCGAAGTAGAGCACCACGTCGAACTCGCCGTGGCGCTCCTTCGAGAGGTCGTAGGCGCTCGCGACCTCGAAGTCGATGCCGTCGAGGCCCGCGATCTCCTTGATGAAACGCGCCTGCTCGACGTTCTCCGCGCTCGCCTCGACGCCGAGGACCGACTTGGCCCCGGCGAGGCGCGCCTGGATCGACCAGAAGCCGCAGTTGCAGCCGACGTCGAGGACGGTCTTGCCCTCGAGCGACCCGCCCGCCGCGGAGAGGAGCGGCGGGAAGAGGTGGAGATACCTGCGGTAGTGACGGCCGTGGAGGCCTTTCCCGGGCTCCCAGTCGGCCTCGACGTAGCGGTCGCCGAAGCGGAACGGGTAGTGCCAGTAGTACGACGTGATGCGCCGGTCGACGTCGTCTGCCGACAGGCCCGGCGCGAGCGGGAACTCGGCCGAGAAGGACGCCTCGGCGCGCGAGACGGCCTCGGGGCCCGGGGCGGGCAGAGTCTCGAGCTCGCCCGTGCCGCCGTTCGTGCCGGGGCCGCCGACGCGGTGCACCTCGAGGCCGAGGCGGCGCAGGACGCCCTTCGCGGAGCGGCGGACACGGTTGGCGGCGGTGGTCGTCACGGCGGGGGCAAGTATAGGCCGCGGCTTCCGCTAGTCTCGGGGCGCGTGAGAGGGGTCTGGCGCATCAGCATGCTGCTCGGCGCGGCCCTCGCCGTCGTGCTCGCCGGGGCCGGGAACGCCGAGGCACAGACGCGGCCGAACGTCGTGCTCGTCCTCACGGACGACCAGCGCTGGGACACGCTCAACGTGATGCCGACGGTGCAGAGCCGCCTCGCCGCGCGCGGCGTGACGTTCGAGAACGCGTTCGTCGTCAATCCGATCTGCTGCCCCAGCCGAGCCAGCACGCTCACCGGCCGCTACTCCCACTCGACCGGCGTCTACAACAACGGCGGCCCGTACGGAGGCTGGCCCGCGTTCCGCACGCGGGAGGGCTCGACGATCGCCACCTGGCTCAGGGCCGGCGGCTACCGCACGGGGTTCTTCGGGAAGTACCTGAACAACTACGGCGGCCCCTTCGTCCCGCCCGGCTGGGCCCGCTGGGTCGCCTTCTCGCCCCCGAACGTCGAGAACTACTACAGCTACCGGCTCAACGTCGACGGCACGCTGGTGGACTACGGGACCGATCCGGCCGACTACTCGACGGACGTGCTCGCCGGCGAGGCGTCCTCCTTCATCCGGAGCGCGGGGGCGCAGCCGCTCTTCGTCCTCTTCGCGCCCTTCGCGCCGCACGGGCCGCCGACGCCGGCGCCGCGCCACGAAGGCGTCTTCTCCTCCATCCCGCCCTGGCGACCTCCGGGCTACAACGAGCCCGACGTGGCGGACAAGCCATCGTGGGTGCGTTCGCTCGCCCCGCTCGCGCCGGAGGAGGAAGCGGCCGGCGACGACTTCCGCCAGGGCCAGCTCGAGTCGCTCCTCGCGGTCGACGACGCCGTCGGCGAGCTCCTCGACGCGCTCGTCGACACCGGCCGGCTCGACGAGACGCTCTTCGTGTTCACCTCGGACAACGGCTACCTGTGGGGCGAGCACCGCTGGCAGACGAAGGTCGTCCCGTACGACGAGTCGATCCGCGTGCCGCTCGTCGTCCGCTACGACGGCGTCACGCCGGCGGCGGCCAGGAGCAGCCGCGTCGTGGCAAACATCGACCTCGCCCCCACCTTCGCGGCGGTGGGCGGCGTCGCCGCGCCGGGCGCGGAGGGCCGCAGCTTCCTGAGCCTCCTGGCCAACCCGAGCGCGCCGTGGCGGCCCGACGTGCTCGTCGAGAACCGTCAGAGCGCGTCCGCGCCGCAGGTTCCCTCCTACTGCGTCGTCCGCAACGCAACGCACACCTACGTGCAGTACGCCACAGGCGAGGAGGAGATCTACGACGCGGCGGCCGACCCGGGCCAGCTCCAGAACCTCGCGCGCAACCCGGCCTTCCGGAAGTCCCTCGTGACGTTCCGCCAGCGCACACGGACGCTCTGCAACCCACCCCCGCCGGCCATGACCCTGCGGAGTGCCTGCCTGATCGCGGGCAACGAACGGGCCAACCGCCTGCGCGGCACGACGGCCTACGACTACGTCTGCGCCGACGGCGGCGCCGACCGCGTCGACGCAAGCTCCGGGGACGACCTGGTCTACGGCGGCACTGGGAACGACCTCGTGTACGGCGAGGGCGGCCACGACAGCATCTACGGCGGGCTCGGGCTCGACCGTGTGTACGGCGGAATCGGGCGCGACGTCCTCCACACCGCGGACGGGCGGCGCGACGTGGTCGGGTGCGGCGAGGGGATCGACACGGTCTACGCCGACCGCGTGGACTCCACCTCGGGGTGCGAGCGGATCCGGAGGGGCTAGTCGAGGCCGAGCTCGTCCGCGTATGCGCGGGCGTAGACCTCGCGCGCGTGCAGGACGTCCTCGACGTACTCGCGCGTCTCCGGAAACTCGATCTCGCCCCCGCTGGCGAGCCACTCGTCCACGTTGGTCTGGCCTGCGTTGTACGCGGCGAGGGCGAGCCGCTCGTCGCCGTACTTCAGCAGCAGCCGCCGGAGGTAGAAGGAGCCGTAGCGCACGTTGATCTCGGGGTTGTAGAGGTCGGAGACCCGGAAGCGGTGGCCTTCGGTGTTGACCGCGATCCCCATGGCCGTGTCGGGGAGCAGCTGCATCAGCCCGATGGCGCCCGACGACGAGCGGGCGTCGGCGTCGAACTTGCTCTCGCGGTAGATGACGGCGGCGATGAGCGCCGCGTCGAGCTCGTAGTTCTCCGCATGCCCGCGGACGATGTGCTCGTACTCGAGCGGGTAGCGCAGCTGCACGTACCACGTGGGCTCGGTCTCCTCGACGTAGAGAAGGCCCGCCACGAGGGCAGCCAGGATCGCGACGCCTGCGACGGCGACTCTCATCCCGACAGGGTGGCGACCACGCCGGACACGAAGCGGTCGAGGTCGTCCAGCGTCCCGTCGTTGACGTAGACGAAGTCGGCCCGCTGCATCTTCTCGGCGTCGGGGATCAGCCGCTGCTCGCGGTCCTGGAGGGGCCCGATCCGGCGTGAGATGCGCACCTCGGTGGGCGCGGTCACGACCACGACCTTGTCGAAGCGCGTCTCGCCGCCGACCTCGTAGAGGAGCGGCACCTCGGTCACGCACACGGCGGGCGGGTCGGTCTCCGCGGCGAGCTCCTCGCGCCAGGTGAGATAGCGCTTGACCACGAGCGGATGCAGCGTGCCCTCGAGCCAGGCGAGCGCCTGCGGGTCGGAGAAGACGATCTTCCCGACCTTGCCGCGGTCGATCTCGCCGTCCTCGCCGAGCACGTCCTTCCCGAGCCGCTCGACGACGGCGCACTTGACCTCCTCGTTCTCACGCAGGAGCTCGTGCACGATCTCGTCGCTCGAGATGACGGCGGCGCCATGGCGCGCGAAGGCGCGCAGCGTCTCGGACTTGCCTGCGCCGATCCCGCCCGTGACGGCGACCGCCACGGGTCGACGGCTACTGCTGCTCGTCGTCGTCAGTCGGGGCGGCGTCGCCTTCGGCGACAGGCTCGTCATCGGTCACCGTCGGCCCGTGCTCGGCCTCCGGCTGATCGCCGAGCGCTTCCTGCTTCTCGCCCTCGGTGGCGGGAGCCTCGTCGGCGACCTCCGCGACGGGCTCGTCGGCGCCTTCGGCCACCGGCTCCTCGGCGACCTCGGCCACCGGCTCGTCGGCAACCTCCGAGACAGGCTCGTCGGCGGGCGCGGGCGCGGCCTCCTCGACGACCTCGTCCTCGGGAACCCCGACGGCCTCGGCCTCGGTGACGGGCTCGGCGGCAGCCTCGGCCTCGGCGGCCGGCTGCTCCGTGAAGACCTCTTCCGAGAGCCCCAGGTCGGGCGCGGTTTCGTCGCCGATCCCGGGCCGCGCAGACTCGCCTTCCTCGACGCGCTTGAGCGACAGCGAGAGGCGCCGGCGCTCGGCGTCCATCTCGATGATCTTGGCCCTGACGGTCTCGCCCTGCTGGACGATCTCGCGCGGGTTCTCGACGTGGTGCGTCGCGAGCTCGGAGATGTGCACCAGGCCTTCGACGCCGGGGACGACCTCGACGAACGCGCCGAAGGTGACGACCTTCGTGACGCGGCCCTCGACGACGTCCCCCTGCTCGTACGCGTCGATCACCTGCTGCCAGGGATCCGACTGTGTCTGCTTGAGCCCGAGCGAGATCCGCTGGCGGTCGCGGTCGATGTCGAGCACCTTGACCCGCACCTCCTGCCCGATCTCGAGCAGCTCGGAGGGATGGTTGACGTGGCTCCAGGAGAGCTCCGAGATGTGGATGAGGCCGTCGAT
>DASSCF010000102.1:0-22486 GCA_035698025.1 Gaiellaceae bacterium
TCTTCGACGCGCTCCTGCGCGAGGGCGTGATCGTTCGCCCGCTCGGCCCATTCGGGGCGCCGGGCGCGATCCGGATCACCGTCGGCCCACGCGAGGAGAACGAGCTCTTCGCGCAGGCGATGCGCCGCGTCGCCGCGCCGGCGGCGAACTCCTAGTGCCGACGAGCTGGACCCTCGAGACGCTCGCCGACGGCGTTCGCACCGGAGACCGCCGCGCCCTCGCCCGCGCGATCACGCTGGTCGAGAGCTCCGACCCCCTCGCCTACGAGCTCGTGAAGGAGCTCTACAGGGAGACGGGCAAGGCGTACGCGATCGGCGTTACCGGCCCGCCGGGCGTCGGCAAGTCGAGCCTGATCAGCGCGCTCGTCAAGCGCGTGCGCGGCGAGGACAGAAGCGTGGGCGTCATCTCCGTCGACCCCTCGAGCCCGTTCACGAAGGGCGCGCTCCTCGGCGACCGCATCCGCCTCGCCGACCACTTCCTCGACCCCGAGGTCTTCATCCGCTCGATGGGCACGCGCGGACACCTCGGCGGTCTCGCCGAGGCGACGCTCCAGGCCGCGCTGCTGCTCGACGCGGCCGGCAAGGAGCTCGTCTTCCTCGAGACCGTGGGCGCCGGTCAGAGCGAGGTCGAGGCGATCACGATCGCCGACACCGTCCTCCTCGTGCTCATGCCCGGCTCCGGCGACTCGATCCAGGCGCTCAAGGCCGGGATCATGGAGATCCCCGACGTCATCGCCGTCAACAAGCGCGACCACCCCGCCGCGAAGACCATGCTGAACGAGGTGCGCTCGATCCTCGCGCTCGACACGGAACGGGACTGGAAGCCGCCGATCGTGCTCACGGAGGCCGTGCAGGGCGAGGGCATCGAGGAGCTGTGGGGCAAGATCGAGGAGCATCGCGCGTATCTGGAGGACAGCGGCACGCTGGCCGAGAGGCGCGCCCGGAACCTCGCCGGCGAGGTCTTCGCCGTCGCGAGCGCCCGGGCCAAGACGCGCCTCCAGGAAGCGGTCGCCGAGGACGAGGAGCTCCGCCGTCTGCTCGGCGAGGTGCAGCGGCGCGAGCTGGATCCCCTGACCGCGGTGCGGGAGATCATGGAGCGGGTATTCAAGGTGCGGGATGACGGGGCCAACGCTCGCTGACATGCACGAGGCGCGGAGGCGCCTCGAAGGCGTGGCGCGCGAGACGCCCATGCTCTCGTCCGAGACCCTCGGTCGCCTCAGCGGACGCACGGTCTGGCTCAAGGCCGAGAACCTCCAGCGCACGGGCTCCTTCAAGATCCGCGGTGCCTTCAACCGCATCTCCAAGCTGAGCGACAGCGAGCGCGCCGCGGGCGTCGTCACCGCGAGCGCGGGCAACCACGGCCAGGCGGTGGCCTGGGCGGCGCGCGAGGCCGGCGTCCACGCCACGGTCTTCATGCCCGAGGACGCGCCGACGGCGAAGATGGAGGCGACGAAGAGCTACGGCGCCGAGGTCGTGCTCGCGGGTCGCAACTTCGACGAAGCGGCCGCCGCGGCCCAGGAGCGGGTCGAGGCGGGGGAGACGTTCGTCCACGCCTTCGAGGATCCGCTCGTAATCGCCGGCCAGGGGACGCTCGGGCTCGAGCTCGCCGGGCAGCTGGGCCACGACGTGGAGACACTCGTCGTGCCCATCGGCGGCGGCGGGCTGGCCTCGGGCATCGCTCTCGCGCTGGCGGAGCTACGGCCCGAGGTGAGGATCGTCGGTGTCCAGCCCGCGGCCTGCGCGCCCTTTGCGGGACAGGAGCCAACCGGGAGCACGATCGCCGACGGCATCCACGTGAAGGAGCCGGGCGAGCTGACTCGGAGCATCCTGGACGGCAGGCTCGAGAGCGTCGTGACCGTCACCGACGCGGAGATTGCGGGCGCGATCCTGCTCGTCAGCGAGCGCTGCAAGCTGACCGTCGAGGGTGCCGGGGCCGCGTCGGTGGCGGCGCTCCTGGCCGGGAAGGTCGACGGCGAAGACCCGGTGTGCGCGCTCCTCTCGGGCGGCAACATCGACGCGAGCATGCTCATCGAGGTGCTCCGCCACGGCCTCACGCGCGCCGGCCGCTACCTCGTCGTGCGCACGCGTGTCGACGACCGGCCGGGCAATCTCGCCGAGCTGCTCGCTCTCGTCGCGGAGAACCGTGCCAACGTCCTCGGCGTCGAGCACCACCGCGAGGGCATGGCACTGCCCGTCACCGGCACGGAGATCCAGCTCACCCTCGTCATGCGCGACGAGGCACATTGCGAGGAGCTGCTCGCCCGCCTCGACGAGGGCGGCTACGCTGTCGAGCGGCTCCGGTAGACGATTGGCATGAGCACGGACGTCAGCCAGTTCGATCCGCTGCACCCGCCTACTAGGCGCCGGAAGTTGTGGCTGCTTCTCGCCGGGCCTCTCATCTGGGTCGTGGCGCTCGAGGCCGTTGCCATCGTGATGCACCGCTCGGATCTGATTGGCATCGGCCTGCTCATCGCGGGAAGCTCGGGCGTCTTGGGCCTGGTCCTGCTCGCGCTCGGTCGTCGGGGCCGCCTCCGGGAGGAGCGCGAAGATGCGCCTTTCCGCTGAGCTGCTGCTCGCCTTCGTCGCGCTCTACCCCGTCGTCACGGCCGGTCTCTGGATGGCGGGCGGCCTGCTCTTCCGCCTCGTCGAGGAGCAGGTCACGGTCGAGACCCCGGTCGGAGGCTGGCCGGGCGTCACCGTCCTGATCCCGGCCTATAACGAGGCGCCGGTGATCGCGTCCTGCGTCCAGCATGCGCGGGATGTCGACTATCCGGAGCTCGAGATCATCGTCCTGGACGACGGCTCGACCGACGGCACCAGCGTTGTCGCCGCGGGCGTCGCCGAAGGAGACCCGCGGGTCGACGTCGTCCGGGATGCAACGAACCGGGGGAAGGCCGAGCGTCTCAACGTCGGCTTCAGGCGTGCGCGGCATTCTCTCGTCGCTGTCACGGACGCAGACACCCACCTCCATCCGCTCGCGGTCAAGCTCCTCGTCCTGCGGCTCACCCGCTCGGAGCGGATTGCCGCAGTTGCTGGAGCGCCGCACGTGACCAACCGCACCGGGTTCCTCTCCGCTCTCCAGAGCCTCGAGGCGGCGTCGATCATCGGTCTGATTCGTCGCACGCACGGGGTCCTCGGGCGGGTAAGCGTCGTGGCGGGCGTCCTAGGCATCTTCCGCCGCGATGCGGTGCTCGACGTCGGCGGCTACGACGGCAGGATGGCCACGGAGGACATCGACCTCTCCTGGCGGCTCATGCTCGCGGGCTGGCACACCGGGTTCGAGCCGAACGCCCTCGTCGGCATGGAGGTACCGACGACGATGCGGTCCCTCTGGGCGCAGCGCAAGCGCTGGGCGCGTGGCCAGGGCGAGGTCATCCACGAGCATCTCGGTGAAATCCTGGAATGGAAGAACCGAAGGATGTGGTTTTCCACAGCCGGAGCCGTGATCTCGCTCGTCTGGATCATCGCGCTCGCCCTGTCGGTCGTGCTCGCGCTCCTTGCCTCCGTCGTCGAAGGCGAGCCCAGGATCTTCGGCTTCGGGATCGCGTGGGGGATCGCGATCGCGGTCATCGCCCTGATCCAGCTCGCGTTCGCGATCGGCGTCGAAGCGCGTTACGACCGGTCCGCGGGACTCGCGTTCCTGCTCGGTCCGCTGTACCCCCTCGGCTTCTGGGCCATCTCCGCGGCATCCGCCTTGCGAGCCGAGGCTCCCGCACTCGTCAGCGGGCCGCGCAAGGAGCGCGTGGTCTGGGACATCCAGCGGGTCGGCGTTGGACCGGAGAGCTAGTCGAGCTCGAGGCCCTCGTGGGCGAGGTGTCGCTACTCGCGGCTGGCTTCGATCATCCAGCTCCCGGCATGATCAGGGCGCGATCTGGCCGCCGGGACCGCGGCCGGACCAGCCGGCTAGACGGGCGGCGAATGCTGCGATGCCGGCGGAGCCCCAGTGCCACGAAGGCTCGGCACGGAGACGCGGCCGACCGCCCGTACGATTCTCGTACCAGAAAGCGCCGAGACCATCGCGTGCCACCGCGGCGTTCAACCCTGCCAGAGCTGCCCGCGCGGCCTCCCGGTTCGCGGACGCGTCCAGTCCTGCGCGCGCGAGGTCCTCGAGCACCCAGCCGATCCCGGCGGCACCGCTGTCGAGCCCGACATGGAGAGGCGATTCAGTTTCGCCCAGCTCGCGCCAGGCCCCGTCCGTCAGCCGGACGTGCCTCAGCCACGTTCCCGCGCGACGCGCGACGTCGAGGTAGGACGGGTCGCCGGTCATCCGCGCGGCCCGGACGTTGACCCAGGCCACGCCGGCCACGCCGAGCTCGTACCCGGACGCACTCGATCCGTCGTCGTCCGCGACCGGCCAGCGGAGCCCGCCTGATGGGTGCGGCAGCGCGCGGTCGTTGACCCAGGCGAGCAGCGCGCGTGCCGCCGCCAGGTCGGCGGGATCGCCATCGCGAACGTAGCGGTCGAGAAACATGTACGCGGCGCCGGCCGATCCGGAGAGGAAGCCGGTCTCGAGCGTCGAGCTCTCGGATCCCCGTGGGAGAGGTTTCGTCCCACCCTCGGTCACCCCCCGCAGGCGTGCCGCGCCGGCGCGGGCGTAGGCGCGATAGGTCTGGTTCCCGGTGCGGTCGGCGAACGTATCGAGCGTCATGACGACGCCTGCTTGTCCCATCCCGACGCCGTAGTAGGCCACGCGCCAGTCGGGGTCGTCGGTCCACCGCCACGAGCAGGCGACCTCCGGGCACGATGGGCCACGCGCCTGGGCGACCAGCCATCGCATGCCCCGCAGCGCCGCCGTCCGGAAACGCGGTTGGTGCGCGACTCTGGACAGGCGCCAGAGAAAGTCGCTGATCCCTGCGGCGCCGTCGTCGAAGCTGGTGAAGTGGGTCGTGGAGCGGCGCCCGTCCGGATCTGCCCAGTCCGGCCAGCGCAGACCTCCGGCCACCGGTTCCGCGACGCCGAGCAGGAAGTCCCCGGCGGCGACGGCGGCGCGGAGGTAGCGAGCATCCCGCGTGACGGCGTAGGCGGCCAGCAGCCCTTCGCCGATCGAGGCCGCGCCGACGTCCCGATCCGTCTGGTAGTGAGGCGCCTGGATCGCCGAGCGCCAGGCTCGTCCCCCGCGCGGCATCGGCCGCGCGCGCGCGACGAGAGAGTCGGCCGCCAGGCGCGTGACGCTCAACGCGAGCGAGTCGGACACGCGAGCGGCGCCGTGCGAGGGCCGCGCGCCGTCGCCGGCTCTGACCGATGCCGCGGTGCCGGCGCCCATGGCAAGCACGCAGACCAGGATGATCGAAGTGAGACGCATTCGGGAGTGAGCGCCGTCGCCGACGGCAGGAGCGAGGCGGGTACAGTGAGCCGCCATGAGGGTATCGGCGGCGGCGCTCGTTGCCTTTACCTGCGGCATGTCGCTCGCGTTGGCAGCTTGCGGGGGATCCGACGACGCGCCTGTCGACTCCGAGCAAGCCGCCGCGCGCACACCTCTTTCGGCACCCGGGGTCGAGCTCACGCCCGCCGAGGAGGAAGCGTGGGCGAGGCTGCCCCCCGATCGCTCGGCGATCCCCGTCCTCCTCTACCACGGGATCGGTCCGGAGAGCAACTTCGCAAGCCCCGCAGACGCCGAATACGGCGTTGGGTTCGAGGACTTCGCCAGGCAGATGACCATGATCAAGCATGCGGGCTACCAGACGGTCGATCTCGAGACATACGTCGGCTTCGTTGCGGGCGAGGATGTCGAGCTTCCGCCGCGGCCTCTCCTTCTCACCTTCGACGATGCCCGCGCCGACTCCTGGACGGGCGCACACGGAATCCTGGACAAGCTCGGCTTCAACGCCGTCATGTTCGTCGATGTCGGCCGCGTAGAGGCGGGCGATCCCGAGTACCTGACGTGGGACGAGCTCGGGCTGGTGCAGGAGAGCCCGCGTTGGGAGCTGCAGCTCCACTCCGGCGACGGCCATCGGCAGATCCGGTTCGGCCCTGGGCCCGACGACTTCGGCCCCTTCTACGCCTACCGGAAGGAGGGAGAGGATCTCGACGGCTGGCGGGAACGAGCCCACTCCGACATCGAGTGGGGGCACGCGACGCTTGCCGACAACATCCCGTCCTACGACCCGCTCGCGTTCGCGCCTCCCTACGGCAACTACGGCCAGGACGGGACGAACGACCCCCGCATTCCGGAGGAGTTCCTCCCCTGGCTGGTGGCGCGCTACCCCGCGATCTTCACGCAGGACGTGAACGCGCGGGCCCAAGCGGGCAGCGACCAGCCGCTCGGTCGCATCCAGGTGACTCGCCTGACAACGGGCGGCGAGGTCGGCGAGCGACTGCTCTCGGGCGAGCAGTAGGCGAGCGGTCTTCCCTCAGTCGGCCAGCTCGAGTCCCTCGTGGGCCAGCTCGATCGTCTCGATCACGACCTCGTTGCCCTCCGCCTCGAGGTCGGAGGCCTGGATCTTGACCGGGAACGCGTTCCGCACGTGCCAGCGCAGAACGGGCGTGCGCGAGTCGTCCAGGAGGGTGATGGACACGTCGCGCCGCTCGACGGTGCCGTCGACGACGGTCTGCCACCAGTCCCACAGGTCGCGGGACGTGCTCAGGCCGCGGCGCAGTACGACATTCGGGTACTCGACCCGGCCGGGGAGCTTGCGCGAGGAGATGAGCGGGTCCGACCCCTCGCGATACTCGATCACCTCGGCTTCGGCGCCGAGACCGCTGACGCTCTTGAAGGCCGAGGAGGCGATCCCGTCGATCTCGACGAGGAACGAGTAATTCTTGTACGGGTCGCGGCGGGCGGGCACGGTCAGTCTCCTCTCACGTAGGCGATCTCGCGGTAGATCTCGAGGTCGTGGGTCATGGCGCCCTTGTACTCCTTCTTCTCGGCGTCGCGGTAGGCGACCCTGGCGACGACGGTCTTCGCGTTGCGCCGGCTGAACCAGGACGCGGTGGAGTCGAGGAGCGTCCTGATCTCCTTGCCCGGCGCGAGGAAGGGGATGTTGGCGAAGAGCGGGAGCGCGGCGACGTCCTTCGTTCCGCCGAGGCCGACGAGCTTGCGGTTGAAGGTCGTCTTCACGTCGAGGGCGGGGCGATCGCCGATGTTCGCGACGGCGAGGTAGAGGAGCCCGTCCTCGAAGACGACGTCCACGATCACCTCGGGCCTGCCGGTCACGGCCGGAAGCCTACTCCCCGAGCAGCTCGCGCAGGCGCTCGGCGTAGAGCGGCGCCGTGGGCTCGTCCTCGTGGCGGAAGTAGCCGTAGACGTCGGCGCCCGCGTCCAGGAGCGGCTTGATCCTTCCGGCGATGCCCGCGAGCGCGGCCTCGTCGTACGGCGGGTCGCGGAAGCGCAAGTACCGGAAGGGGGCGGCGCTCTCGAGCGCGTCGACGCGGGCGACGCCGCGCTCGTCGAGCATCGCCGTCACCTCGGGCGCGTCCCACGAGTCGTGGCGGAAGTCCATCGCCACCGGGACGCCGGGCTCGAGCGAGTCGAGGAAGAGGCGCAGGAACCCGTCGTCGCGTGCCTGCGGCACCTTGACGCGCAGGGGCCCGAGGCGCTCGGCAAGCCGCAGCGCCATGCGGCAGAAGGCGTCGACGCCTTCGACGCGCCCGAACGAGGTCAGCCGACGGCTCATCGTGACGGCGAAGCGGAACCCGTCGGGCACCTGCGCGGCCCAGCGGTCGAACTGGTCCTCCTCGGGCACGCGGTAGAAGGTGTTGTTGAGCTCGACGGAGTTCACGCGCTCCGCGTAGTGGCGCAGGAACGTGTCCGGCTTCGCGTCGGCCGGGTAGAAGCCGCCCTTCCAGGACGGGTACGAGAAGCCGGAGGCTCCCAGGTACAGCGTGCCGCTCACGAGGGGAGTATGCGCACGTCGCCGGCACCGATGAACGCGGCCAGCCGACGGCCTTCGGCCTCCACGGCAGCGGTGTCCTTCTTGGACAGGCGGCGCACGGGCTTCACGACGATGTCCCCGTCCTCCGGCAGCCAGATGGCGCGAATGAAGCCCCCGACCAGCACGATGCGGAAGAAGCGTCCGTCCCAGGAGCCGAATTGCGGCCGGTCGGCCGGCTCGACGATCCGCGAGCGGTCGGCGTGGGAGAGGAAGACGTTGTCGTACTGCGCGAGGAAGCGCACGGGCGCGGGCGTCGCGGGATCGGCGAGCGGCGCGTCGGGCACGTCGAAGAGCTCGACGCCGTCCTCGTCGCGGAACGTCCGCAGGCCCTTGGCCAGGCGCTCCACGATCTCGCGAACGCCGGTGAGGCCCGACCAGGTCGCGATGTCCTTGACGCTCGCCGGGCCGAACGCGGCGAGGTAGCGGCGCACCGCGTCGTCCGGTTTCGCCGAGTGCTTGACGCGGCGGCCGAGCCAGGAGTCCGCGGTCGTCAGCGTCGCCCGTCCGCTCCGGCTCCAGAGGCCGCGCGGCGGCACCTGGACGAGCGGCACGAGGTAGGCGACCGCGTAGGTGAGCGAGTCCGCGTCGGCGTCCGGCCAGCGCTCGGCGAGGAGCGCCTTGAGCTGCGAGCGCGTGAGCGGCTCCTTCGCGAGGTGGGCGCGGCCCGCGGCGACGACCGCGTCCACGTCGACGTCGCGCAGCTGCTTCCCGAACGGGCTGCCGCTCCAGAACAGGCGCTCGCAGACGGTCTGCATGGCCGGTCGCAGCGCGAGGCAGTCGCGGTCGGTGACGAGGTGGAGCGTGCCGCGCATGAGCGTCATCCGCACGGCCTTGCGGCCTTCGATGAGACCCTCGAGCTCCTCCGGTCGGAAGCCGTCGATGCGCGACCAGAGCGTGACGTACGGGTCGCGCGGCTCCTGCGCCTGGAGGCCGACCAGGTGCTCGATCACCTCTGCGGCCGGCCGCTCCGCCCTCCGGAGCAACCCCTGCCGATCCAGCAGGGTTCGGTTGAGCTCCCGAGTCGTTAGAGCCCGAGGTGGCGCGCGATCACCATCCGCTGGACCTCGTTCGTGCCCTCGCCGATCTCCAGCACCTTCTGGTCGCGGTAGAGCCGCGAGATCGCGTACTCGTCCATGAAGCCGTAGCCGCCGTGGATCTGGAGCGCCCGGTCCGAGACGCGCTTCGAGAGCTCGCCCGTGTAGAGCTTCGCCATGGCGGCCTCCTGCGCGAAGGGACGGTTTTGGTCCTTCAGCCACGCGGCCTTGTAGACGAGCCCGCGCGCGGCCTCGATCTCCGTGGCCATGTCCGCGAGGGCGAACTGGATGGCCTGGAACGCGGCGACCGGCTTGCCGAACTGCTCGCGCTCCTGCGCGTACGAGCGGGCGAGCTCGTAGGCGCCCTGCGCGAGGCCGAGGCCCATGGCGGCGACGGAGATGCGCCCGCCGTCGAGGATCTCGAGGAACTGCTTGAACCCGGCGCCGTGGGGGCCGAGGAGGTTGCCCTCGGGCACCTCGGCGTCGTGGAACGAGAGCTCACGCGTGTCGGAGGCGCGCCAGCCCATCTTCCGCATCGGCGCCGAGACCTCGTACCCGGGCGTCCCGTTCGGGACGATGATGTTGGAGATCTCGTCGTCGCCGGTCCGCGCGGTGATCGTCACGCAGGCGGAGATGTCGGTGCCGGCGTTCGTGATGAAGATCTTCGAGCCGTTGACGACCCACGAGCCGTCGCGCAGCTCCGCCCGGGTGCGCGTCGCGCCCGCGTCGGAGCCGGCACCGGGCTCGGTCAGCCCGAAGGCGGCGAGCTTGCGCCCCGAGGCGAGGTCGGGGAGCCACTCGGCCTTCTGCTCGTCGGAGCCGAAGAGCAGGATCGGCATCGTCCCGAGCGAGGTGTGCGCGGCGACCGTGATCGCCACGGACGAGTCGATGCGGGTCAGCTCCTCGATCGCGATCGCGTAGGAGAGCGTGTCCCCGCCCGCGCCGCCGTGCTCCTCGGGGATCGGGATCCCCATGAGGCCGAGCTCGGCGAGCTCGGAGACGATCTCGTACGGGAAGCGGTGCTCGCGGTCGAGCTCCTCCGCGACGGGCGCGATGCGCTCCTCGGCGAACTCGCGCACGGTCTTGCGCAGAAGGTCGTGCTCGTCCGAGAGGTCGAAGTCCACTTAGGAAGTGAGCCGACGTGCCAGCTCGGCGAGCAGCCTGACGCCGTAGCCGGTGGCGCCGAGGTGCGTGTAGTAGTCGCCGCGGCCGCGCTCGAGGTAGGACGTGCCAGCGATGTCGAGGTGCGCCCAGGGGCCCTTGCCCGCGAACTCCTGGAGGAAGGCGGCCGCCAGGATGGGGGAGGCCTGCCGGTAGTCGGACGAGTTCCTCAGGTCGGCGAAGGGGGAGTCGTTGTAGCGCCCGTACCGCTCGTGGAGCGGCAGGCGCCAGGCGAGATCGCCGCTCTCCTCCGCGGCGGCCTGGATCTCGCCCACCCAGGCGTCGTCGTTCCCGAAGAGGCCCGCGTAGAGGTCGCCCATGGCGACGACGACGCCGCCCGTGAGGGTCGCGAGGTCGAGGACGTGCGTCGCCCCCGACTCGCGCGCGTACCAGAGCGCGTCGGCCAGGATCAGGCGACCCTCGGCGTCCGTGTTGGAGATCTCGATCGTCTTGCCGCTCATCGACGTGACGATGTCGCCGGGCCGGAGCGCGTGGCCGCCGGGCATGTTCTCGCACGACGGCACCACGGTCAGGATCCGTACGGGGAGGCCGAGCTCGGCGATCGCGGCGGTGGCGGTCAGGACCGCTGCGCCGCCGCCCATGTCCGACTTCATCTCGTCCATGCGGTACGCCGGCTTCAGCGAGAGCCCGCCCGAGTCGAACGTGATCGCCTTGCCGACGAGGCCGACCCGGAGGTCCGGGTCCGCGGGCGACTCCGGCTCGTAGGTCAGCGTGATCAGGCGCGGCGGGTTGTCGCTCCCCTGGCTGACCGCCGAGAACGCGCCCATGCCCGCAGCGCGGATCTCCTCGGGGCCGAGGGCCTCGAAGCGCAGCGCCGGGTTGGCGGCCGCGGCCTCCTCCGCCCAGGCGGCGAGCCGCTCGGGCGTGAGCTCGTTCGCGGGCGCGTTGACGAGGTCGCGGCAGCGGTTCGCCCAGGACGCGACGATCCCCGCGCGCGCTGCCTCGTCGGCCCCGGCGGCCGCGCCCGGGCCGCAGAGGATGAGGCGCTCGAGGTCGGCGCCGTCCTCGTCGTCGCCGTTCGTCTTCCAGCGGCCGTTCTCGTACTGGCCGAGCAGCGTGCCGTCGACGATCGCGCGCGCCTGCTCGGCGGGCGAGAGGCCCTCCCTCGCCTCGACGAGCCACGCGATCGACCTGCCGCCGACTTCCTTCGTCCGCCGGGCGACCGCGGCAGCCGCGGTGCGGAGCGAGTCGGGCTCGAGCGCCTCCTTGCCCACGCCGGCGGCGCCGACGCGGCGCGCGGCCAGCCGGCCGTCCGTGTGCGTGAGCGCGACAGAGCCCCGCTTGCAGCGGATCTCGCCCTCGTCGATGAGGCGCGCGAGCCGCCCGTCGAGCAGGCGGTCGAGCCCCTCTGCGGCCTCTGTCAGCGCAACAGGGTGGTAGACCGGGAAGACGAGGACGTCTGCCTCGACCCCACCCGGCGGCGCCTCGACAACGTCGATCTCCATGGGCGGCGGGATGGTATCGGAGGCTCGTTCCATCGTGCCTCGTTCGAGGGATCAGCGCACGTCCCGGGAGGCCGATATCAAGGGTGCGCCACAGAGCGCAGCTCTACCCTCTCCCCAGCCCGCACCCTCCCCCGCGGGCGAATACCTCTCCCCCTCGAAGCCCTCCACTTAGGAGGGCTTCATCGTTGGTGGGAGCGCGGTTCCGCAGGCGTTGCGAGCAGGTCGCCCGGGTACTGTTGGGCGCGTGAAGGACGGCTTGGACCCCCGCGGCATGGCCGCCCTTTCCTCTGGCCACCTGGCCACCGACCTGGCGCAGGGCTCGCTCCCCGCCCTCCTGCCCTTTCTGGAGGCGAAGTTCGACCTCTCGTACACGATGGTCGGGGCTCTCATCCTGGTGGCCACCTTCAGCTCGTCGATCATCCAGCCCGCCTTCGGGCTCTGGTCGGACGCCCGGGGCGCGCTCTGGCTCCTGCCCGCCGGGGTCTCCCTGGCGGGCATCGGGATCGCATTCGCCTCCATCGCGCCCAGCTACGGGCTCGTGATCGTCGGCGTGCTCGCCTCGGGCCTGGGCGTGGCCGCCTACCATCCGGAGGGCTCGAAGTTCGCGAGCTACGTCAGCGGGAGCAAGCGCGCGAGCGGCATGTCGCTCTTCTCCGTGGGGGGAAACATCGGCTTCGCGCTCGGGCCGTTGGTCGCGTCGTTCTTCGTCATCACCGTCGGCCTGGGCCTCGAAGGGGGCGTGTTCGTCGCCCTCCCGGGCCTGCTCGTCGCGGCGATGCTGCTCTTCGCGCTCCCGTACCTGGCGTCGTTCGAGCCGGCCGCGATCGAGAGGCGCGCCGCAGCGGCGCGCGACCAGTGGGGCGGAGCGCTGATGCTCCTCGCCATCGTCGGCCTGCGGAGCCTGGCGCACATGGGGCTCTTCACGTTCATCCCGCTCTTCGAGGTCTCGCGCGGCAACGGCGCCGCCTACGGCACGCACGTGCTCGCGCTGTTCCTCTTCGCCGGCGCCCTCGGCACGCTGCTCGGAGGGCCGCTCGCCGACCGGGTCGGCCGTCGCAAGGTGCTGCTCGGCAGCTTCATCGTCTCGCCACCGCTGATCGCGACCTACGTGCTCGTCGGCGGGACGGTCGGACTGATCGCGCTCTTCTTCGCCGGGGCGGCGGTGATCGGGACGTTCAGCGTGAGCCTGGTCATGAGCCAGGAGTACCTGCCGGGCCGGGTCGGCGTCGCATCCGGGCTCTCGATCGGGCTCGCGATCGGCCTGGGCGGCGTCGCCGCGCTCTCCCTGGGCGCCGTCGCGGACGCGGTGGATCTCGAGACGGCGCTCCTCTGCACGGCGCTCGGCCCGCTGGTCTGCATCGCCCTCACCCTTCTCCTCCCGGCGCCGCGCTACCGGCGGCCCGCGGGGCCGGAGCCTGCGCCGGCGGCGGCGATCTAGATGGCCGCGGCGAGCGCCAGAGAGTTCTTCGAGGGCCTCGCGGAGCGCACCCGGCACAGCGCGGCGCGCACGCGCGGCCTGCGGGCGACGTACCGCTTCGACGTCGAGGGTGCGGGGAGCTGGCGGGTCGAGGTCGACGACGGCGCCGTCTCGGTGAGCGAGAGCGACGCCGCCGCCGACTGCGTGATCGCGGTCCCCGAACAGCTCTTCCTGCGCATCGTGCGCGGAGAGCAGAGCCCAATGGGCGCCTTCCTCATGGGGAAGATCCGCGTGGAGGGCGACACTGCCCTCGCGATGCGCCTCAAGGACCTACTGGGCTAGCGCGTCAGGGCTGCCTCGCGCTGCTCGGCGTGCTTGCCCTCGGCGACCTCCTCGACGAGCTTCTTGCAGAAGGCCGGCAGATCGTCCGGCTTGCGGCTCGTGAAGAGCCCGCGGTCGATCACGAGCTCCTCGTCGACCCACGTGCCGCCGGCGTTGGGGATGTCCGTCTTCAGGCTCGGCCACGACGTGACCTTGCGGCCCTTGACCATGCCGGTCTCGACGAGCGTCCAGGGGCCGTGGCAGATCGCGCCCACCGGCTTGCCCTGCTCGAAGAACCCCTTGACGAATTCCATCGCGTCGTCGTGCATCCGTAGGACGTCCGGGTTGATGACGCCGCCCGGCAGGACCAGCCCGTCGTAGTCGCTCGGGCTGGCCTCGCCCACGGTCTTGTCGACTGTGAACGTGTCGCCCTTGTCGAAGTGATTGAAGCCCTGGATCGTGCCCTTCTCGAGCGAGACGAGCTCGGGCTCGCCACCGGCCTTCTCGACGGCCTTCCACGGCTCCGTCAGCTCGACCTGCTCGACGCCGTCGGTCGCCAGGAATGCCACGCGCTTGTTCTTGAGGTGAGACATGAGCCTCCTTGGGTTCGGATTCGTCACTCTTGACCTACCCCTGGGCGTTGGCCGAAAACGTGCCTAGAGTGCTCTGTTCATGCGCCTTCAGGACGTCGAGGTCGGGGGGCTGCGGATTGCGTACGCGACCGCGGGGGACGGCCCGCCGCTGGTGCTCCTGCACGGAGGTTGGGGCGACAGCCGCCAGGTGCGCCGGCAGCTCGAGGGCCTCCACGAGGACTTCGCGCTCGCCGCGTGGGACGCACCGGGGTGCGGCGGCAGCGACGATCCGCCCGAGACCTGGGGGATGGGGGACTACGCGGACTGCCTCGCCGCCTGGCTGGAGACGGCGGGGATCGCGCGCCCGCGTGTCCTGGGCCTTTCGTGGGGAGGCGCGCTCGCCCTCGAGCTCTACCGGCGTCACCCTCACGTCCCGGCTTCGCTCGTCCTGGCGGGCGGTTACGCGGGTTGGGCCGGCTCCCTGCCGCCCGACGAGGTAGTGCAGCGGGTAGCCCGCGTCGAGGCTGAGCTCCGTCGCCCACCGTCGGAATGGGCGGCCGGCTACCTCCCGGGCCTCCTCACGGACGGTGCGCCGCCCGAGCTCGCCGACGAGCTGCTCGAGATCATGGGCGACATTCATATCGGTGGGACGCGGACGATGCTGCACGCGATGGCCGCCGCCGACCTGCGAGACGTCCTGCCGCGAATCGAGGTGCCGACCTTGCTGCTCTGGGGCGAGCTCGATGTCCGCTCGCCCCTTCGTGTGGGGGAGGAGCTGCACGCGGCCATTCCCGACTCGAAGCTCGTCGTGCTCCCCGGCGTCGGCCATTTCGCCGCCGGCGAGCGCCCCGACGAGTTCAACGCCGCCGTCCGCGACTTCCTGCTCTAGCTAGGGAGCGAGGCGCTCCAGGCGCCAGGATTCGCCGTCGCGTGTGTAGCGGAAGCGGTCGTGGAGTCGGTTCGGGCCGTTCTGCCAGAACTCGAGGCGCGTGGGCGTGAGGAGATACCCGCCCCACCAGGGCGGCAAAGGCGGGTCGTCGCCGTACGCGGCCTCCGCCTCCGCGAACGCCCGGTCGAGCTCCTCGCGGCCGGGGATGACCGTGGTCTGCCGGGACGCCCAGGCGCCCAGCCGGCTCCCCAGCGGGCGCGAGCGGAAGTAGGTCTCGGCCTCCTCCAGCGGGAGCGGCGAGACCGGCCCGGCGACCGTCACCTGCCGCCGAGGCTCCTGCGCCCAGTGGAAGACGAGCGCGGCGTTCGGGTTCTCGGCCAGCTCGCGTCCCTTCCGGCTTTCCGTGTTCGTGAAGAACCGGAAGCCGTCCCCCGCGGCCGACTTGAGCAGGACGGTGCGTGCCGACGGTCGGCCCTCGGCGTCGGCGGTCGCGAGCGTCATGGCCTCGGGCATCTCGACGCCGGCGGCGGCCGCCTCCTCGAGCCAGCGGTGGAACTGAGCGATCGGATCCGGATGGAAGTCGGAAGTTTCCATCACTCCTCCAGCTCGACGAGCACCGCGCCGCCGCTCACCCGGTCGCCCTCCGCGACGTGCACTCGGCGGACGACGCCCTCGTACGGCGAGACGAGCGGCGTCTCCATCTTCATGGCCTCGAGGACGACGAGCGGCTGCCGCGGCTCCACGCGATCGCCCTCCGCCGCGAGGACGCGGATGACCACGCCGGGCATGGGCGCCGTGATCGTGCTCTGCTCGCCGCCGGAGTCCGCGGCGTGCGCCGACTGCTCGACGGTGGGCGGCGGACGGAAGGCCGCGGGCGTGGCGGAGCGGTCCCGGTTGAGCCGCCACCCGCTCGACCACGGGCCGGCCGGAGTTGCGGGCTGCGAGAGGGGCGGATGCTCGTCCAGGAAGGCGGTCGTCGCGTGTCCCGCGCGCACGTCAGGGTGGTCGACGAGCCAGCGGAGGAACCCGAGATTCGTCGTCGCTCCCGCGACGCGGGTCGCGCGCAGGGCGCGGGAGAGGTCGTCGAACGCCTCCTCCCGGGTCGCTCCGTGGGCGATCAGCTTCGCGATGAGCGGGTCGTAAGCGACCGGGATCTCGTCCCCGGTCTCCACGCCTGCGTCCACCCGCACGGTGTCGGGCAGCTCGAGCCGCTCGAGCCGGCCGGCCTGCGGGAGGAAGGTCAGCGGATGCTCGGCATAGAGGCGGACCTCCACCGCGTGTCCTTCGGGCGCACGCGGCTCGACCGACAGAGGCTCGCCGGACGCGACGCGGAGCTGCTGCTCGACGAGGTCGATCCCGGTCACGAGCTCCGTCACCGGGTGCTCGACCTGGAGCCGCGCGTTGAGCTCGAGGAAGTAGAAGCGGTCGCCGTCGAGCATGAACTCGGCCGTTCCCGCGTTCACGTACCCGACCGCGCGCGCGAAGGCGACGGCGGCCTCGCCCATGGCGGCACGCAGGTCGTCGTCGAGCGCGGGGGAGGGGCTCTCTTCGAGCACCTTCTGGTGGCGGCGCTGGATCGAGCAGTCGCGCTCCCCGAGGTGGATCGCGTTTCCGTGCCGGTCGGCCAGCACCTGGATCTCGACATGACGCGGGCGCTCGACGTAGCGCTCGCAGAAGACACGGCCGTCGCGGAACCCCGCCTCGGCCTCACGGCTCGCCGCTTCGAGCGCCTCCTGGAGCTCCCGGGGTGAGCGCACCACGCGCATCCCGCGTCCGCCTCCGCCCGCCGCGGCCTTGACGATCAGCGGGTAGCCGATCTCCTCGGGCTCCCCGGACTCGACCACCGGCACGCCCGCCTCGCGTGCGAGCCGCTTCGCTTCGAGCTTGTCGCCCGCCGACCGGATGGCATGCGGGTCGGGGCCGACGAAGGTCAGCCCGGCGGCGTCCACGGCCTCGGCGAAGTCCCCGTTCTCCGCCAGGAATCCGTAGCCGGGATGGATGGCGTCGGCGCCCGCTTGCTTGGCCGCCCTGACGATCTCCTCCGAGTAGAGGTAGGAGAGGACCGGGACTGCCTCGTCCGCCTTGCGCGTGTGAAACGCGCCCTCGTCGTCCGGGGCGTAGACCGCCACCGTCTCGATCCCTAGGCGGCGGCACGTTCGGAAGACTCGCGCGGCGATCTCGCCGCGGTTCGCCACGAGGAGCTTGCGGATTGTCGGCATGGAGTCATGCGCTCCGGCGCGCCCGCAGCTTAGACCCAGGCCCTAAGCGGACGTGGCCGAAGAGGACGTTGTCAGAGGAGGCAACCCTGTTCTATCCTCGAGGAAAGCGAACTCGAGCGGCGCAGCCCGCGGCCTCGACTCGGTTCTGGACAGGGAGGTCGCTCATGCGCACGTGCCTACTGGGGCTCATCGCGGCGTCGCTTCTGGCCGCGCCGACAACCGCGTCCGCGGAGACGATCGCGACGGAGGAGCCCGTCGTGCTGGAGACGGGCGAGACGGTTCTCCAGGCGGCCGAGTTCACGGCCGAGGCCGTCGAGGCGGTCGCGGCCGCGCCGATCAGGTGCAGGAAGGTGCACGGGTGGCACGGCCTCAAGCACCCGCTCTTCGGCTACTTCTACTGGAAGTACATCCTCACGATCCGCTGGTGCTGGCAGGCAGGCGGCTCGCTGATCGTGCGGACGACGAACCCGTGGTCACCGACCTACTGGCGCTCCGTCGAATGCTGCCTCCAGTTCTCGGGCTGGGACTTCAAGGGCCACACGAGCCTCGACGTCGACGGCGGCGCGGGCCGGAGCATGTATCGCGTCCGGGCGCAGGGGAAGTTTCAACAGTGCTTCCAATTCTGTTTCAACACGAAGACGCCGTGGGTGCGCCTGACCGGGTACCCCGGCGGCGCGTGGGGGTACGCGCATGGGAACTAGGGGCCTGGCCCGGCGCCTCCTGATCGCCTTCGTGCTCGCGCTCGTGGCGCTCGTCGCCCTCGTCGTGCTCCTCACCTGGGGCACGGGCGCCGGCGGGAGCGGGAAGGGGCCCGGCTAGCGGGGCGCCCGCTCGGAGAAGACCCCCCACGAGCCGCCGTCCGGGAGGGTCGCTGCGCGCTTCTCGAGGAACGCGCGGAGGCCCTCCTGGCCCTCGGGGCTCGTTCGCATGCGGGCGGCCAGGTGCGCCGTCGCCTCACCTGTGGGGCGCTCGCGGATCAGCTGCTTGGCCGCCCGCGCGGCCTCGGGGCCGGCGACGAGGAGGTGGCCGACGATCTGCTCGACGGCGGCGTCGAGCTCCCCGGTCACCTCGTGGACGAGCCCGATGCGAAGCGCGGCCTCGGCGCCGAAGCGCTCGCCCGTCAGGAAGTAGCGTCGGGCCGCGCCGCCGCCGATGCGGGCGAACACGAAGGGCGAGATCACGGCGGGGATGATCCCCAGGCGGACCTCGGTGAAGCCGAAGACGGCGTCGGGCGCCGCGACGACGACGTCGGCGCACGCCACGAGGCCGGAGCCGCCGCCCAGCGCGAACCCCTGCACGCGCGCGACGACCGGGGCCGGGCACTCGTCGATCGCCTCCATCATCCGGTAGAGCCGCATGGCGTCCTCGACGTTCTCGTCATAGGAGAGGTCGATCGACGCACGCTGCCACTCGACGTCCGCGCCCGCGCAGAAGCTCGGTCCGTCGCCGGTGAGCACGACGACGCGCGCGTCGCCGACGTCGGCGAAGGCGTCGGTGAGCTCGGCGATCAGCGCCGCGTCGAAGGCGTTCCGGCGCTCCGGCTTGGCGATCGTGACGCGCAGGACGCCTCCGTCCCGCTCGATCCTCAGCGCGCTCATCGTGCGAGAGCATAAGGTTCGCTCCGTGATCAAGGGCACCCTGGCCGCCGCCGTGACGCCGCTCCGCGACGGCGGAGCGAGCCTCGACGAGGACGCATTCGAGCCGCTGGTCGACTTCCTGGCCGGCGCCGGGCTCGACGGGATCCTCGCCATGGGAACGACCGGCGAGGGGATCCTGCTCTCGCTCGAGGAGCGCAAGCGCGTGACGGACATCTTCATCGCCGCGTGCGAGGGCAAGCTGGACGTCGCAGTCCATTGCGGTGCCCAATCCACCGCGGACACCCTCGCCCTGGCGGAGCACGCCGCGGCGCAGGGGGCCGACGCGGTCGCTGTCATCGCCCCGCCGTACTTCCAGCTGGACGACGAGTCGCTCTTCGCGCACCTGGCCGCCGCCGCCAAGGCCTGCGCGCCCACGCCCTTCTACGTCTACGAGTTCGCCAAGGTGAGCGGTTACGCCGTTTCGGTCGGCATCGTCGAGCGACTACGGGACGCGGCGCCCAACCTCTCCGGGATGAAGGTCTCCGACGCGCCGTTCGAGGCCGTGGAGCCGTACCTGATCGAGGGGCTCGACATCTTCGTCGGCGCCGAGAGCCTCATCGGCGCGGCCATGCGGCAGGGCGCCAGCGGCTCGGTCTCCGCGCTCGCGACGGCGTTCCCCGAGCTCGTCGCCGCCGCCGTCCGTGAGCCGAGCCCGGAGCGCAGCGCCCTCCTGGGCGAGCTGCGGGAAGGCCTCGAGGCGTTCCCGCGCCACGCGGCGCTGAAGCGGATCCTGGCGCTTCGCGGAGTGCCCGTGCGCGAGGACGTCCGCGGGCCGCTCCGCGGCCTGACCGACTCCGAGCGCGACCGCCTCGACACCCTCGTGCCCGACTGGCTCGGCCAGCCGAGCGGCGAGCGCGCCCTCCGCTAGCCGGGCCGCATCGCCCTTCTCCGCCCCGGGCCACCACCCGCTTTGGACGCTAGCGCCGAAAGGCGCACCCGTGGGTGACGCAACCGTGCAGAAAGCGTGACGAGCGCGCGGAACCGGCCCGGAGGGCCTAGAGCTGCGGCTCCCAGCCGTCCTTGGGCGGGGCCCCGACGACCACCCACGAGAGGCCGTCCGGCCCGGCCACGGGCTGGCGGGTGGTGCCGGCGGAGACGAACACGTAGCGCCCGGGCTCCAGGGGCACCTCGTCCCCGTCGACGCGCATGATCCCGCTTCCGGCCAGGACGAGATAGACCTCCTCCTGCCCCGTCTCGGCGTGGTCGTGCTCGCGTCCGGCGGTGTCGGGCGGCAGGTCGATCTGGTTGATCCCGAACGCGTTCACGCCCAGGCGCCGGCGGATCTGCCTGAAGACGCCGCCGTAGCTCGGCTCCACGTCCTTCCCGTCCACGACCACGTACGGCATGGGCGAAGTTTAGTGCGGGTAAAGGAACGCCCGCCGGGGCCGCAGAGACCGGCGGGCGTTGTCTGTCCCCCTACGAGAGAGTCCGCCCGGGAGCGGAAACTTGCGGCGGATGTGCAAACTCGCGCCCTCCCGGGTACCTGAGCGAGGGAGCATGCGGACCGTTGCGGCGAAGATGAAGGCCGGGCGTGACCTGGAGCGCCTTTACACGCGCCACAAGCGCGACGTCTACCGCTTCGTCCTGCGGGACGTGCGAGATCCCGACGAGGCCGAGGACATCACGCAGACGGCCTTCCTCGACGCCTACCGGGCGCTGCGCCGCGGGGACGAGCCGCAGCAGCCGCAGGCCTGGCTCCTGACCATCGCCCAGAACGCCGCGCGCCGGCGGTTCCGCACCCGCGCTGCCCGGCCGTTGGAGGTCGAGCTCGACGCCGAGTTCATCGCGGCACCGGATCGCGAGGGCCCTTCGGCCGACGACATCCGGATCGCGCTCGAGCGGCTGCGCCCCGCGCAGCGCGAGGCCCTCGTCCTTCGCGAGATCGGAGGACGCTCGTACGTGGAGATCGCGGCCGCGATGGACATGTCTGTGCCGGCTGTTGAGACGCTGCTCTTCCGTGCGCGCCGGGCCCTCCGGGTCGAGCTCGACGACGAGGCGCCGCGCACGAGGGGCCGCGTTCTCGGCGGCCTGGTCCCGTTGCCAGGGTTCGGGTGGGACGGATTCGGGACGCTCGCCGGCTGGCTCACCGGCCGCGGGGCGACCGTCAAGGTCGCCGGCGGGCTCTCCGCCGCCGTCCTCGGGACGGGCGTCGGAATCCAGCAGGGCCTCGTGCCGCGAGGCGACGCGCGCGCAGGCACGGCCTCCGCTCCCGCCGCTGCCCCGACCGAGCGTGACGCCCCGGCCGCCGCCGTCGCGCCGAGTGTGGGGACGGTGGCGCGCCCGGCGCATCGGTCCGCGAAGCCCGCGCCCGTGCGGAAGCCGCAGCGCTCCAATATCCGTCCGCAGGCGAACGCCACCAACCAGGTCGCGGCCGCCGCGAACGGGTTGACCACAGACCTCGCCCGCGGAACGGTCCAAACCCGCCGGCAGCTCGACCGCGCCGTGGCCGACCTCGAGGCCACGACGGAGGACGCGACGCGCTACATCCGGAAGATTCCGAAGGTGGTCTCGGGGATCGGCGCGTTGAGCGCCGCCGAGATCCCGAGGGCGATCACCTTGCGGGTGTCGACCGGGTCGACGATCCCGTCGTCCCAGAGACGCGCGGTCGAGTAGTAGGGGTTCCCCTCGCGCTCGTACTTCGCGCGAATCTCGTCCGGATCCGAACGCCCGACCGTCGAGAGCACGTTGGCGGCCTGCTCGCCGCCCATGACCGAGATGCGCGCGTTCGGCCACATCCAGAGCTGGCGCGGGGCGTAGGCGCGGCCGCACATCCCGTAGTTGCCGGCGCCGAACGAGCCGCCGACGATCACCGTGAACTTCGGCACCTGCGCGCACGCGACCGCGGTGACGAGCTTCGCGCCGTCCTTGGCGATCCCGCCTGCCTCGTACTCCTTCCCGACCATGAAGCCGGTGATGTTCTGGAGGAAGAGGAGCGGGACGCGCCGCTTGCAGGCGAGCTCCACGAAGTGCGCGCCCTTGAGTGCCGACTCCGAGAAGAGGACGCCGTTGTTCGCGAGGATCGCGACCGGATACCCCTCGATGCGCGCGAAGCCGCAGACGAGCGTCTCGCCGTACAGCGGCTTGAACTCGTGCAGCCGGCTGCCGTCGACGAGGCGCGCGATGAGCTCGCGCACGTCGTAGCCCTTCGCGTAGTCGGTCGGGACGATGCCGTAGAGCTCCTCCGGGTCGTAGAGCGGCTCCTCGGACGGGAGCACGTCCCACGGCGGCTCGGGCTTGCGGCGATGGAGGTTGCGGACGATCTGCCGCGCGAGCGCGAGGGCGTGCTCGTCGCTGACCGCGTAATGGTCTGTGACGCCGGAGACGCGCGAGTGGACGTCCGCGCCGCCGAGCTCCTCGGCGCTGACCTCCTCGCCGGTGGCCGCCTTCACGAGCGGTGGGCCGCCGAGGAAGATCGTCCCGGTGCCCCGCACGATCACAGTCTCGTCGCTCATCGCCGGCACGTAGGCGCCGCCGGCCGTGCACGAGCCCATGACCACGGCGACCTGGGGAATCCCGAGAGCCGACATGTTCGCCTGGTTGAAGAAGATGCGGCCGAAGTGCTCCCGGTCGGGGAACACCTCGTCCTGCATGGGCAGGAAGGCGCCGCCCGAGTCGACGAGGTAGATGCACGGCAGGTGGTTCTGCTCGGCGACCTCCTGCGCGCGCAGGTGCTTCTTGACCGTGAGCGGGTAGTAGGTGCCACCCTTGACGGTCGCGTCGTTGGCGACGATCACGCACTCCGTGCCCTCGACGACGCCGATCCCGGCGATCATCCCGGCGCCCGGTGCGTCGCCGTCGTAGACGTCCCACGCGGCCAGGGCGTTCAGCTCGAGGAAGGCCGAGCCGGGGTCGAGTAGGCGTTCGACACGCTCGCGCGCGAGCAGCTTGCCACGGGCGGCA
>DASSCF010000103.1:0-5620 GCA_035698025.1 Gaiellaceae bacterium
CAAAATCGTCCTTCGTTTCACTACTCCTCCTCTTCGCCCGATTCCTGTTTCGGCGCTTGCGCCCGGCGAGCACCGTTCAGAAGTGCCCGATTATGACCCCGGGTTCCGCGCCCTTGCAACCCCCTCCGGTTACGATGCGCCGCAGTGGAGCACGCCGAAGTGGCGGAACTGGTAGACGCGCTGGACTCAAAATCCAGTGGGGCTAGGCCCCGTGCGGGTTCGATCCCCGCCTTCGGCATCAGCTCACCTCTCCTCGCGCCCGCATGGTTGGCATCGATCGGTGCGGGTACGTCCCCAAAGACGTTCGAGCCTCGCCGAAGTTAGACCAGTGGTGAAACGCGTTGCGCTGCTCACCGGAGGAGGAGACTGCCCGGGCCTGAACGCGGTCATCCGGGCGGTGACCCGACGCTCGCTCGACCGGGGATACGAGGTGATCGGGGTTCGCGGCGGCTGGCGAGGGCTCGTCGAGGGCGCCTTCGAGCAGCTCGACTACCGCTCCATCTCGGGGATCCTGCCCCGCGGCGGGACGATCATCGGCACAACGCGCACGAACCCGTACAAGGTCGACGGCGGCGTGGAGCGCGTGCTCCGCAACACCGAGGAGCAGCGGCTCGATGCGCTCGTCGCCATCGGGGGCGAGGACACGCTCGGCGTCGCCGCCCGGCTCCACGAGGAGCACACCTATCCCGTCGTCGGCGTCCCGAAGACGATCGACAACGACCTGTCTGCGACGGACTACACCTTCGGCTTCGACACGGCCGTGACCGTGGCCACCGAGGCGATCGACCGGCTCCACACCACGGCCGAGTCCCACAACCGCGTGATGGTGGTCGAGGTCATGGGGCGGCACACGGGCTGGATCGCCGTCATGAGCGGCATCGCCGGAGGCGCGGACGTGATCCTCATCCCGGAGGAGCCCGTCACCGTCGAGGACGCCTGCGACGACCTCAGGCGCCGGCACGAGCGTGGCAAGGACTTCTCCATCATCGTCGTGAGCGAGGGCTACGAGCTCACGTACCGATCGGGCGAGAAGCAGCAGATCGCCCAGGAGCCGTCCGCGCGAGACCAGTTCGGCCACGTCCGGCTGGGCGGTGTCGGCGACGTGCTCGCGCACGAGATCGAGGAGCGGACGGGCTACGAGACCCGCGTGACCGTCCTCGGCCACGTCCAGCGCGGCGGGACGCCCACGCCGCGCGACCGCGTGCTCGCGACGCGCTTCGGCCTCAAGGCCGCCGACCTCGTCCACGAAGGCCGCTGGGGCGTCATGGCAGCGCTCCAGGGCGACGACATCGTCGAGGTGCCTCTACGGGACGCAGTCGCCGAGCTGAAGACCGTGCCGAGGGAGTTCTTCGAGGTGGCGCGGGCGTTCTTCGGATAGGCGTGGGCCGGCGCGGAGCCTGCGCAGCCGCTCTCGCCGCCGCCGCGCTCGCGGCCGGCGCCGGGTGCGGCTCGGACGACGCGGCAGGGGTCGAGGAGGTCGTCGAGGAGGGGTACTCCACGTTCCCGAGCGACGCGCAGCCGGCCGGGACACAGCCGTGGCCGGAGGGGCGGTTCTCGGGCGACTGCGCGGCCGAAGAGGGCGGCGGCTTCCTCTGCTTCTACGAGGACGAGATGGACCGGCAGGGCTACGTCTGCCTGGACGCCTCCAGCCCGCCGCAGGTCATGTCAGCGGCGGGCGCGCACGACCCGCGCCGGCGCTTCGACCACGACGGCCGCGCCCTCCCGCCGGAGAACCGCTGTCCGGACGTCGCCGACTCCTGATGCTTACGCGCAGCTCTCGGCACATTCCGTGCGCCACACGCGCGGAATTGAGCGATAGGCTCGAAATCGGGGGGGCCCCGGCGCGCGCGTCTATTGGAAGAGGAGCAGCAGCGCGTCCGTGGGCGCGTAGTCGTCCGTGAGGACGGGCACGTCGTCGGTCGGGATCAGCGCGTCGTGGCGGTCGAGGATCGCCTGCCGGAGGTCGGGCGCGGTCGGCGACTCCGCGCGGATCTCGTCCCAGCGCTGCGCGAGGAACGTCCGCTGCGGCGCCGCCTGCTCGGTCGCGACGAGGATGAGGTTCCGGAACGTCTCGTCGCCCTGGTCGCCCTCGAGGATCGCCGGGTGCACGACGACGGTCGGCACGACCGTGCGGTACGTGCGGTAGATCGACCGGAACAGCCGCGAGCCCGGCCCGGCGATGGCGCCGATGGCGTTCGTCACGATCACACCGCCCGGGCTCAGCCGCGACTGCGCCAGCTGGACGAACTCCCGCGTGACGAGGTGAAAGGGCACCGCGTCGGCGAAGAACGCGTCGATCACGATTGCGTCCCAGCGGGTCTCGTCGTCGGCGAGGAAGCGCCGGCCGTCGCCCACCGCGATCTCGAGCCGCGGGTCGTCGCGCGGCACCGCGAAGTAGTCGTGCGCCACGTCGACGACTACCGGGTCGATCTCGACCGCCTGCATCTGCAGCTCGGGGAAGTCCTGGAGCATGCGCTTCTCCGAGGAGCCGGCGCCGAGCCCGATGAAGAGGATGTTCTTCGCGTCCGGGTTGTAGGCCACCGCCAGGTGGAAGAGGTCCGTGTACGCGAACCGCGTCTGCAGCGGCTCGTCGACGTACATGGCGCTCTGGAGCGAGTTGTCGAAGCGCAGGTAGCGGGTGTCGGCGTCCTCCACCACCGAGAGCCGGTGGTACTGCGTGTCCTTTGAGTAGACGACGCGGAGGTCCTCGGCCTCGACGACGGCGCGCGGGTCGCGCGCGTCGAGGACGGTCTCCGACCCCCGCATGCGGTAGAGGGGCGACCAGTTCTGCGCGGCCGCCTCGGAGAGGGTGCCGCCCGTCTCGGGCGCGAGCTCGGTCGCCGCGTACCCGGCGCCGACGGTCGCGGCCGCGGCCAGCACGGCCGCGATGACGAGTCGCTCCGCGAGGGCGACCGCGGCCACTGCCGCGAAGAGCGCGGCCGCCGCGATCCCGATCAGCTGGTCGGTTCCAAATTCCGGGATGAGGAAGAACGAGGTCGCGAGCGTCCCGAAGATGCTTCCCGCGGTCGAGATGGAGAAGAGCCGCCCGGCGGTACGGCCGACGCGCGTGAGCGACTGGGCGCGCAGGCGCACGGCGATCGGGGTCACACCGGCCATGAGCACGCTCGGGAGCCCGAAGAGCGCGACGGCCGCGATCAGCGGGTTCAGCCGCGGCCCGGGATCCCAGGACACGACCGCCTCCAGCACCGGCTCGTCGATGATCGGAATGAGGAGGATCGTGAGCGCCGCCAGCGCCATGACCCCCAGCAGAAGCCCGGTCGCGGGCAGCCGGTCCGCGAGCGCGCCGCCGAGCCAGTAGCCGACTGCGAGGCCCGTGAGGACGACGCCGATGAGCGAGCCCCAGACGAAGAGAGAGTTGCCGAAGAAGGGAGCGAGCACGCGGCTCGCCGCGATCTCCACGCCGAGCAGCACGGCGCCCGAGACGAAGACGGCCACCATGACCGGGACGCCTTCGAACCGCCCCCACCTGTCAGGTCGGCGCCGAGGAGAGCGCGCGACCACGGCGTCCGCGCCGTCGCCGGTCAGCGGATCCGTGACGACGGGCTCGCTAGTGCCGAGCTTCTGGGCCACGGACGAGCTCCTCGAGGACCGCTTCGAACTCCGGCTCCCGCGCGAGCCCGTGGACGAGAATCGCGTCGACACCCGCCCGCTCCAGCGCGAGCACCTGCTCGCGCGACTCGATCCAGGCCTCGGAGACGACCAGCTTGCCCGCGGGGACGTCCGCGAGCAGGTCGAGCGTCCGCTCGAGGTGCTCCTCGTCGTCGTCCAGCCCGGCTTCCGAGATCAGGACGATCTCGGGGTCGACGCGCTCGAGCGCCTCCTCGAGCTCCTCCTCCTCGCGAACCTCGACGGCGCAGTCGAGGCCGAGGTCGAACGAGCGCGCGTAGAGCTGCTCGAGCTTGCCCTCGTTCTCAGCGACGCGAAACTCGACCACGAGCGCGTCTCCTCCCGCGTCCAGGACGGCGGCCGGATCGCCGTCGCGGGCGAGGATCGGCAGGCCGGTGGTCGCCCGCGCGCGCACGACGTCGCCCACGTGGACGGCGATGCCCTCGGCCCCTGCCTTCTCCGCGAGCGCAGCGAGCTTCTCGATCTCTCCTTCGAGGACGGGGATGACCGAGATCCCGTCGCCCTCGGAGATGGCCTGGCTGAACCGGCTCATGCCGTCACCGCGTGCGGATCGACGGACATGACGTCGACGGCGCGCGGCGTCCCGATGCGCCCGGCGCCGGCGGCGATGAGCTCGTCCACCTCGCCCGGCGTGGCGACCGTGCCAGCGGCCTTGACGGCAATTCGTTCGGAGAGGTGCTCGCGCAGAAGCTCGACGGCAGTGAGAGTGGCCGCCTCCGTCGCGCCTCCGGTCGACGTCGAGACGAAGTCGACGCCGACGCCCTCCGCGATCGAGCACGCGAGCTGTGTCCGCTTGGGGCCGAGCCGTTCGCACTCGAGCACGACCTTGACCACCGTCTGCCCCCGGCCCGTGTTGATGCTGCGCATCCCGACAGCGTGCGCCACGGCAGCGAGCTCGTCACGCGCGAGGTGGAAGTCGCCGGCCAGCATCGCCTCCGTGTTCATGACGAGCTCGAGCTCGTGCGAGCCGTCGGCGACGCAGCGTTCGGCCTCGGCGAGCTTGACGTGCAGGTCGTCCGCGCCGTGCGGATAGCCGACGACCGCCGCCACCTTGACGTCGCAGCCGCGCAGGCGCTCGGCCGCGAAGGCGACCGCGCCCGGCAGGACGCACACGGACGCGAAGTGGTGCTCGTGCGCCTCGTCGCAGACGCGGGCGAGGGCGGCCTCTGACGCCTTGCGGTCCAGCAAGGTGTGGTCGATGGTCTTGGCGAGCTCTGCGAGCCGGCGGGCCATGAGTCTCGAAACCCTAGTGCAGTGGCTCAGGAGGGTTTGACGAAACAGTGGCGATGCCGTCCATTCCGCCAAACCCCTCCTAGACGCCGATGGGGTGCCAGACGGTCTTCAGCTCGAGGAAGGAGGCCGCGTGCCACGGCGACTGCCCGTCGCCGTTGCGCACGACCCGCTTCACGTTCTCGGCGGCCAGCCGCTCGAGCTCCTCGACGTCGTCCTCCGCGCCCCCGAGGTCGAGCGCGTTCACGTCCATGTGGCCCGCGACGATTGGCGCGAGCTCGCGCTTGCGCCCGGTAACCAGGTTGACGACCCCGCCCGGCACGTCCGAGGTGGCGAGCACCTCGGCCAGCGTCACGGCCGCGAGCGGGCGTCGCTCGGAGGCGATCACGACGGCGGCGTTGCCGCCGACGATCACCGGCGCGAGCCGCGAGACCAGTCCGGCGAGCGGCGGCTCCTCGGGCGCGATGACGCCGACGACGCCGGTCGGCTCGGGGATCGTGAAGTTGAAGTACGGGCCCGCGACGGGGTTCGACGCGCCGAGCACCTGGGCGAGCTTGTCGGCCCAGCCGGCGTACCAGACCCAGCGATCGACCGCGGCGTCGACCTCCTCGTCGCTTCCGGTCAGCTCGGCGAACTCGGCCCGTCGGCCCTCCATCATCTCCGCCACGCGGTAGAGAACCTGCCCGCGGTTGTACGCGGTCATGCCGGCCCACTTGGGGAAGGCGCCCCGTGCCGCGCGCAC